>NZ_JBLIWA010000106.1:0-90152 GCF_047525675.1 Streptomyces sp. 796.1 | reverse complement strand
CCCCCCCCCCCCCCCCGCCACTTCGGGCCCACCACGCACAGGTGCCGTCGACACGCAGAGCGCGTGTCGACGGCACCTGTGGAGCAAACGGCCGGTGGCGGCCTCACCGAGCGGGCGGGGCGACTGCTGGCCCCGAGCGCACCAGTGCGGTCAGCCCGGCGTCAGCAGGGTCAGCCCAGCGAGCTGAGCAGCGCGGCCAGCGCGTCGGGCGCGCCCTTCGGCAGGTCCGCCACCGCGTTCAGGTTGAACAGTTGCTCACCCTCGCGCAGCGGCGACTTGCCGAACGTCTTCTTGAACAGCTTCTCGCCCTCGCCGGTCAGCGCGGTCCGCACGTCAACGGCCTTGATCTGCTTCTGCGTGACCTGGGCGTTGTCCCGCTTGATGGTGTAGGTCAAGAACTGCGCCTGCCGGGCCTTGGCCCGGTTGACCGACGCGTGGACCACGGTCCGCGGGGTCTTGTCCACGTAGTTGTGGACCTTGCTCAGGTCGAGGCGGTCATCCCGGTCACGGAAGCTCAGGCCACCCTGCAACTTGGCGTAGTCCCGGGTGCCCTCGGTCAGCGGGAGCGACACGCACTGGCGCTGCTTGCCGGTCAGCCGTGCCTTCCCCGTCGCGACCAGCTTGATCTTCGCCTCGGCCAGCCGCTTGGCGGCGGGCTTGGTCAAGCAGAACTCGGCCTTGCCGTTCTTGATCGGCAGAGTCGCCTCACGTGCCTGGGCCGGCGTCATCGCACCCGCCAGTGCCACGGCAACGACGGCGACACCGGTCATTCCTCGCATCATGACTAGTCCTCATGGATCAGGCTGACCGTGATTCGGTCGGCACGTGAGGACAACGCCGGGTGCCTCCTGCGGGTGACGAACCCAGGGGGACAATCACCCGGCTCAGTGAGCGCGTGGGCGGAGCGCGCCGCGAGGCGGCCGGCGCCCGTACCGCTTGCACGCGCCCGGCGGCCGGGCGGGCAGTGCACGTCATCCGGGCATACCCCTCGCGTACTGCTCGCACGCCCGGGCGGGCGGTGGCCACGACGACCCCCGTCCACCCGGGCGGTGGTGCGAGGGCGCCTAGCGGACCCGGCCGTACCAGACCTTCTTGGTCCAGATCTTCTCCAGCCGCACCGACTTGCCGGGCTTCGGAGCGTGCCAGATCTTGTTGTTCCCGGCGTAGATGCCCACGTGGTAGACGTTCCGGCCGGAGTGGAAGAAGACCAGGTCCCCCGCCTTGCGGGAACCTGCGGACAGGTGACGGGTCTTGTTGTACTGGGCGGCTGCCGTGCGCGGCAGCTTCTTGCCCGCCTTCTTGAACGAGTAGAGCGTGAGCCCGGAGCAGTCGAACCGGTGCGGACCGGCTGCCCCGTACTTGTAGGGTGCGCCCTTCTTGCCTGCCGCGACCTTGAGCGCCTTGTGGGAGGCGGTCGCCGCCTCGGCGTCGGCGGTCATCGCGGGAAGGAAGGCCGACCCCGCCAGCACCGTCGCGGTGAGGGCTGACGCGGTGCCGAGGCGGGAAGCGAGCGCGGGTATACGAGCCTGCGCGGACATACAGAAGCCCTTCGTCATCCGCCTGCGAAAGATGACCTGTCGGGTTCGGACTGGCGAAGTTGCCCGGCCACCTGCGTGGCTTCACCCCAAGGACCACCGACTTCGTGGTCCGTCGTGCTTGGGTCTCCCGTTCCTGCCGATCTGCGATCTACTCCTTGGTCCGTGCGGCGGCAGGACTCGGCGTCCGCCCGGACCGCCCCGCCGTGGTGACGGGGGCTTGGTGGTGTCGGATAGGGATACTGCGCCATCCACGGCCCGAATTCGCAGTCGAAAGGGCTGTATGTGAAGTTCTTCACCTTCGTCGGTGATGGCGAACCGCACCGCGAAACGTCCCCCGTACGAGTCCGTATCACCCGTCCTGACCTGCGGAAATGCAAAATCGGACGAGGGGGGTCCGGGGTGCGGACGACGACTGGGCCACCCGGCCCCCGTCACGGCCGGGTCCGGAGTGTGGATGGTGATGAGACGTCACGCCGCGCTCCTGGCCGCGCGTCGGCGGATCGGACGCCCCGTAGGACGCCCGACGCTGCGATGCGCCACGGATCATGCCAAGGCGGGATGGTTCCGGCAATACGGATTTCAGTGCCGGCTCCCGGAGTGTCCGGGCGGGCCGGTCAGTCCTCGGCGTCGAACGGGTTCACACCGGTGAAGGCCCGGAACTCCTCACCCGGCACCAGCCGCCGCGACCGCACCTGGCTGAAGCCGGCCTCCCGGAACTGGCCGACGAGCGTCTCGGGGTGCGGCAGCGGCCCGGTGAAGTCGGCGTACGCGCACCACAGGTTGAGCATCTCAAGGCCGGGACCGCCGCCCTGGCAACTCGTCGTCAGGAGCAGCTTGCCCCCGGGCATCAGGAAGGAGCGCGCCCGCTCCAGCACCTTGATCCGTTCGCCCTGCGGGAAGTAGTAGATGTTGTTGTGCAGCGTGACCAGGTCGAACTTCTGGTCCGTGGAGTAGGTCCGCAGGTCTCCCCGGGCGATCTCCACCCGGTCGGCAAGTCCCCACTTGTCCAGGTTCACCCGGGCCTGCTCGACCACCTCGCTCTGGAGGTCGATCGCCACGGCCGTCAGCCGGTCGTTGAGCGAGGTGGCGTGCCGCACGTACGTACCGCTGCCGCACCCCACCTCAAGGAGGCGCACCGGCGCGGTGCGGTCCACGTGCTGCTCCACCACCCCCTGCACGGCGGGTTCCAGAACCCGGGACGAGCGGGCGATGAGCGCGCCGTCCTGATCGGCGATCGACACCCGCCGGCCTTCGCGCAGCATGTTCGGCGCGTCCAGCAGCAGCGGGGCGTGGAAGCGCATGAGCTGTTCGAGCAGCGCCGCGTACGCGTCCGAATCGGGCCGGGCCAGCCCCTTGGCGAGCCGGCTGCGCAGCCGGTACCGCCCACCGCGCTGACCGAGGTCCCCCACCCGCACCCCCATGTCGAGCCAGGAGCCGAGCAGCTTCTCCTCCTCGTGCAGGCCGAGCTCATCGGCGAGCGCGGGGGCGTCCAGCGGCTGCTGTGCGAGGTGCCGCAGCACCCCGCTGGTGGCCGCCGCGGCCAGGAAGGAGGCCCGGTAGACGGGGGCGGAGAGGTCCTTCGGCATGCGCACCGCGAGCGGGAGCTGACGGCTGCGCACCAGCTTGGCGAACGTCTTGATCTTCACAGGGGTGTCCTCATCTGTGTACGGGGGAGCAGGGCGGCGCGCGCGGCAGCGGCTCGATGCGACGGCTGACCGGCGGGCCTCGACCCGCGACCTGACGCCCAGCGACACGGCGCGGGGCAAGCGGGAACGCGCGGGAGGGGAAAGAACGGCGCACGCGGAACGTGACGGTGGGCGGGCGCTGGGGGCTGACTGCCCAACACGCCCGGGGCCCACACGTCGTACGCCGAAGCGACGCGCCCGACAGGTGTATCAGGAGATTCACCGATGGCGTCCGTCGAGCCGTGCCCCGTATGCGCACTCCGATGCGCTCCGGCGCACTGGATTCCTCGGGAATCTCCTGCCCGTGACGGTGGCAGGGCGCCACGCGCCCGAAACGGCGGTCCACTCGTACGGGTGATGAATGGTCCGGTCGGGTTGGGCCACCCGGTGGTTGGCACCGCCCATACGGGCCAAGGCGGGCTTACCCGTTCGGGGGACCGTCCGTCGAACGCCCGTCGGGGAGGCAACCCCTCCGTTTCAGCGGGCTTGAAGGCCGACCTAAGCCGGTTACTGAACGGTGGGACCGTCAGTGATTTCTCTTAACCAATCAGGCACGGCCCACTGGGGGAGATTATGACCACCGCACCACAAACGGACACCGCGCTGGGTGTCGATGTCGAAATCGATGTGCTGAACGCCCCGGACGAGGACATCGCCGAACTCAAGAAGAAGGTCTACGAACACAAGATCGTGGTCCTCAAAGGGCAGCACCTCTCCGCCGCCGAGTTCGTTTCCTTCGGCCACCGCATGGGCGAGGTGGAGACCTACTACCAGCCGATGTACCACCACCCCGAGCACAAGGAAATCTTCGTCTCCTCGAATGTGAAGGAGGCGGGACAACAAGTCGGCGTGCCACAAACGGGAAAGTTCTGGCACCACGACTACTCGTTCATGGCGCGCCCGTTCGGGCTCACCCTGATCTATCCGCAGGTGGTGCCGAAGGAGAACCGCGGCACCTACTTCATCGACATGGGCAAGGCGTACCGGAAACTGCCACAGGCCATGAAGGACGCCCTCGCGGGATCCAGCAGCCGCAACAGCGTCCGGCGGTACTTCAAGATCCGCCCCGACGACGTCTACCGGCCCATCACCGACGTACTCGCCGAGATCGAGGACCACACCCCGGCCGTCACCCACCCCACCGTCTTCCCGCACCCGGTCACCGGCGAGCCGCTGCTCTACATCAGCGAGGCGTTCACCTACGAATTGCAGGCCGCCGACGGGTCGCCGCTGCCCGATTCCCTGTTGCGCGACGTGCTTGCCGCGGTCGGCCAGGCCGATCCCACTTTCCAGCACGAGAACATCCACCTCCAGACCTTCGACAAGGGCGACCTGCTGGTCTGGGACAACCGCAGCCTCGTGCACTGCGCCCGGCACACCGTCAAGCCCGAGCCGACCGTCTCGCACCGGATCACGGTCCACGACGACCACGAGTTCTACGCCGGAATCGGCGCCCGGCAGTCGGCAGAAGGCCGCTGAGAGACAACCAGTGGACCTCATCAACACCAGCACCGCACGATCCACCCAGTACGGCTGTGACGAGCCGCTCCTCAACCGGGTCCTGACCCCCTACAAACCGCACTGCCGCTATCTGAAGGCCGCCACGGTGACGCGCCAGGGCGAGCCGAGGGACGGTGGGCGCGTCAGCGCGCGGGGCGAATTCACCATTCCCGAGTCGTGCTACATCGACGACACCGGACACTTCAACGCGGTCGAATTCAACCTGTGCTTCAACCAACTCGTCTACTACCTGCTGGCGAAGTCCGTGAAAGAGCGTGCCATGTGGCCGTTCGACGCCTGGACCCTGGACGAGTACTGGGCTCGACAGCTTCCCGACATTCTCATCGTGGATTTCCGCAGCACCTTTCGGCGCGCCATGCGCGGGCGCGGGTTCTGGGGCGAGATCGACGTCGTGGGCGTCGACGAGCGCGAAGCCGACGGCGGATCGATCGTCCTGGTCAGCACCTTGTGCCGGTACGGCGACGGCGACGTACCGACCTGCCACGGCGGAGTGCGCCTCGCAGTGCGCACCACCAGGACCGAGGCCGCGTGAGTGTCCCGTACGGACTTTGCAACAAGAGCAGGAGCCATGTCAGATAACGCCACCGACGCACGGGACCACGCAGCACCAGCCGGTCCCGAGACCTCCCACACCGGGCCCGACCCCATCGCCATCGTCGGCATCGGACTGCGCATTCCCGGCGGGAGCAACGCGCCGGACGAATTCGCCGAATTCCTGCGCACCGGCCGGTCCGGACTGCGCGAACTGCCCACCGACCGCTGGGACCCGGAGGGGCTGACCTCCGATGACCCGGCGGCCAAGGGCGTCATCCGGTGCGAACGCGGCGGTTTCCTCGACCGCATCGACCAGTTCGACGCGAAGTTCTACAACATCTCGCCGAAGGAAGCCGACTACATCGACCCCCAGCAGCGGCTCGCGCTGGAGACCGGCTGGGAGGCGCTGGAGGACGCGGGCATCGACCCCAGCCCGCTGCGCCACGGCAGGGGCGGCGTGTACGTCGCCGTCAGCAACACCGACTACGCGGGCGAGATGGGGGGCTACGCGAACGAGGAACTCAACAGCTACATGCCCACCGGCGCCGCGCTCAGCGCCGTCTCCGGACGCCTGTCGTACTTCCTCGGCTGGCGCGGCCCCTGCATGACCATCGACACCGCCTGCTCCGCATCGCTGGTCGCCGTGCACCTCGCCGCCCAGGGCCTGCGCGAGGGCGAATCCGACGTCGCGCTGTGCGTCGGCGTCAACGCCATCGTCAACCCGCGCCCCTACATCCTCGCCAGCCAGTCGAACATGCTCGCCCCCGACGGCCGCTGCAAGACCTTCGACGAGGCAGCCAACGGCTACTGCCGCAGCGAGGGCGGCGGCGCGCTGGTCCTCAAGCGGCTCTCGGACGCGCAGCGCGCAGGCGACCGCATCTACGCCCTGGTCCGCGGCTCGGCCGTCGGCTCCGACGGCGAGAGCAGCTCCCTGATGGTGCCCAACGGCATCGCCCAGGAAGGGCTGATGCGCAGGGCGCTGGACGCCGCCGGAATGCGCCCGCACGACATCTCGTACATCGAGGCGCACGGCACCGGCACCCCGCTCGGCGACCCCATCGAGATCGGCGCCATCAGCTCCGTCTTCAGCGCCTCGCACAGCCCCGAACAGCCGGTCGTCGTCGGCTCGTTGAAGACCAACATCGGCCACATGGAGTCGGCGGCCGGCATCGGAGGGCTGGTGAAGACTGCGCTCCAGATGCGTGAGTCCACCATCTTCCCGCACCTGAACTTCACCCAGCCCTCAAGCCGCATCCCCTGGGACACCGCCCCCGTCGCGGTGGCCACCGAGGCCCGCCCCTGGACCGCGCCGACCAAGCGGGCGCTGGTCAACTCCTTCGGGCTGACCGGCACCATCGCCTCCGTCGTCCTCGAAGAGGCACCCGCGCCCGAGCCGGTCGAGGCCCCCACCGAGGAGGGCGCCGGCCACCTGCTCACCCTCTCCGCCAAGTCGGCCCCCGCCCTGACCGGCCAGATCCAGCGCTACCAGCGGCTGCTGCGCAACCAGCCCGACCTCGACGTCGGCGACCTCTGCTACACCAGCAACGTGGCCCGCGCCCACTTCCCGCTGCGGATCGCCGGCTTCGTCCGCGACCACGACGACGTCGCCCGGCTGCTCGACCGCGGGCTGGCCAAGGCCGGGCAGGCCAGCGCCGGCACCGCGCAGGTGGCCTTCCTGTTCTCCGGCGGCGGCGCCCAGTACGTGGGCATGGGACGCCCGCTGTACGAACGGTTCGCCACCTTCCGCACCGAGTTGGACGCCTGCGACCGGCTGTTCACCCCGCACCTCGGCCGCTCCATCCGCGACATGCTGCTGGGCGAGAGCGAGGACGCCGACCTGATCCACCAGATCGCCTACATGCAGCCCGCGCTCTTCGCGCTGGAGTACGCGGTGGCCAGGCTCTGGCTCTCCTGGGGCGTGCGCCCCTCCGTACTGGCCGGACACAGCATCGGCGAGATCGTCGCCGCCACCGTCGCCGGGCTGTTCACGCTGGAGGACGCGGTCACCCTGATGGCCGCCAGGGCCCGGCTGATGGCGGCCTCACCACCCGGGGCCATGGCCGCCGTCGAAGCGTCGGTCGCCGAGGTGTCCGAGCTGGTCGACGGTCACGACGACCTCTCCGTCGCCGCCATCAACGGCACCCGACAGCTCGTACTCTCCGGCGGCAAGGAGTCGCTGGCCACCGTCGAGCAGCAGCTCACCGAGCGCGGCATCAAGAACCGGCGGCTCGCCGTCTCCTGTGCCTCGCACTCCCCGCTGATGGCCGAGGCCGCCCGCGAACTGCGCGACGTCGTGGCCGGGCTGGAATTCCACGAGCCCGAGTTCACCCTGATCTCCAACCTCACCGGCAGCGTGGCCGACCCGGCCGAGATCTCCACGCCCGACTACTGGGCCCGCCACCTGCGCGAGGGCGTCAGGTTCGCCGACGGGATGCACGCCATCGCCGAACGGGGCCGACACCTCTTCCTCGAATGCGGACCCGCCACCGAACTGATCGGCATGGGCAAGCAGTGCCTGGACGCCGCCGCCGGCCACACCTGGCTCAACAGCCTGCACGCCGAGGACGCCGACGCCACCGTCACCCGCCAGGCACTCGCCCAGCTCTACACCGCCGGCGCGCCCGTCGCCTGGAGCGCGTACCACCGCGGGCGCGAACGCCGTCGGATCTCCCTGCCCACCTACGCCTTCGACCGCCGCCGGCACTGGCTGCCGGCCCCCGCCGCCGCGCCCCAGAGCGCCGGCACCGGCGGCCACCCGCTGCTCGGCAGGGAAACCACGACGAGCAGCCAACTGGACGCCGGAGAGCGGGAGTTCACCTCCCGGGTGAGCGCGGACCGGCCCGCCTACCTCGCCGACCACAAGGTCATGGGCAAGATCGTCTTCCCCGGCGCCGGCTACGTCGAAATGCTGATCGCACTCCAGGACGCCGTCTACGGCGAAAGCAACCTGCCGATCACCGGAGTCAGCCTGCACGAGGCCCTGTTCATCGCCGACGAGGGCAGCGTCGAACTGCGCACCCGCTGGCGCCAGCGCCCCGACGGCACCGCCGAGGCCGAGATCGTCAGCCTGCTCCCAGGCGAGGAGCCGGGCGCCGACGGCATCGAGCGCCGGCACGTCACCGCCACCCTCGGCACCGCAGACCGCCCCGAACTCGACGCGACCGCCGCGACCCTGCGCACCCTGGCCACCGAAAGCGGCGAACCACGGGCCCGCTTCACCGCCGACGACCTGTACGCCGACTTCGCCGAACTCGGCGTCGACTACGGGCCCCTCTTCCAGGGGCTCGTACACGCCGACGCCCACGGCCCCAACCTCGCGATCGGCGAACTCCGCGGCCAGCACGGCGCCAGCCCCGAGCACCTGCCGCCGGCCATCCTCGACTGCGCCTTCCAGACCATCACCGCACTGCGCGGCGACAGCGACGTGGTGGCCATGCCCGTCGGGATCGCGAGCTGCCGGCTGCTGAAGAAGCCCCGCGGGAGCACCCTGCGCAGCGTGCTGCGCCTCATCCCGCCGGAGCCCGCCGCCACCCCCACCGACGAGGGCGGCACGCCGGCCGAGCCGGCCGAGGCCCCCGGGCCCGTACTCGACCTCATCGTGCTCGAAGGCGACCGGCCCGTCTTCGTCATGGAGCGGCTCACCCTGCGCCAGGTGGCGGGCGCGGCCCCCGACCGCGACCGGATGTACTCCGAGCTCCGCTGGGTCAAACGATCGCTGCGCGCGGCCGACCCCCAGCCACGGCACGTACTCCTCATCGGCGCCGACGAGCAGGGCCTGACCGAGCTGGCGGGGCCGGCCGCCGACCGGCAGACCGTCCTCACCGCCGTACCGAGCGCCGCCGACGCCGCCGCCGCCCTCAAGGACCGGCGCCCCACCGACGTGTGCTGGTTCTGGCAGCCGCGCCGGGGGACCGACGAACCGCTGCGGGCTGAGTGCGAGCGCAACTACCGGGACCTGCTCACCCTGCGGGACGCCCTGGAGGCGGTCGGCTTCGGCCGCGACCAGCGGCTGTGGCTGATCACCGAGGGCGGCCAGTGGGTGCCGGGCGACGCGCCCGAACCAGCAGAGCAGGCACCGACCTGGGCCGCCGCCACGCTCTGGGGCTTCGGCCACGTGATGTGGACCGAGTACCCGGCCCAGCGCGTCACCCTCATCGACCTGCCGCCGCGCGGCACCGCGGGGGCCTACCCCGCACTGCTCGACGAGTGGGCCACCAAGGACTCCACCGAGTACCAGGTGGCCTACCGCGGCGGGCTGCGGCACGTACGCCGCATTTACCACGGCGTCGGCGGCCCGACCGCCACCGACGTCGAACTGGTCATCAAGGAGTACGGCCAGTTCACCGGCGTCGTCACGGCACCGCTCCAGGAGGAGCCCGAGCCCGTCGGCGACCAGATCCGGGTACGGGTACGGGCCGCCGGCCTCTCCATGCGGGACGTCTTCAACGTCCTCGGCCTGCACCGGGTCTTCGCCGAGGAGAGCGGTCGCGGACCGCTGGAGGTCCCGCTCGGCCACGAGTGCGCGGGCGAGGTCGTCGCGGCCGGGCCCACCGCCTCCTTCGCGATCGGCGACCCGGTGCTGGTGGCCCACCTCGGCAGCCTCCGCCGCCAGGTCACCGTCGCCTCGGCACAGGCCGTCCGCAAGCCGGCCGACCTCACCTTCGCCCAGGCCGCGGCACAGCCCACCGCCTTCCTCGTCGCCCACCACGTGCTGCACCGGCTGGCCTGCGTCAAGCCGGGCGACCGGGTCCTCATCCACGCCGCCGCCGGTGGCGTGGGCCAGGCCGCCGTACGCCTCGCCCAACGCGCCGGGGCCGAGGTCTACGCCACCGCAAGCCCGCACAAGTGGCCGCTGCTGCGCGCCCAGGGCGTACGCCACCTGATGAACTCGCGCAGCCACGACTTCGCCGACGAGGTCCTGCGGGCCACCGCGGGCGAGGGCGTGGACCTTCTGGTCAACAGCCTGGACCAGGACTTCGCCCGGGCCGGACTGCGGACCCTGGCCCCCGGCGGCCACTTCGTGGAACTCGGCAAGGTCGGCCTGCTGACCCCGGACGAGGTCGCCCGGGCCAGGACCGACATCACCTACACCGACTTCACCGACGTCAGCACCGAGCGCACCGCGGAACTGGCCGGGGACGCCCTGGGCACCCTCGGCGGCCTGCTGGAGCGCGGCGAGTTCACCCCGCTGGCCACCACCGTCTACACCCTCGACGAGATCGACGAAGCGCTCGGCGCGGTCAGCCGCGGGGCGCTCAGCGGCAAGGCGGTACTCGCCTTCGACGACGAGCACCTGCCCCCCGCACCCCCGGCCGAGATCGGCCCCGACCGGACCTACCTGGTGACCGGGGGGCTCGGCTCGCTCGGCCGACTCGCCGCGGAGAAGTTGGTCGGCCTCGGCGCCCGGCACATCGCCCTGATGGGCCGCCGCACCCCGGGCGACGCCGAGCGCGCGGCACTGGCCGAACTGCTCGGACCCGACGTGGAGATCATCAGTTACGTCGCGGACGTGAGCGACGCCGAGGACATGGCGCGGATCAGCGCGGACCTCGGTGCCCGGCCCTACCCGCTCGGTGGGATCATCCACGCGGCCGGAGTCCTCGCCGACGCCCCGGTCACCGCGCAGACCTGGGAGAGCATCGACACCGTCTTCGGCGCCAAGGTGTACGGCAGCTACCTGCTGCACCAACTCGCCGCCGACCACCCCGAACTGCGCTTCCTGATCGGCTACTCGTCCCTGACCTCCGTACTCGGCTCGCGGGGCCAGGCCAACTACGCCGCGGGCAACGCCTACCTGGACACCCTGATGTGGCGCCGGCGCGCGGCCGGAGCGCCGGGCATGAGCGTCAACTGGGGCGCCTGGGGCGAGATCGGGCTCGCCGCCACCATGGACGAACAGCACATCGCCAACGTCGAGCACCAGGGCTTCGGGTTCTTCAAGCCGACCACCGGAATGCGCGCGCTGATCCGCCTCCTTGACCGGCCGCCGGCCCAGGTCACCATCGCCGAGGTCGACTGGGACCAGTGCGTGGCCACCCGGCCGCTGCCCAGCGCGCTCTACCACCAGGTGGGCCGCGCCAAGCAGAACACGGCCGTCAGCGTGGACCTCGACGCGCTCCTGCAACTGTCCAAGTCGGAGCGGCGACAGGGGGTCTCCCTCGTCGTCCGCGGCGTCATCGCCGACCTGCTGCACTTCGACGGTGCCGACGACGTGCCGCCGGACGCCCGGTTCTTCGAGGTCGGGCTCGACTCACTGGCCGCCGTCGAGCTGAAGAACGCCCTGGAACTGTGCTTCAGGCTGCCGCTCTCCGCCTCCAGCGTCTTCGACCACCCCTCGGTCTCGCTGCTGGGCGAGTTCATCGACGGCCAGCTCACCACCGCAGCGGAAGGAGACCGGGCATGAGCCACCGCCCCCCGGCCGGACGCCCGAAGACCATCGCCGCCGCCTCCGCCCACCACGCCGAGGTCAGGCCCGACCACATCGCCATCGCCTGCGACGGCCGTACGGTCACCTACCGCGAACTGCACCTGCGCAGCAACCGTACGGCGCACGCGCTGCTGGCGGCCGGCGCGGTGCCGGGCACCCGGGTCGCACACCTCGGGCACGACGGCGAGCACCTCTACGACCTGCTGCTGGCCTGCGCCAAGATCGGGGCCGTGCTGGTCCCGGCCGACCCGCGGCTGACCCCGGGGGAGGTCGAGCACGTCCTGCGTGACGCACAGGCCGAACTCCTCTTCACCGAGGAACAGCACCTGCCGGCCATCGAGGGCCTGCGGCCCGGCCTCGACCGGCTGCGGCTGGTCGTGCCGCTGGAACCGGGCGAACACGGCCCGGGCTTCCTGGCCTGGACGGCCGACCACCCGCAGACCGAGCCGACCGGCGGGGCCGGCCCCCGCCACCCGCTGGCCCAGATGTACACCAGCGGCACCACGGGCGCGCCCAAGGGCGTCGTCCTCAGCCAGGCCAGCTTCTGGGCGATCAACGACCTGCTGGCCCGGCACGAACTCGACTGGCTCGACTGGCGCGAGGAGGACCGCAGCCTCAGCCTGCTGCCCGGCCACCACATCGGCGGCCCCTGGTGGTTCCTGCACGGCTACCGGGCCGGCTGCACCAACGTGCTGGCCCGCACCTTCGACGCCAAGCTGACCCTGGAACTGATCCGCGACGGCGGGCTGACCACCGCGCTGCTCGTACCCTCCATGCTCCAGATCCTGCTGTCCGAGCCCGACGCGGGACCGGCCGACTTCGCCGGGCTGCGCAAGATCGTCTACGGCGGCTCGCCCATCCCCGAATCCGTCCTGGAACGCTGCATCGAGGTCATGGGCTGCGAGTTCGCGCAGATCTACGGGCTCACCGAGACCTGTGCATCGGCCGTCTGCCTGCCGCCGGCCGACCACTACCCGGGCAGCCCCAGGCTCGGCGCCGCCGGCCGGCCCTACCCCGGGGTCGCGGTGCAGGCCGTCGACGCGGGCGGCGCGGTCCTGCCGCCCGGCGAGATCGGCGAGCTGCGCATCGACACCCCCGCGGTGATGACGGAGTACTGGCAGCGCCCGGAGGAGACCCGGCGGACCCTGAGCGACGGATGGCTGTACACCGGGGACGCGGGTTACGTGGACGCCGACGGCTACGTACACGTCTGCGACCGCATCAAGGACGTGATCCTGGTCGCGGGCGAGAACGTCTACCCGGCCGAGGTCGAGAACGCCCTCAGCCGGCACCCCGCGGTCGCCGAGGTGGCCGTGACCGGCGTGCCGCACCAGGTCCGCGGCGAGGCGGTGCACGCCTGCGTGGTGGCGCGGCCCGGCGAGCGGCCGAGCCCGCGCGCCCTGCTGCTGTTCCTCAAGGGCCGACTGGCCGACTACAAGATGCCCACCAGCTACGAGTTCGTGGACGCGTTGCCGCGCAACGCGGGTGGCAAGATCCTCCGGCGCGCGCTGCGCGCCCGGGCGTAGGGAGTGGAGATGGACGTATCCACCGAGGCGGGCACGGACGAAGAACTGCTCGACCTGCCCCTGCCCCGGCCGCGCGAGTGCCCCTTCGGTCCCTCACCCGACTACGCCAGGCTGCGCATCGAGGCACCGGTGGTCAGGGTGAAGTGCCCCACCGGCATGCGCGCCTGGCTGGTGAGCCGGTACGCCGACGTGCGCGAGGTGCTGGGCGACTCGGAGCGGTTCAGCAGCCGCACCGGGCAGGTGCCGCACATGATGGGGCACGCCGACCCCGAACGGCCGGTGCGCCCAGGCGAGTTCACGCGCATGGACGGGGCCGAGTACCAGCGCTTCCGGCGCCACATCGGCCCGGAGGTCGGCACGCCCAAGCGGCTCGCGGAGCTGCGCCCGCGGGTCGAGGCCATCGTCGCCGAGCGCATCGACGCGCTGGCCGCGGCCGGCAGCGCGGCCGACTTCTACGGTGACTTCACCGTTCCGGTCACCACCGCGGCGATCAGCGGCGTGGTCGGGGTGCCGTACGCCGACCGGCAGTTGTTCCACACCGCAGCCGCCGCCGTGTTCAGCGACATCACCTCGGAGCCGCAGATGGCGGCGGCGATGCAGCCGCTCCACGGCTACCTGTACCAACTGGTCCGAGCCCGGCGCGCGGACCCGCAGGACGACGGGGTTAGCCGGATCATCGCCCGCAGCGAGCAGAGCAACGAGCCGTTCTCCGACATGGAGCTCGTGGCGATGTGCGCGGTGATGCTGGTCGCGGGGTTCGACACCACGGCCACCGCGCTCGCCCACGGCATGTTCGCCCTGCTCGCGCACCGGGAGCAGTACGTCAGGCTCCAGGCGGAACCGGCACTGATCCCGAGCGCCGTGGAGGAGATCGTGCGCTGCTTCGGGGGCGCGGCCGGCATCGCCCGGCAGGTGACGCGGGACACCCAGATCGGCGACACGCCGGTGCGCGCGGGGGAGTACGTGGTGGTGGCCATCCAGGCCGCCGACCGTGACCCCGAGCAGTTCACCGACCCCGACCGGATCGACGTGGGCCGACGCATCAGCGACCACCTCGGGTTCGGCTACGGCACGCACCAGTGCTTCGGTCAGCAGACCGCCCGCCTGGAGCTGACGGTGGTGCTGGAACAACTCGTGCGGCGCATCCCCACGTTGCGCCTCGCGTGCCCGGTGCAGGACGTGCCGTTCAAGGCCAACACACCGGTGATCGGCCCGGCTGCGGTGCCGGTGACCTGGGACGAGATCCTGCCGAGCGGAGAGGGAGCACGTTGATGGAGGTCCGGGTCGACGAGGACGGGTGCGTGGCGTCGGGCATGTGCGCCTACCTCGCCCCCAAGGTGTTCGACCAGCGTGATGACGACGGGGTGGTCGTGGTCCTGCAACGGCGGCCGGACGGGGACCAGCACGAGGCGGTACGCGACGCGGTCCGCAACTGTCCGGCGCAGGTCATCTCGGTCGAGGGGGCGGACGCTCCGGAGCCGGGGTGAGCACCGGGGTGGCCGGTCCGTGCGGTCGCGCGGGCCGGCCACCCACCCCGATAGGCCGGCCCTCCGCGCCCGGTGGGGCGGCTCCGGCGGGCCACCCGCGCCGCGGGAGGGGCCGGTCGGGCCGCCCGACACGTGGCACACCCCGCCGGCCGGGGTGCGCGACGGGCCGGGTACGTGGCGTGTCCCCGGGGAGGGACCGGCGGCCGGTGGCGGCGGCCGTCAGAAGGGCGAACGGGGCCGGGCGGCGGGGCGTCAGCTCGGGCGCCCGCTGAACGCCTCGTCACCGGTGAGGATGGCCCGGTGCAGGTCGCGAAGGGGACGACAGGGTTCGAGACCGAGTTCGTCGCTGAGCCGTCCGGAGGCCGCGCGGTAGACCATCAACGCCTCAGCCTGCCGCTCGGACCGGTAGAGCGCGAGCATCAGGTAGCGGTAGAACGTTTCGCGGAGCGGATGGTCGCTGATCAGCGCGTAGAGCTGGCCGACGATCTCCCGGTGGCGGCCGAGGACGAGGTACTGCTCGATGAGGAGTTCCACGCACTGGAGCCGGGTCTCCTCCAGCCAGGCGGCGCAGGTGTTGACGATCGGCCCGTCACGGGCGTCGTCGAAGGCGGGGCCGCGCCAGAGCGCGAGCGCGGACTCGAAGCAGCGCAGCGCCTGTTCGTGCCGTTCGAGCCGGACCAGCTCCTGGCCGTCGTCGACGAGCCGCCGGAAGTCATTGCTGTCGAGCTCGTCGGGGCCCACGCACAGCAGATAGCCGAGCGGTCGGGTGACGATGGACTGGCCGTTGCCCCCGGCGTTCCGGAGGAACTTGCGCAGTTGTGAGACGTAGACGTGCAGCGCCGCATGGGCGCGGCGGGGGGCGCGGTCGCCCCAGATCTCGTTGATCAACTGGTCGGCGGTGACCACCTGTCCGGATCGCGCGAGCAGTGCGGCCAGCAGGACTTCTGCCTTGTGTGCGGTGATGTAGGACGTGTCATCGGGGCCGATGACTCGGATGAGGCCCAGTAGTTCGTATCGCATAGGACTCCCCGGATGCCCTCCGTCGCGGTCAACGGGGCCGGCAGTGCGCGCCCCGGTCAACGGGGGCCGGCAACATGCCCCCGTGGCATAACCACTGGGCACGGCAATAGGTACCGATCCGAGCGATCAATGTGACCTGTTCGATATCGGACGCACGGCGCGGCGCGGCCCGTCGCGGGCGTGCGCCGTGCAGGGGGTGCGTCATGCCTCGCCGCCCCGCGGCCCGCGCACGCCGGGCGGCGGCTCGTGGGGTGGCGGCGCGTGGAGTCATGGGTGCGTGCGGGGCCCGGCGCGGGCTGGCGCGGTCAGTTCAGATGGCTGTCGCCCGTCGGTTGACGCAGGGGTCCCAGAGGTCGCGTACGAGGGTGCGGCAGGGCGCAGGGGCGCGCGGTGGGCGCCTTCGTGGCGCATTTGCGACGGCTCGGCAACCGGTTGAATCGGGAGGAATGGGGACGCTAGTGCCGGGGTGTGCGTATCGCACGGATGGCTGGATCGTCAACGTTCCGCTGTTCTGTCATATGGCGTGAAGTCGGATATGCGGCCAGCATGAAAGTAAGGTTTGGCTAACCTTGGCTCGGTGGTACGTTCTCGGCGCCCAACGACGCCGACGGCGGGCGCGAATGGCCTCCCCATCTCCTGCTAGGAGCGGCTTTCCCCCTCGTGCACACTCCGGTCGGCGGCGTCGCTCCCGGGTCGAGCCCCATCCCCGCACCGGAACGGACGATCCCGCTCATGACGACGGCAACCACACCCTTTCGCCAACTCGATCACTTCGCGGTCGCCGAGATCACCCGTGCCGCAGAGCGCCTTCTCGCCGACTGCGGCACCGCCACCACATCGCCGGAACTCCTGCGCCGCACCGCCGAGGTGGCGGCCGGCCTCAGCGAGGCCACCCGTACCTACTGCCGCCCGGTCGACACCGACCACGGCCTCTACGTCTTACGCGGCCTGCCGGTCGACGAAGCCACCATCGGTGCCACCCCCGCGAGTTGGGTGACGGCCGGCGAGGCGGGCGCGGTCTGGGACCTGATGCTCCTGCTGCTCGCCAACGTGATGGGTCACCCGACGGCCTGGGTCGGGCAACAGGGGGGCCGCTTCGTCCACAACATCGTGCCCGCCCCGGGGCGCGAGCGCGAACAGACCGGGGCCAGCAGCACCGTCGTGCTGGCCCCGCACACCGAAGACGCGTTCCACCCCGGCCGGGCCCACCTGCTGCTGCTCGGCTGCCTGCGCAACCACGACCGGATCGCCACCACCGCGGCCAGCATCCGCCGCGTCCGACTCGCCGATTCCGACGTCGAGACCCTGAGCACATCCGAGGTGCCGATCCTCCCCGACGACGCCTACACGCAGGCGCGCACCTTCGCTGACGACGCGCCCGCCGTGCCCGCGCTCTGGCGCGGCCGTCACGGCCTGACCCTGCGGTTCGACCCGGCCTACACCCCGCTGGAACGGGCCAGCGCGCCGTACCGGGCCGCCTACCAGCGGCTGAGCACGGAACTCGACCGGGTGACCACCTCCGTCAGCCTCGCCCCCGGCGAAGTGCTCGTCATCGACAACGACCTGGTGGTGCACGGCCGGGTGCCCTTCACCCCGCGCTACGACGGCACCGACCGCTGGCTCAAGCGGGCCTCCGTACGCGTCCCCGGGCGCCACACCCGCCCGCCCGCCGAAACCGACGAGCACGGCTACGGCCAGATCACCGTCGAGGCGCGCACCGTATAGCCGGCGGCCCGTGGCCCCGTGGCCCGGCCGTACGAGCCGGCGGGCCGCGGTCGGCGCCCGCAGCGCCAACGGCCCTCCGACCGACCGAATGCGCGGATCGACCGAAGGCGCCGGCCGGTGGAAGCCGGCTCACTGGCCGGCGCCCGTTGGCCCCCCACCGCCCCCCGTGCACCCGTACGCCCGCGCCACCCGGCACGTCGGCACCCGACAACAAGCACGCATCGAGCCGCCCCGTGCCGGGGGTAGGCATGCCGACGGACTGCTCTCGCCGCCTGCCCGCGGGGCGGGAGCCTTGATCGGATCGCGGCGCCGGTGGCACGAGCCGAACTCCCCCCCAGAGCCCCACACCAGCCCCGAGAGCTCAACCCAGACCCCCCACCCAGAGCCCCCACCAGACCCCGCACCGGAACCACGGAAGGGAAGGCCATGACCGACTCCGCCACCACCGCCCGGCACCCGGGTGCACCCGCCGGCGACCACACCGGCCTGCACATACTCGCCGCCTCGGACCTCGCCGGCCTGGAGATATCGATCGCCGACGTCATCACCACCGTCGAGGACGCCTACCGCACGCTGTACGCCGGCGCCTCGGAGAACCCCCGCAAATTGAGCGTCGCACCGCAGGACAAGCACTCGGTCTCGTACGCCATGCTCGGCCGGGACGGCTCGCGGGACGTGGTGGCGATCAAGACCTCGTACAAGCACGGCCTGGACAAAGGGCGTACGGAGCAGCGCTACTACACCACGCTCACGCTCTACGACGACATCACCGGGCTGCCGGTGGCGATGATGGACTGTGGGCGGATCGGTGCGCTGCGCACGCCCGCCGTCTCCGCGCTGCTCGCCCGCGAGTGCGCCGCCCCCACAGCCCGCAGCGCCCTGGTCATCGGCACCGGCACGCAGGGCCGGCTGGCGCTGCCGTTCCTGCTGACCGCGCTGCCCGGTCTCGACCGGCTGATGCTGGCCGGCAGCCACCCGGCCGGCATCGCAGCCGTACGCGAGGAGTTGCGCGCCCACTTCCCCGAGCGCGCGCTGGAGGTCGTCGGCGATCTGCGGTCGGCCGCCGGCGACGCCGACGTCATCGTGGCCACCGCGGGCGGTCACACCCGGGCCGCCGTCGAAGCCGGCTGGCTGCGGCCGGGTGCGCTGACCGTCCTGGTCGGGCACGGACTGGCGCCCTCCACCCTGCACCGCGCCGACCGCATCGTCGCCACCAGCGAGGCCCAGATGCGCATCACCGGCACCGACATGGCCGACGACGCCGGCCGACTACCGCCGGTCGACACCGAGTTCCCGCCGGTCATCGCCGGCATCACGGCCGGCAGGCGAAGCCCCGACGAGCGGATCTTCGCGTACAACAGCGGCCTGGTCGTCACCGACATCGCGCTGGGGCACCACTTCGCCGAGCTCGCCCTCGCGCAGGGCCTGGGCGAGCGAGTGGCGCTGTGGCGGTGACCTCGAAGGGGTCCGCGGCCGGCGCGCCCGCCGTGCCCCTGCATCCGGACCCGGAGTGGGACGCGCTGTGCGACAGCGAACTGCTCCCCGAGCTCAGCCACGCCTTCGGCGGCCCCTACCACCTCCTGTTGCCGCACCGCTTCGACGCCAACGTCGCCGCGTTCCGCGCCGTACTCGCCGATCTCGACGTCCCCGGCGCGCTGCGCTTCGCGAAGAAGGCCAACAAGGCCGCCGTCTGGGTCGAGTGCTGTGCGGCTGCCGGCATCGGCGTGGACGTGGCCAGCGTCGGCGAGTTGCAACAGGCGCTCGGCCACGGCGTGCCAGGACCCGACATCGTCGTCACCGGGCCGGCCAAGGCCGATGACCTGCTACGTCTGGCGACCGCCCAGGGCTGTCTGATCACCGTGGACGCGCTGGAAGAAATCGATCGGCTGCTCGCCATCGCACCGGCCGCCCGACCGCGGGTCCTGTTGCGGGTGCACCCACCGCAGCAGCCGGCCAGCCGCTTCGGCCTGACCGGCCCCGAGGTGGAGCGCGCCCTGCACCGGTGCGCACGGGCGGGTGCGGCCCTGCGGATGGAGGGGCTGAGCTTCCACCTGGCCGGCTACGCGGTGCCACCGCGCGCCGCGCTCGCCGCGCACCTCGTCGGGGTCTGCGCCCGCGCCCGGGGCCTCGGCCTGCCCGCCGACCTGATCGGCATCGGGGGCGGCTTCCCCGTCGACTACGTCCCGCGCGCCGCCTGGCGGGACTTCCTCGCCCACCAGCAGCCGGCGCACTACCACGCGGGCAAGACGTTCCACACCGACGACTTCTACCCGTACCACTCACCCACGCCGGGCGCCGAGGCGCTGCGGGCCCTCCTCACCACCGTGCCGCCCGGCCACCACGCCACCGTGGCCGAACAGTTGCGGGCGGCCGGCCACCGGGTGCTCCTGGAGCCGGGGCGCGCCCTGCTCGACCGGGCCGGCTGCACCGTCTTCCGCATCCAGGGCGTCAAGCACCGGCCCGCCGGCGACGCCCCGCCGGGCCGGCCGGGCGAGCAGCCCGCCCCGTACGGTCTGCTCACCGTGGACGGCACCAGCCTGAGCCTGTCCGAGCAGTGGTTCAACAGCGAGTTCGTGCCCGATCCGGTGCTGGTCACCCCGGCCGGGCGGGCCCGTCCCGGGCGGCCCTACCCGGCGTGCGTGGTGGGGGCGAGCTGCCTGGAATCCGACGTGCTGACCTGGCGGAAGATCATCTTCCCGGACCGGCCCGCCCGCGGTGACCTGCTGGTCTACGGCAACACCGCGGGCTACCAGATGGACTCCAACGAGTCCTCCTTCCACGACCTCGCCCTGCCCCCCAAGGTCGTCGTGGAGTCGATCGCCGACCGTCCCCGCTGGCGCCTCGACCGCCGTACGCCGCACTGATCCATCCCCTAAGTCCAGGAGCCCTGCCATGCCCAAGGCGCCCGACCGCCCCGCCGTGGTCTCCCGCGTATCCGAACTCATCGGCCACACCCCGCTGTTCGAACTGTGCCGCACCGAGACGGACAGCCGGCTGCTGCTCAAGCTGGAGATGTACAACCCCACCGGCACCGCGAAGATCCGGATGGCCCGACAGATGGTGCTCGCGGCCGAGCGCGGCGGGGAGTTGCGGGCCGGCGGCCGGATCGTCGAGTCCACCTCGGGCAACACCGGCCTCGGCCTCGCCGTCATCGCCGCCGAACGCGGCTACGCCTTCACCGCCGTCGTCGACCACCACGCCTGCGCGGACAAGCTGCGCGCCATGCGGGCCCTGGGGGCCGAACTCGTCTACGCCGTCGAAGGGAACCAGGCCGACCTGGCCACGGCCGCCCGCGAGGAGTTGGCCGCCGAGATCGCCCGCGACCAGCCCAACACCGTCTTCACCGAACAGCACAACAACCCCGCCAACGCGACCGGCTACGCGCCGCTGGCACACGAGTTGACGCGTGCCGTCGACGGCCGGATCGACGTGCTGATCGGGGCCGTCGGCACCGGCGGCGCCCTCTGCGGCACCGCCCGCGAACTGCGCAGGACCCTCCCGCACTGCCGGGTCGTCGGCGTGGAGCCCAAGGGGTCCATCGCCTTCGGCGGCCCCGCCCACGCCTACTACCAGTCGGGCACCGGAACGCCGGAGGGCGCCGAGATCGGCGCCCTCGTCGACTTCGACCTCATCGACGCCGGCGTGAAGGTCGGCGACGTCGAAGCCTTCGCCACCGCCCGCGTCCTCGCCCGCGCCACCGGGCTGCTGATCGGCGGCTCGGCCGGCGGAGTGGTGTACGAGG
This sequence comes from Streptomyces sp. 796.1, assembly GCF_047525675.1. Lineage (NCBI taxonomy): Bacteria > Bacillati > Actinomycetota > Actinomycetes > Kitasatosporales > Streptomycetaceae > Streptomyces > Streptomyces sp. 796.1. The sequence goes on along the minus strand of NZ_JBLIWA010000106.1, from coordinate 68,947 downwards.
CGCTGGCCCAGATGGCCGCCGCGCCACCGGGCAGCACCGTGGTCGCCCTGGTCAACGACGGGGGTGAGAAGTATCTGGACACCGTGTACGACGACGACTGGATGCGGGCCAGGAGCCTGCTCGACCCCGAGGTGGAGCACGCGGTCGACGAGGCCCTCGGCAAGCTCCGCGGGAACTGAACCGCGATGGCGCTGAGCACTCTGATCCGGGACGGCCGGGCGCTGGCCACGCTCGCCGTCCCGCTGGCCCTGACCCAACTCGCCCAGGTCGCCCTGACCACCACCGACACGGTGATGATGGGCCTGCTGGGCACGACCGACCTGGCCGCGGGCGGATTGGCCATCGTGATCTTCAACCAGCTCCGCACCATGGGGGTGGGCCTGGTGACCTCGGTGGGCAACCAGATCGCCGCCGCCGCGGCCCGCGCGGAGAAGGGCGATGCCACGACCGGCGACGACGGCGCCGAGGTGCGCCGCATCGTCCGGGCCAGCCTGCTGCTCGCCACCCTCGCCGCAGTCGTCGGCGCCGTGGCGATGGTCGCCATCGGGCAGGGCCTGTGCTGGGTCGGCCAGGACGCCGAGGTCGCCGACCGCGCGCAGACCATGCTGTGGGCGCTAGCCCCCGGACTGCTGCCCTGCCTGTGGTTCCAGGCGATCCGCCAGTTCACCGTCGGCATGCGCAAGCCGCAGGCGCTGCTCCGGATCACGCTGGCCTCGGTGGCCGTCAACGCGGCCCTGAACTGGGGACTCATCCACGGCACCTGGGGTCTGCCGGAACTCGGGCTGCCTGGCGTCGGCGCCGCCACCTCGCTCGTCCACCTGCTCTCCTGCCTGGCGCTGTTGGCCGCGACCCGCCGCGACCCGCTGCTGGCACCGCTGCTCACGCTGCGGCTGCGCGGCGCGGACCGGGCGACGGTACGGACCCTGGTCGCGCTCGGGGTGCCGATCGCGGCGACCTACGGTTCCGAGGCGGGCTTCTTCTCCGTCACCACGCTGATGGCGGGCAGCTTCGGCAGCGCGGCCCTGGCCGCCCACACGGCGATCAACCAACTCGTCTACATCGTGTTCCAGATCGCCGTCGGCCTCTCGCACGCCGCGTCCATCAACGTCAGCAGGGAGCTGGCGCTGGGCCGGGTGGCTGCTGCCCGACGGCTGAAGAACACCGCCCTGGCCTGCGCGGCGGCCGTGCTCTCAGTGGTCGCGATCGGCTATCTGACCCTGCCCGACCTGGTGTTGCGCCCCTTCCTCGATCCGGATGCGGCCGGGGACCGGCAGGCGCTTTCCATCGCGCGGGACCTGCTCCTGGTCATCGCGGTGCTCCAGTTCTTCGACTGCGCGCAGAACATCGGAGTCGGCCTGTTGCGCGGCCTCGACGACACCAAGAGCGGCTTCCGGATCACCCTCGTCGGCTACTGGTGCGTGGGCCTACCCGCTGCGGCCCTGCTCGGGTACGCCGCCGGCGCCGACACCATGGGCATCTGGCTCGGCCTGCTCATCGGCCTCGCCACCACCGCGGTGCTGCTCCTGGTCCGCTACCACCGGGCGCTCGCCCTGCGGGAACAACCGCTGCCCCCGGACCGCCCGGCCGAGGTCACCTGACGGCCCCGCCACACGCCCGCCCGCGCGCGGTGCCCCCGCGGCCGATCCCGTACGTCATCACGGCGTACGGGATCGGCCGCGGCGTCCGCATGTCACGGGCGCGTACGGGGCCCGCCAGGGCGCGGCCAGTCACCGTCACCACCGGGGCCCCGGACGCGGTACGCGCTGGGCGACTCGCGCCAAAAGTGCCGCATACGGAGCTGGCGGTCCGCAGGGCTCCACCGAACCGATCCACGGTGTTCACCTCAGGAGATCCATCCCGTGCCACGCTGCCATCGGCCGAACGACAGTTCGTCCGGACGGCGCCGGCGCGTACCACCCGGTGCGGCGGCCGTCCGGCACTGGGGAGAGGACACCGACCATGCGCCACCACCGAGTCGCCCGCTGGAAGACGCTGCCCCTGCTGACCGCCGTGGCCCTGGGGGCTCTCGTTGTGCAGAGCTCGGCAGTCGCTGCAAGTTCTACGCGCGAAGACCGGCAGTCTGAGCGGATATCGACCGCTTATGCCGAGTACGACGACACGTACTACAAGGACGCCATCGGCAAGACCGGTGAGCCGCTGAAGGCGGCGCTGCACCAGATCATCAGCCGCAACACCAAGAAGCTCTCCTACAGCCAGGTGTGGGACGCGCTGAAGGCCACCGACCAGGACCCGGCCAACGCGGCCAACGTGATCCTGCTGTACACCGGCCGCTCGCAGAGCAAGAACTCCAACGGCGGCGGCGCCGACCAGTGGAACCGCGAACACGTGTGGGCCAAGTCGCACGGCGGCTTCGGCACCGCGACCGGCCCCGGCACCGACATCCACCACCTGCGTCCCACCGACGTGTCGGTCAACAGCACCCGCGGCAACAAGGACTTCGACCTCGGCGGCAGCCCGGTCGCCGAGGCACCGGGCAACCGGACCGACAAGGACTCCTTCGAGCCCCGCGACCAGGTCAAGGGCGACGTCGCCCGCATGATCCTCTACATGGCCGTGCGATACGAGGGCGGCGACGGGTTCCCCGACCTTGAGGTCAACGACCGGGTGAACAACGGCTCCAACCCCTTCCTCGGCCGGCTTTCGGTGCTCAAGAAGTGGAACGCCCAGGACGCCCCGGACGCCTTCGAGAAGAAGCGCAACCAGGTCATCTTCGACAAGTACCAGCACAACCGGAACCCGTTCATCGACCACCCGGAGTGGGTCAACAAGATCTGGAAGTGACGGTGTAGGGCGGGAGACGGAACGTTCCCGCCGCACCGGGTGGCGCCCCGGCCGATGGTCGGGGCGCCACCCGCGCGCGTGCCGGATGCGACGTCCGGCCGCGCGGGTCAGCCCAGTTCGAGGCTGGTGACCGCCCAGGTGCCGGCCGTCTTGGTCGCCGGCGCCGGCCCGGTGTACATGCGGGTGGTCACGGAATCCACCCGCAGCCCCCGCGAGGTCGCCAGCGCGGCGGATTCCGCGTGCGGCTCCGGGGCGTCCACGAAGACCTGCTCACCCGGCGGAACGTCGGCGACCAGAGCATCGAAGAGCGCCTCGGCCCCGGCCCGGTCGTCGGCGAACAGCGGCCCGACCCGCCAGCCGTTCTGCGCCGGGCGGACGACCCCGTAGCCGGTCACCCGCCCGTCCACGAGTCGCACGTGCGCCCGGTGCCCGTCGGCGGTCAGCCACCGCTCGACGAAGGCGGCGCGCTCGGCGGGGAAGTGCGGGCGGTCGAACGCGGCGACGGCCGCGAGGTGTTCAGGGCCGACCGGCACCACCCCGGCCGCCGGCGCACCCGAACGCACGGGCACCCCGGCGTACCGGGTCGTGTCGTACGCGGGGATGAACCCCGACCTGCGGTAGGTGTCCCGCTGCGCGGGCACCGCGTCCAGCCCCACCAGCCGGTCGCCGGCGTGCAGCATGCCGGCCCGCCAGGTGGCGAGGCCGATGCCGTTCCCGCGGTGCTCGGGGTGGACCAGGTAGAAGCCGAGGAAGGCGTAGTTCGGCGCGTAGTTGACGACCGAGACCGAGGAGATGGGATAGCCACCGATGCGGCCGAGGAGGAAGCCGTCCGGGTCGGTGGGGTGGAAGCAGGCCGCGTCGCGGTGCCCGGGGTTCCAGCCCTCGGCCGCTGCCCACTGGGCGACCTGGAGCCAGTCCTGGAGCGTGGTGCTGTCGACCGAGAGCAGCGCGACCTCGTCGGTGTGCGGCGGGGCCGCGGAGTGCTCGTCACCGATGCCGTAGGCGGCTGCCGTGTCGAGGGGGTCCATCGTGCTGGGACGTCCTTCCGGTTGCGGGCGGGCCGCGGTCGCGGCCCGTTCGGGGGCGGGTTGGCGGCTAGATGAGGTCCATGGCGGCGACCTCGTCGGGCCGGCCGTAGCTGACCGGGCCCTGGAAGCGGCGGCGGGCGCTGGCGAACCACCACACCGTAGCGATGAGGAGTACCACTGCGAGGGCGATCGGCGCGTAGTTGAAGGAAGTCGCCGTGATGGGTGAGGCGTGCGGCAGCATGAACAGCACGCTGCTGAGCACGATCCACACCACCGCGACCCGGCCGATGGCCTTGCCGTACCGGCCCAGGTGCCACGGCCCGGGCTGGAAGTCGTCGAGCCGCAGCCGCAGGAAGATCGGTATGGCGTACGAGAGGAAGAGCCCGACCACGTTCACGCTGACCACGGCGGTGAACGCGGTCTGCGACCACCAGCCGGGAATCACCAGGATCAGCGAACAGACGGCGGCCAGCCACACGGCCTTGACGGGGGTACGGGTCCGCGGCGAGACGGAGTGCCACCAGTGGGAGCCCGGCATCGCTCCGTCGCGCGAGAAGGCAAAAATCTGCCGGGTGTTGCTGGTCATATTCGCCAGACCACAGAAGAGCATGGCGCCGATCACGATGAGCAACAGCACTTTGGCCGTACCGGTGCCCAGCGCATCGATGAGGATCTGCACCGGCGGTGCGTCGGCATTCGCTTCCTTGCCGTAGTCACGGATCGCGTAGACCAGCGCCAGCATGAGGATCAGGCCCGTCACCGCGGAGTAGCCGATGGCCCGCATGATCCCGCGCGGTGCGTTGACGGTCGCCTGCACCGTTTCCTCGGACATGTGGAAACTGCCGTCGAATCCGGTGAAGGTCCAGCTCGTGACGAGAAGGCCGAGCATTCCGCCGTAGAACGCGTTGGTGAATCCCGTGTCGTTGACGAAATGCGTGACGAACGACGCCGACTGGTGGTGGTCGGGTTCGACGGCCAGCACCGTCACGATCACCACCATGCCGATCAGCAGCCACCACACCGAGATCCGGTTCATCACCGCGACGAGCTGCACCGTGTAGGTGTTGGCCAGCGCCTGGACCACCAGGATGGCGGCCGTGATGAGGACGGTGCGCTCGCCGGTCACGTGGTACGAGGGCCACTGCATCGCCAGATACGCCTGGATGAAGGTGGCCGCGGCGTAGCCGGTGGCCGCGGTGCCGCCGACCTGGCCGACGAAGTTCAGCCAGCCGGTGTACCAGGACCAGGCCCCGCGGTGTCGTTTGGCGAGCTTTCCGGCGGAGAAGTAAAGGGCGCCGCTGGTCGGGTAAGCGGAAGCGATTTCGGCCATTGAAGCGCCGACGAACAGGACCATGATGGAGACCGCGATCCAGCCGAATACTAAAATGCGTGGACCGCCGGCCGACATCCCGAACCCGAAGGAGGAGAAGATGCCGGAGATAATGTTGATGATGGTGAAGGATATCGCGAAATTATCAAAGGCTCGAAAGCGCCGAGTCAGTTTGCGCGGATATCCCATCGCATGCAGCGTCGCATCGTCATCGAGCGGCCCCGGCGTACTGGGACGACTCGTGGGCGTACGAGCGCGAAATGCGTGGTCGGACACGATCGAGACCTTTCCTGGGGGTGGGAGAAAGACCTCGCCGCGCGGCTGCCGAACTGCCCCGCGACGGACGTACTCGGAGGGAAGTCAGGGGGCGCCGGGGACCGGGAGGCCGCATTGCCGCCGGGCCCGGCTGAGCTGGTCCGCCGGATCGCCGAACACGCTCCAGGGCATGCGCGATGCGTACGGGCCCATCGCGGTGAAGACGGCCCTGGCCTCGAAGGTCCGCCCGGCCATGACCAACGCGTGGGCCAGATAGGCCAGGTCGAGCACGGGCGTGAAGCGGCCGGTGGCCACGTGCGGGAACCAGTACTGGTAGACGCTGAGCGCGGTCGTCCGCCACTGGGGCTCCTCCCAGACCCGGTCCGCCAGCGGAGAGGCGGTCTTGGCGACGTAGTGCCCCTCCACGAGCGTCACCAGCGGCAGCAGGCGCAGCGCGGAGGAGGCCGGCGCGCGCTGTCCGAGGAAGGCGGCGACGTCCCAGGCGGCGTTGGCCGAACCGCCGTTGCGGGCGAAGAAGAACGCCAGGAACCTGTGGTGCGCCTCCCGGTGCCAGGGGTCGAGCCGCAGGATGCGGGCGAACAGGTACCAGGGGCCCGGGGGAGCGGTGAGCAGGCCGCGCGGCGCCGGATCGCGCGCCTGGTGCAGATGGGCCAGGCCCAACAGGGCCACCCAGGGCGTCGGGTCGTGCGGGGCCATCTCGGCGGCCCGCTCGCACGCCGCGGTGGCGATGCGGCCGAGTGCGGTGGCCCTGCGGTCGTGGCCGTCGGCGGCCCGTGCGGCGCGCAGCACCGCGACCCTGGCCCACAGCAACGTCGCCTCCGGGCTCGGCTCTTCGGCCAGCCAGCGTTCGGTCAGGTCGGAGTCGGCCGCCTCGGAGGCCAGGACGAGCGCCCGGTGGGCGCGGAGGCCGAAGTCGCCGTCCGCCTCCCGCAGCGCCTCGCGCGCGCTCCAGTAGCGCCCGGCCCGCACGTCCACGCAGGCACTGGCGAGTTGACGGTCATCGGCCGCCGGATGCCACACGTACTGTCCCTCGAATACGCCCGCGGACATGCTCTCCTGCCGTTCCTGTCGACGACTCCACCCACCCGCACCTCCTGCCCGTGCCACTTTCAGGCCCGAAATCGCACGGGCGTAACTGGCGGCAGGGGCCACACCATACTCAGCATCACAACGGTTCGAAACGGGTCACCCACATGAGCTGGTTTCCCGTCAGTTATCGCTCAGCGGGCGCGGGTTGGGATCGGCGAATCCCGCGGCTTTTCTGTCACAAGCTGACTTGAATTATGTGTTTGGCATATGCAAAACGGCTTGGTCACGGCAACGCTGTTCGCTTTGCGCTGAGTTCAATACGGCGTTCAACAGATGCCGTAACCGGGAAGCCGCGGAACCGTGGCGCAATCCGGCACGTGGGTGGTGCGGGGTTGTGCCGTGAGGGCCGGTCGTGCGGGTCTGGTCGTACGAGTTGGCTGTGGGGCGGGCGCGCGGTCTGGCCCGTGCGGTTTGGTTGTCGGGCTGGGCGCACCGGGTGGTCGTCGGGCGCCAGCACAGCCGAAGGCCCGCCGACAGCGGGTGTCGACGGGCCGGTGGTGGCAGTCCCGCGGCGCGGCGCATCCGGTGCTCGCCACGGGCGAGCAGGGGGCGCTGGGGGCACGGGGGTTGGGGTGCGGAGTATGGGGAGTATGGGGCCGCGGGGTCAGCTTCCGGTCAGGTCCCGGAAGCGCTCGAAGGTCTCGGTGCCCTCGTCGTCCCAGACGATGGTGAGCGTGTTCCCGGTGAGCGTGACGTCGCCGCCCAGGTCCTTGTCCTTCTTGCCGTCGCGCTCGCACAGCAGCGCCAGCCGCCAGGACTTGCCCGGGGTGCGCTCCTCGCGCAACCCCTTGCACTGGAGACCGCCCTTGACCATGGCGGCGCCGTCTCGCCCCGCCGTCGCGGAACCCTGTCCACCCTTGGCCATCGCCAGCATCCGACCGTCCTTGGTCGAGCGCCACACGCCTTCAATGCCGGAGCCGGTGGGGCCGAGGTCGGACGGGCTCGGCAGGGCGGTCGGGCTCTCGCTGGGAAGCACCTCGTCCGGCGTCGTCGACGGCTGCGCGGTGGGCGTGGGCGTGCCGTCGGCGTCCTGGCTCTGCTGGGCCACCGGCTTCTTGTCGCCGCCGTCATCGCTGCGGGTGGCGAGGAAGACGCCGCCGGCTATCGCCAGCAGCGCCACCACCGCACCGCCCACGATCCACGCCGTCCTGCGCCGCCCGCCACCGCCGCCCGGCGGCGGATACCCGCCGTAGGGCTGCTGCGGCGCCCCGTACGGACCCGGCTGCGGCGCCCCGTACGGCCCGGGCTGCTGGGGCGCTCCGTAGGGACCCGGCTGCTGTGGCGGCGCCCCGTAGGGCCCCGGCGGCTGCTGTCCGTAGGGCGCGCCCGGTCCGCCCTGCGGGTCCTGGCCCGGCGGCGGACCGTACGGCGCGGGCTGGCCGGGCGGGGAGCCCTGTCCGTACGCGGGGGCGCCCTGGTCCTGCGGCCCCCCGTAGCCGTAGCCGGGCTGGCCGGCGGGGGGTTGGTACGGGCCGGGCTGCGGCGGTTGTGGGGGCTGCCCGGGGCCGGGCGGGGGCGGTGCGCCGAAGCCGCCTTGAGGTGGCTCGTGGGGAGGCTGAGTCATCGGCGTGCTCCTCTGTGTGCGGACCGGGTCAGCGTACCGCCGTACGGACTAACGGCCGAGGTGCCGTCGGGGCCGCTGGGCGCGGCAGCACGGCGCACCACGGCGCGGGCCGCAGCCGGCGCCGGGACCGGCCGCGGCCCGCGCGGTGCCGTGCCACCCCGTGGCGCCCGCCCTACGCCGCGCGCCGGTTGAGGGCCACCATCGCCAGACAGGTCGCCACCGACAGCACCGCCCCGGCCAGCATCAGGGTCGGCATGGTGAACGTCCCGGAGAGCAGGGACAGCACGTACGGCGTGAACATGCCGAGGTAGGCCGCGGTCCAGAAGTACGCCGTGAGCCTGGCCAGCCGCTCCGGCGGGGCCATCGCGGCGACCTCCGTCAGCGCGTAGGTGAGCGCGAGCCCGTAGCCGGCCCCGAGCAGCGCGCCGGCCAGCAGCGCCAGCGCGGGCTGTTCCAGGGCGGCTGCCGGCGCGGCCACCGCCAGGCCCACCGTGGTGACCAGCAGCCCGGTGACGGCCGTGGCCAGCCGGTTGCGGGCGGCGAGCCGGCGGGCCAGCGGCTGGACGAGCAACCCGGCGCCCGGCACCACGGCCGTGGTGATGCCCGCGTACACGGTCTGCCAGCCGGTGAGCCCGTCGTCCACCAGGCCGGGCAGCGTGGCGAAGCCGACGGCCGGCGCGGCGAACACCCAGGGCGCCAGCAGCGCGACCGCGCGCAGGAACCGCCGCCGGTGGGCCGTTGGCGGCGTGTCCGCCACCGGTCCGGCGGCCGGCGGCGACGACGCACCGGGGTGCGTGGCCGGCCGCGCACCCCGCGACTCGGGCAACCGCAGCGCGGCCAGGCCCGCCGCGACGGCGAGCACCACGTGCGGCAGGTAGGCGGTCACCATCGGCCGCGGCGCCCACTGCGCGATCACCGAGGCGACCAGCCCGCCGGAGGCGAACCCGGCCGAGACGAAGAGCCCGGCGCGCTTGGCCGCGGCACCCGGGGGCGTGTCGGGCGAGAACGGCGCCGATGAGAGTTCCTTGACCCAGGCGCTGCCCGCGGCCAACAGCGCCCCCGCGCCGACGCCGGTCAGGAAGCGGCCGGGCAGCAACAGCGCGTGCACCCCGCTGCCGGCCATCAGCAGCACGCTGGAGAGCAGGTTGACGGTGAGCGCGGTGAGGGCCACCGGCCGGCGGCCGAGCCGGTCGGCGAGCGGCCCGCCGACGAGCAGCCCGGGCACGAGTCCGACCACGTAGATGGCGAACAGGCCGGTCACGGCGGACTCGGACAGCCCCAGGTTCGAACGGTAGGCGCCGAGCAGTGCGGAGTACTGGTTGGCGCTCCAGCCCGAGGCCATCATCAGCCAGCCCGCGCGGAGCCCGTAACGGGCGGCGGGCGGGGGCCCCGCCGGGCCGGACGCCTGCCGCCCGCCCTGCGACTGCTGGTGGTTGGTGGTGGTGCTCATGGCGCCAGTTGTACGAGCGGGCGAGGGGGTTGCGCGGCCCCCCTTCACGAATCGTGAAGGCCGGTCGCCCGCCGGCGCGCGCCCTGCCTAGGGTGGTGGCCATGGACCTCCGCTTGCTGTCGTCGTTCCTGGCGGTCGTCGAGGAAGGCCACTTCGGGCGGGCGGCGGCGCGGCTCTTCCTCTCGCCACCCGCCGTCACCCAGCACGTGCGGCGCCTGGAGAGCGAGGTCGGCGCCCGCCTGCTGCACCGCAACCCGGTCTCCCTGACCCCGGCCGGCGCCCGCCTGGTCGGCCACGCCCGCACCCTGCTGGCCGTGGCGAACGCGGCGATGGACGACATGGCCGAACTGGCCCAGGAGCGGGAGGCCGCCGCCGTACGGCCGCTGCGCGTGGGGATCATGGGGCACGGCTCGGCTGAGCTGACCCCGGCCGCGCTGAGCGCCTACCGGCGGGCCAGGCCCGAAGTCCCGGTCGAACTGCGACAACTCGACTTCACCGAGCACGTCACGGCGCTGGTCGAAGACAGCGTGGACGTGGCGTTCGTCCGCCCGCCGCCGGAGGACGAGCGGATCACGACCGACGTGCTGACCACCGAGCAGCGGATCGTGGCCGTGCACGAGAGCTCGTCGCTGGCGGACGCCCGGGACCTCGGCGTGCGCGTCGCCGACATCGCCGACCTGCCGTTCTTCCGGATCCCGCCGCACACGCCGCGCCACTTCGCGGACTACCTCTACTTCAACGACGAGGCGCAGCGCCGGAGCAGGGACTACGCACTCACCCCGCAGGAGGTGCTGACCGGGGTCGTCACCGGGCGCGCCGCGGGCTCGGGCCTCAAGTCCTTCGCGCGCTACTACGGCTGGCCCGGCGCGGTGTTCGTACCGGTGCTCGACGCGCCGTGGGAGAACAGTTGCCTGGCGATCCGGGCCGACGAGGTCAACCCGGAGGTCCGTATCTTCCGGGCCCTGACCATCGCCCTCGCCCAGGAACTCGGCCCGTTCGTCGCCCGCTGAACCGGCAGGGCCGGGCCGGGGCCGAGATGGCGTGGGAGCCGGGCCCCTGACTCGATGGGGCCCGGCCCCTGCCCCGTGTGCGCCGCGCGCCGTCCCCCGTGCGCCGCGCCGCACCACGCACCGGGCCCCGAGCCCGGCGCGCCAGCCGCACGGACCGGCCCCGGAACCTCCCGGTCACCCGTCCGCCGTGGTCAGCGGAAGCCGACCTCCCCGTAGGCCACGGTGCGCTGCACGGGCACCGACCGCGGGATCGGGTACGCGTAGGCGGTGCGGACCGGCGGGCGGGCGGCCCGCTGCCGGGCCCGGGCCTGGGCGACGGCCAGCCGCAGCACCCGTACGTCGGCCAGCCGCCCGCTGCCGTCCGGCAGGGAGATCCACAGCGCGCGGTGCCCGGTCGGCGGATGGCGCGGATGCGGCATCACCAGCCAGTCGTCGTGGCTGAGCACCGTGACGGCCGGATCGCCCCAGCGGTCGGCGCTGCCGGGGGCCACCGGGATGTAGACGAGCTGACTGTCCAGGTCGCACAGGAGCGGCACGCCGTCCAGGTCGGTGCGCTGTTCGGCGGTCAGCTCCTCCGAGGCCGCGGCGGCCAGCGTGCAGGGCAGGGCCACGGCGTCCCAGCCGTGGCCTGCGGGCACCAGCGCGGTGTTGCGCGGCGGGCGCTGCCATTCGGCCGCGAGCCGATCGGGGCGTGGGTGTGACGCAGTGATCCACCGTTCGGCTGCACCGGCCCGCTCCGGGGTCAGGGCCGGTTGCCGCGGCTGGCCGTCCTGCGAGAACCATTGCGCCAGCCGCTCTCTGGCGGGGTAGCGGGCCATGTGTCCTCCGGGGGCCTTCCCGCGTGCGGGTGGTCACTGCCGCGGTGGGAAGGCACGTGAGTGGGTGAGCCCGCGCGGGGTGACGGGCACGGCGCCTGGGGCTCGGTACGTCTCCGTCTCGTGTGTCCCAGGCCACCACCCACTATGGTGAGGTGAAAAGTCAGAATGCAAGTCCAGTTTGCAAATTGCAGTTCAGCGAGGAGGGACGGATTGGCCGCCGGCGATCCCCCAGAGGTGCTTCGGCAGATCCTGGGAGCCCAGCTCAAGGAGCTCCGCGAGAGCGCGGGCAGGTCGTATCTCGAAGCGGCCAAGGCAGTGGGTGTCAGTGAAGCCACGATCCGCCGCATGGAGGCGGGCCAGGCCACGCGCTATCTGCGCGCGTCCCTGATGGCCCTCCTCGACTGTTACGGCGTGACCGCGCGCGAGAAGGCCGACGCCGTCCAGCGGCTCGCGGACGAGGCCAGCCAGCCGAGCTGGTGGCACCCCTACCGGGACGTGGCCCCCGAATGGCTGCGCACCCGCATCGGCCTCGACGAAGCGGCCCAGCTCATCCGCGGCTACGCCCCGCAGCACGTGCCCGACCTCCTCCAGACCGAGGAGTACGCCAGGGCGCTGCTGCACGCGGACGACCCGCTGGCCGCGCCCGACCCCGAGCGCACCGAACGGCGCGTCGAACTGCGGATGCGACGCCAGGCGCTGCTGGCCCGCGACGAGCCGCCCCGGCTGTGGATCGTCATGGACGAGACGGTGCTGCGCTGGCCCGTCGGCGGCCCCAAGGTGATGCGCGACCAGGTCGAGCGCCTCCTCGACCTCTCGGCGCTACCGCACGTGACGTTGCAGGTCATGCCGTACGAACTGGGCCCCCACCTGGCGGCCGGCGCCGGCGCCTTCACCGTCTTCCGGGTCCGCGCCCGCGAACTGCCCGACATCGTCTCCACCGAGAACGGACTCACCGCGCCCACCATCGACACCAAGCGGGAGAACGTCGCCCGGTACCAGGCGGCTTTGGACCATGTGTGTGCCCAAGCGCTTCAGGCGAGCGCATCGCGCGACCGCCTGGCGGAGCTTCACGCACACTGGAGCGACGCCCCCCACGGCACAGGAGGATGACGGTGACGTACGAGCCGCCACAGATCACCGCACAGGACGCCCCGCCCCCGCCCACTGCGGCGACCGCAGCGGCCACGACGGCCGACGCCACCGTCGTCACCGACCAGCCGCCCCCGCAGGGCCCGCCCTCCGCGCCACCGCACGGCTCGGGGCTGATCCTGGGCACCGCCCACTCGGCCCGCATGTACGACTACTTCCTTGGCGGCAAGGACAACTACCAGCCGGACTGGGAGGCGGCCGAGCGGGTCCTCCAGGTGCTCCCGACGGCCCGTACCATCGCCCGCACCAACCGGGCGTTTCTGCACCGGGCCGTCGAGTACCTCACCCGTACGGCGGGGATCACCCAGTTCCTCGACATCGGCACCGGCATCCCCACCGAACCCAACCTGCACCAGGTCGCCCAGGGCGCGCTGCCCGAGGCGCGCGTCGTCTATGTCGACAACGACCCGCTGGTGCTGGCCCATGCGCGCGCCCTGCTCCGCAGCAGCGAGCAGGGGCGCACCAGCTATCTCCAGGCCGACCTGTGCGACCCCGCGGCCATCATCGGCTCCCGCGAGGTCCGGGAGACCTTCGACCCGGCCCGGCCGGTGGCCCTGACCCTGATCTCGGTCCTGCACTTCCTGCCGCCGGAGCACGACCCGTACGCGATCGTCGAGGAACTGCTGGCCGCGCTGCCGTCCGGTTCGTACCTGGCGCTGTCCTACGCCACGACCGACTTCGCCCCCGCGGAGATGGCCCGCGCGGCGGAGGTCTACCACCAGTCGGGCGTGGCCCTGCGGCAGGGCACCAAGGCCGATGCCCTGCGCTTCTTCGACGGGCTTGAGCTGGTGGAGCCCGGGGTGGCCCCGATCCACCGCTGGCGGCCGGACCCCGGGGCGGGCAGCCAGCTCACCGACGCGGACATCTCGATGTACGGCGGGGTGGCCCGCAAGCGTTGAGCGGGGCGGTCCGCTGCGCGGCGCTCCCAGGGCGGCGCTCCCAGGGCGGGGGTCGTCAGGAGGCGGGACTGCCGGAGCCGCCTCGGGCCGCGGCAGGGCCGGTGCCGTGGCCCAACGGCGCGTACGGGCCGCAGCCGGCCCGGGCGCGCCCGCGGGGGCACCGGGCGCCGGCACCGGTGGGCCCGCGGCCCCCGGTGGGCGGTCAGTCCTCCGCCACCGCGTCCAGATAGACCCACTGCCCGTCCTCGCGCACGAAGCGGCTCACCTCGTGCTGGCTGTGCGCGTGCCCGGCCACCGTGAAGTGGGCGCGGAACTCGACGGTGCCCTCGGTGTGGAAGGCGCTGCCGGCCGTGCTGCCGAGCACGTCGAGGCCGGTCCACCGCTGGCCGGGCTCGAAGTCGACGCTGCCGGGTCGGGTGCTGGAGTGCCAGCTCCGCAGCAGGTAGGCGGCGTCCTGCACGACGAAGGCGCTGTACCGCGAGCGCATCAGCCGCTCTGCCGTGCCGGCCGTGGCCCGCCCGGAGTGCAGGGCGCCGCAGCACGCCTGGTACGAGTCGCCGCTGCCACAGGGACAGGGCGATTCGGGGCCCACCGCGGGGCGGGCCGGCTGGGCGGGGGCGGGTCGGCGGCGTGCGCTCTTCTTGGCCATCCGCCCATTCTCCCCGCCGCCGTCCGCGCTGTTGCCCGGGCCGCTGTCCTGCCGCTGCCCTGCCGCGGCTCGGTCGCGCACCGCCGGTTGCCCCGGGGCGCGGGGCGGTGCGACGGCCGGCCTCAGGTGTACATCAGCGACCCGGGCGTGGTGAGCCGCTCACCGGTCTCCAACCACGTCTTGAGACCGGAGACGACCATGGGCCAGCCCCCGTAGAGCTGTTCGCTCGCGTCCGCGGGGAGCCGGTCGTGGGTGAGCAGCAGCCGACAGGAGTCGGCGACGGGCTCGATCTCCCAGGTCACGCGCGAGGTGCCGGCGTTGCGCACGTCCTCGTTCCACAGCGCCACCATGCTCTGTACGAGCCGGCGTGGCGGATCCACCTCCAGGTTGACCCCTTCGCACAGCGGCCCGTCGGCGCGCGGGTTGACCAGTTCGTACCGGGAGCCCGGCGCCCAGTCCGAGGTGATCCGGGAACCGAAGTGGTAGACGGCCCGGATCTCGGGGTCGGTCAGGGCCGTCCACAGACGGTCCGGGGTGGTGCGGATGTAGCTCTCGAAGACCTTCTCCACTGATCTCTCCCCACGATGTCCGGCCGCAGGCCGTACGTGCCGGTCCGCGGCCGTGCGTGCTGGCCCACGGTCGTGGGCGAGCCGGGCGGGGCCGGGCCGGGGGAGCGCGGCGTGTGCGAGCGCACCGCGCGCCGACGGCCGGTCCTGGCCCGCGCCCGTAGCTTCACATGCCGTACGGCGCCCGAGCGTGGCACTGCGCGGCGCCGTGTGTCGGAGGTTGAGGCGGTTACGGCCCGACCCGGCCCGTACAGGAGGCGCTGGCGGGTGGTGACGGGGTGCCGGAGGAGTCGGGCGCGCCGAAGGGGATTGGGGAGCCAGCCGGCCTGGAGGGGCCGGGGTGAGGGGCGCACGGACGGCCAGGGGGGCGAGGGCGGCGCGCGGTACCAGGGTGGCAAAGGTGGCGAGTCGGGTGACGACGGGCCGGAACGCGTCATCCTTGCGCGCGGTACACGTCAATTGCGGGTCAAGTATGCGCCAAGAGGCGGTGGCCTTCCGGACACTGCTGGGCGTCCCGCGCGCGAGGTCGGGGCGGCCGGGGTAGCGATGTTTCCCCCGGGTTTCCCGTGGAGTGCGGCGGTTGACGGCCCTCGGACGCCGCGGAATCGGCGTGGGCGGACGGGGCGGCGCAGGGCTGCCAGGTGGTGTGTTGGTTTTCGGCCGCCGCAGGGTCTATCCGGATTGCCATGTGCACGACTCTTGTAGTTGGTCTAGGCCAATGCGACCCTGCCTCTGAACACCCCTGCGGGGACGCCGCATCGAGCACCGCCCCTGCCCGATGCGCCCCACAGGGCGTGTGTTGCCCCATGAATAGATCTTTTTTCGCTTGTGTTCCCCCACAGTTGGAGAATGGAGCCCCTGATGTCCACTCGACGCAAGGCCGCTTCCCTGGGTGCGGTCGGCGCCGCCACGGCGCTGCTCGTCACCTTTAACCCCGGCCAGGCGAGTGCTCACGGCACGATGTTCAACCCGGTGAGCCGTGTCGCCGTTTGTTACGGAGAGGGCCCCGAGGGTCCCAAGTCGCAGGTGTGCAAGGACCTCGTCGCCGCGAGCGGCACCCAGCCGCTCTACGACTGGAACGAGGTCAACATTGCCAACGCCAATGGTCAACACCAGAAGTTGATTCCCGATGGCAAGCTCTGCTCGGCCAACCGTGAGAAGTACAAGGCGCTCGACTGGGCCCGTACCGACTGGCCGGCCACCCCGGTCTCCTCGGGCGCGTTCAACTTCCGTTACCGCGTGACCGCCGCCCACCCCGGCACGATGACCGTTTACATCACCAAGGAGGGCTACGACCCCACGAAGCCCTTGAAGTGGTCGGACCTGGAGACCACCCCGGTCGCCAAGGCCAACGTCGCCAGGACCGCGCCCAGCGGCTATTACGAGTTCACCGGCAACCTGCCCAACCGGACGGGTCGTCACCTCCTTTACAAGGTCTGGCAGCGCAACGACAGCCCTGAGGCGTTCTACAGCTGCTCCGACGTCTCCTTCGGCGGTGCCCAGCAGGCCGCCGCCAAGGCGCCGACCCAGCAGCAGATCGACGCCGGTGCTTCCAAGTCGACCGTGAGCCACCACGGCCACGGCGGTGACGTTCCCGGCGAGCGGGCCGCCGCCAACAAGGTTGCCGCCCAGGACGGTGCCGTTGCCCTGAACGCGGAGAACACCGCCGCCGCCACGGGTGGCGACAGCTCGATGCCGCAGATGCTCGCGGGCACCGCGGCCGTCGGCATGACGGCCGCCTGCTTCCTGTACTTCCGTCGTCGTCGGGCCTGATCCCCCAGGTCCCCTGACCCGGGGTCCGGGCGCGCCACCTCCCGTGCGCCGGACCCTTCCGGGGCGCAGTCCGCGCCCACCAGCCGCTGGCCCGGTCGGCACGCCGGGCCAGCGGCGCCGGACCACGCCGCCATGTCCGTGGCGCCTGCCGCGAACTGTTGCACCTCTCGGATCGGGTGTGCCTGTCGGATCGGGTACATGCGTTGCGTCCGTGGCGCCGTGGCGCGGCCCCGCACCGGCGGCGGAACGCCGGCCGTCGGACCCGGCCGGCCGCGAGCGACCACGGCCGGTCGCACGGCCCGGGCCCCCAGGGCCCCGCGCAGGGACGGCCGACGGCGCAGTGGCCGCCGGGCCTTCAGCCGGCTCCCCTCGCGCGCGTGGCGCTCATGCCGCGCGCCGCTTCACGTTGTGCGCAGCCACACACGAAGCTGGCCGAGTATGTCGAAGCCGCTGGCGAGCGCCGGTACGAGGGCGTCCCCGTGCTCGTAACCGACCAGTGGGCGGCCGGGGAAGTGGTGGGCCGCGGCGGCGACCGTCGAGGCCCAGACGGCGCCGGCGTCAGCCGGATCGATGGCGAACAGATTGGACAGCCCGACCACGCCCGCGCCGTGGTTCAACACGGCGCCACCGCATAGCCCAGCTCCCCGGTACAGGCCGAGCACCCGCACGGACGGGTGGTCGAGCAGCGCTGACCGGAACACGTCGGGGCCCGCTTCGCTGCCGTGCCAGGCGGTCTGCCAGGTGCGGAGCCCGGCGGCCGTGGTGACCGGCTCGGCACGCAGGGGCGGCGCCGTCGCGCCGGCCGTGACCTCCGCCGGGCGGTGGATCCACTGCGCGGTGAAGAGCTCGACGAAGCCTTCTGGCGCGAGGTCGAGCGTGGCGAAGCTGTCCTTGATCGAACAGCCGGGCGTGGCCGTGTCGACCGCCGCCACCACGTCGGCGGGCACCGCGCCGGGATGCAGCGTGACCGCGTCGGGGTAGTACGGCGGCGTGCGCCGGGCGCTGCTCCACGCCGCGTCGTCGAAGCGGCTCGGCACGCCGTGTGAGTGGCAGACCGCGGCACACCAGTCGGCGTTGTTGCGCGCCGCAGCGGCCAGGAGGGGGGACGTCTCGGTGGGGATCACTCCGGAAGGTTGTCACCGCTCGGGCCGGGCCGCACGCGTGTTTTTCAGCCCCCGGGGGCGCCGCGGCCCGCGGCACCCGGTCGGCTCCAGCGGCGCGGCCCGCCACGGCCTGGCCGGCGCGGTGCTAGCCGTCGGTGTCGGCCGCCGCGTGTTCACGCGCGTTCTCGTGCGCGTGCTTGAGCGCCGAGCGGCCGGCCGGCACCTGCGGGCCGGTGATCGTCGTCCAGTACGGATGGGTGACGACGGTCTCGGCCAGCTCCCGCTCCCGCGCACGCAACTGCGTCACCTCGGCCTGCTCGGTCTCCGACCAGCCGGGGGAGTCGGGTCGCTCGCGGGGCCGCCACAGGTCACGGTCCGCGAACCCGGCCGTGGGCTCCACCGACCACGACAGCTCCTCGTACCGCGCCAGCAGGCGGGCGCGGACCTGGTGCAGCTCCTCCTGGGCCGCCAGAAGATCCTCGGGAAACGCAAACGATTCGGCCATGCCAAGAATGATACGACTGTTCGAATAAAGCTGGCGCTAGCCACGCCGACCAGCGGCGCGGCATGCCCCGAACAGCGGCTCCGAGCGGCGACCTCGCACCGCCGTACCACCCGATCCGGCCGGCGGTGCGCCCGCGCGCCCGCGTGGCCGTGCGCCCGTGGACGGTGCGGAGATGCGCACGGTGGTGCGGGGTCGCAGGCTGGAGACATGGACGAGACGAACCGGCGCGAGCTGCCCCGGGTGGTCGTGGACCCGCCGCTCGACGGGCGCCGACGCGTCACCATCGACGGCCGCGACGTCGGGGTGGCCGTGGCGCCGGACGAGGTCGCGCTCATGATGCGCCGGGCCGGGGTGCCGGCGGATCGGATCGCCCTCGACGACCCTGACCTGGTCGAATGGCAGGGCGGCGGCCGAGACGACTGGCTGGCGGCGCCTCCGGACTGAGCCGCGTCGTACCGGCCTGCCGCCCGCGGGCCACCACCTGCGCGCAACCTTCTCGACGGCGTGCCGGTGGGTGGCGGGATGCGCACGGCCTGCGGGTGCGGAGAGGCCGGCGGGCGGGGTGACGGCCGTGGCCCGCGCCCGGACGGTTGCCGCGCGGTACGGGTGGCCGCTCGCAGCCGGCCGTCGGTGTGCGCGAGCGGCCGAGAGGCTGCACCGTTGAGTCATGACCGAACGCGATGTGCCGCGCATCTCCACCCCCGTGCTCGTCGTGTTGCCCGTGCAGCCGGGCAGCCCGCCGTTCCGGCTGGTGGAGGTGAGCGGGGAGATGGTCGGTACGGCCAGGTCCGTGGTGGACGTGATCGTGATCGCCCAGCAGCTTGGGCTGCACGGCGTCGACCTGGACGACCCGGACTCTGTCCGCTGGGTGGGCGGCGACCAGTTCACCTGGACCCCGCACCATGTGCTGTGACGGGGCCTGCACGGTGTGCTGCGACGCCTGCGCATCCCGCGCGCGCCCGCGCGAGGCGCATGCCGTCGTCTTCGGCGTGCGCTGGGTGAGGGAAGCAGCCCTACGCGCGTGCCCGTACGGGATGTGGCGTACGGGAGGGCGCCTGGGTTGCTCGGTCTCCGGCTCTCGACGCTCAGGACGACCGGGGCGGCGTGCTGCGGGAAGCGGGGGCCTGGGAACGGCAAGACAGGCGGGGCCGGCCGGGTCCGGAGGAGTGCTCTGGGACGGTCTGCTGTGCGCACGCCAGCGGGCCACTGAAGGCCCGGGGGCCGCGGGGGCGTCCGCTGCCCCGTCCCCGCTAGCCCGTCCGTGCGGTCAGCTCGGCCGCCACGCGCATCGACGCCTGCACGGTGGTCGCTATCCATGCCGCGTCGGCCCGGGACTTCGGCGCCGTGGTCACCAGCGCGGCAATGGCCTGCCCGTAACGGTCCCGTACCGCCACCCCGACCGCGCTCACCTCGTTCTCGCTCTCGGCGTGGTTGACCGCGTACCCCTGCTCGCGTACGGCGGCGAGGTGGCCGCGCAGTTCGGTACGGGTGGCCGCGGCGCGCTCCGTGGGGGCGTCGAGCCGTTCGGACGGGTAGAGCGCGGTCAGCTGCTCCTCGGTGAGCTCGGCCAGCAGCACCTTGCCGGCGGCGGTGGCGTGCGCGGGCAGGCTCCAGCCGATCCGGCTGCTCACGCGCACCGTCTGCTCGCTCTCCACGCTGTCCACGTACAGCATCTCGGTGCCGCGCCGGGTCGCCAGGTGCACGGTCTCGTCCGTGAAGTCACGCAGCTCGACGAGCGAACTGCGGGCCACGGCCCGGATGTCCATGTTGCGCACCACCGACAGGCCGATGTCGACCAGCGCCGGGCCGGGGCGGTACGCGCGCGAGTACGCGTCCTGCTCGACGTACTCGTGGTAGCTGAGTGTGGAGAGCAGCCGGTGCACGGTCGAGCGGGAGAGGCCCATGTCCCGACTGACCTGGTTGACCCGGATCACCTGGCGGTCCTCGAAGAGGCGCAGCAGCCGCAGCACGTTGTCGACCGCACCGATCAGGCCCGCCGGCCGATCCGCCGCGGCGGCCCCCTTGTCCTGCTTGTCCTGATCGCCGGTGTCCTCCAGTGCCTCCCGCTCCTCCGCGCTCATGGACTGCACGGTAGCGCAGGAAGTCGCGCACTCCGAGGGGGCCGGGGGAGCATCGCTGCCCCTCTTGCGGCGCCCGGCGGCATGTAGCAATATCCGGATCGGTGTTCCTCACCGTGACACGTAATCCGCGGATGCGTCCTGGTAGTTGAGCCCTCGTCACCCTGATCGCTCCCGGCGACGTCGCTCCGGTCGCGGTGCGGTGGTGAGTCGGCGCGGCACGGGTGACCTGTTGCGATGCGGGCCGCCTGGTGGCTGGGTAGCCACCGTCCGACACGGGGCGGATGGTGGGAGCGCGGCCACACGGGGGTGGGGTGCGTGCCCGCGCGGGGACGGACGCGCACCCGCGCCCACCCGCGTACCTGGTGTCCGCTCGTCGATCGGGGGCGCCCGCGAGGCGCGTCGCCGCGTGGTCCGCCCGCGCCGCCGTGTGGCCGGCCGCGGCGAACCTTGCGGCGTGGGGGAACGGTGCGCGGAGCGGTGAGCGTCCATCGAGCCCCAGGCCGTCGGCGCGTACGCCGGCCCGCCCGCCGCGCCCTCCAGCGTGATGCGTCAGCCCGTACGCACCCCTGGGCCCGCCCGTTCACCCGCCCGGCTGACCTGGCGGTATCGACTTGCGGAACGGCGCGCAGAAGCGGATGTACGGCGCGGGGGGCGGGCTGTGTATCCGTTGCGCCCGGCGCGTAGGGCGGGCCGGGCGGGGGCGCGGGGTGGTTCCGGGTGGCACGTTCGGACTACGGCGGCTGGCGACCGCGCCATGCTTACCCCATAGGTCCCTCCTGTGGGTGATCAACTGTTCGGCGTGTCGGTCAACTTGACGATGTGATCCGGCCAAGGGGATGCGCCAGGGCGTGCCTCCATGTGACCGTTCGAGGACGTTGAGTGATCGCCCGGGGGAGTGGGGTGGTCCACGGAGAGCTGATTGTCGACCACTGAGCAGTCGTACGACCCACCACGGCGCATGACCCCGGCGGCTCGGCCCATCGGCCTCCATCCACAGCACGACGGGGGAGGAGCCTGAGGTGACGGGCGAAACAGGAGAAGAACCGGTCGCGGTGGTCGGGTTGGCCTGTCGGCTGCCCGGGGCGAGCGGACCCGACGCCTTCTGGCGACTCCTCGCCGACGGCCGCCACGCCATCGGCACCGCCCCGCCGGACCGCCGTCCCCACCTGCCCGCCACACCCGACGGGGCCGGCCCGCTCGGCGGCTACCTGGACCAGGTCGACGGCTTCGACCCGGCCTTCTTCGGCATCTCGCCGCGCGAGGCCATCGCCATGGACCCCCAGCAACGGCTCGTACTCGAACTGGCCTGGGAGGCCCTGGAGGACGCCGGCATCGCCGCCGCCGCCCTCCGGGAGACCCAGACCGGGGTGTACGTGGGCGCCATGTGGAGCGACTACGCCACGGTGCTGCACCACGACGCCCCGGCGGAGGTCTCACGACACTCCATGACCGGCACCCACCGCAGCCTCCTCGCCAACCGCGTCTCCTACCTCCTCGGCCTGCACGGTCCCAGCCTCACCCTCGACGCCGGCCAGTCGTCCTCCCTGGTCGCCGTGCACCTGGCCAGTGCCAGCCTGCGCACCGGCGAATCCGACCTCGCCCTGGTCGGCGGGGTCAACCTCATCCTGACCAGCGCGAGCACCACCGTCTCCGAGCAACTGGGCGCGCTCTCACCGGACGGCCGCTGTTACGTCTTCGACGCCCGCGCCAACGGCTACGTGCGCGGCGAGGGCGGCTGCGTGGTGGTGCTCAAGCCCCTGCGCCGCGCGTTGGCCGACGGCGACCGGGTCTACGGCGTGATCCACGGCAGCGCCGTCAACAACGACGGCGCGTCCGACGGGCTGACCGTGCCCAGCCCAGCCGCCCAGGAACAGGTACTGCGCCTGGCCTACGCCCGCGCGGGGCTGCCCGCAGATGCCGCGCAGTACGTCGAACTGCACGGCACGGGCACACCCGTCGGCGACCCGGTCGAAGCCGCCGCGCTCGGCGCCGTACTCGGCCGCGGGCGCTCCCCGCACCGTGCGCTGCGGGTGGGCTCGGCCAAGACCAACGTGGGCCATCTGGAAGGCTCGGCGGGCCTGGTCGGCCTGGTCAAGACGGTGCTCAGCCTGCACCACCGAAAGCTGCCACCCAGCCTCAACTTCCGCACGCCCCACCCCGACATCCCCCTCGCCTCCCTCGGCCTCGCCGTGCAGCGCGAGTTGACGGCCTGGCCCGACCCGGACCGCCCGCTGGTCGCCGGCGTGAGCGCGTTCGGCATGGGCGGCACCAACTGCCACCTGGTGCTGGGCGAGCCACCGCGCACCACGCCCGACCCCCACCAGATCCGCGCCGCCCACCCCGAAGGGACCGCCGCGAACGCGCCAGCGGGTCGGGCCGCCGAGCCACCCGCCGGCGCCGAAGGGGGCCCCGCCGCGGAGAAGACCTGGCTTCCCTGGGTCGTCTCCGCGCGCAGCCCGCGAGCGCTGCGCGCGCAGGCGCGCTCGTTGGCGGCCTGGGCGGCGCGCGAACCCGCGCCCCACCCGCGCGATGTCGGCCGCTCGCTCGCCACCGGACGGACCGCCTTCGAACACCGGGCGGTCGTCGTCGCCGCCGACCGGGCCGCCTTCAGCACGGCCCTGACCGCCCTCGGCCGCGGCGAGCCCGCCCCCGGCCTGTGCGAGCCACCCACCCACGGAGCCGGAGGGCCGGCGCGCCGCGTCGTCTTCGTCTTCCCTGGCCAGGGCTCGCAGTGGACCGGCATGGCCACCGAACTGTGGGACCAGGCGCAGCCGTTCGCCGACAGCATGAAGGCATGTGCGCAGGCGCTCGCCGAGTTCGTCGACTGGGACCTGGAAGCGGTGCTCCGCCAGGAGCCAGGCGCGCCCTCGCTGGAGCGGGTGGACGTCGTCCAGCCCGCACTGTTCGCCGTGATGGTCTCGCTGGCCGCACTCTGGCAGGCGCACGGCGTCGTACCGGCGGCCGTCATCGGCGCCTCGCAGGGCGAGACGGCCGCCGCCTGCGTGGCCGGCGCGCTCTCACTGCGGGACGCGGCCCGGGCGGTGGCCCGGCGCTCCCAGGTCATCGGTGCCATCGCCGGGCGCGGCGCCATGGCGTCCCTCGCGCTCGGGCCCGACGAGACCACCGAGCGGATCGCCGCCTGGCCCGGCCGGCTCTCGCTGGCCACCGTCAACGGACCGGCGTCCGTGGTCGTCTCCGGCGAGGCCGAGGCGGTGACCGAACTACTCGCCCACTGCGCGGACCAGGGCGTCCGCGCCCGGCGCATCCCCGTCGACTACGCCTCGCACTCCGCCCAGGTCGAAGCGGTACGCGACCGGCTGCCCCAGGCCCTCGCCGGCATCCGGCCCCGCCCGGCACGACTTCCGCTCTACTCCACCGTCACCGCACGACCGGTGGTGGGCACCGAACTCGACCCCGCGTACTGGTACCGGAACCTCCGCGAGACCGTCAGGTTCGCGCAGACCGTCGACACGGTGCTCGACGAGGGCGACGCCCTGTTCGTCGAACTGTCCCCGCACCCCGTGCTCGTCCACGGCATCGAGCAGAGCATCGAGGCCCACGGCGCCGAGCGCTCCGCCGCCATCGGCACCCTGCGCCGCGCCGAGAGCGGCCCGTACCACTTCCTGACCTCGCTCGCCGAGGCGTACGTGCACGGCGCCGAGGTGGACTGGAGCGTGCCCTTCCACGGCACCGGCGCCACCCGCGTCGACCTGCCCACCTACCCCTTCCAACGGCAGCGCTACTGGATCGGCCGGCCGCTGCCGCACGCCGAGCCCCCGGCACCGGACGGGGCGGGAGCGGCGCGCGCGGGGCTCACCGCGGCCGATGCGGACGAGCGCCGCCGGGCCGTGCGGGACCTCATCCTGGCCCAGGTCTCCCAGGTCCTCGCGTACGCACCTGACGACGTCGACGCCCGGCGGACCTTCAAGGACCTCGGCTTCGACTCACTGGGCGCCGTCGACCTGCGCAACCGGCTCGGCCGGGCGACCGGGCTGCGGCTGCCCTCCTCGCTGCTCTTCGACCACCCCACCATCGAAGCCCTGGAACGACACCTCAGCACCGAACTGGCCCGCGATGCCAACACCGGACGCCGGCCCGCCGCCCCGGCACGGCCCGCATCCCCACCGGCGGCAGCGGGCGACGGGGACGCCATCGCCATCGTCGGCATGGCCTGCCGCTATCCGGGCGACGTCAGCTCGCCCGACGACCTCTGGCGCCTGGTCGCCGACGGCCGCGACGCCATCACCGGCTTCCCCACCGGACGAGGTTGGGACGAGGGCCTGTACGACCCGGACCCGGAGCGGCCGGGCAAGAGCTACGCCAGGCAAGGCGGGTTCCTGCACGACGCGGGCTGGTTCGACGCGGCGTTCTTCGGCATCTCGCCGCGCGAGGCGCGCAGCATGGACCCGCAACAGCGGCTACTGCTCGAAGTGGCCTGGGAGGCCACGGAGCGGGCCGGGCTCGACCCCACCACCCTGCGCGACGGCGCCACCGGCGTCTTCGTCGGTGGCACCGGCCTCGACTACGGCCCACGCATGCACGACGCGCCCGAAGGCGTGGAAGGGCACGTACTGACCGGCGGACACACCAGCGTCCTCTCCGGCCGCATCGCCTACCACCTCGGGCTGACCGGGCCGGCCGTCACCGTGGACACCGCCTGTTCGTCCTCGCTGGTCGCCCTGCACCTGGCGGTCCGTTCACTGCGGCAGGGCGAGACCGGGCTCGCCCTGGCCGGCGGCGCGACCGTGATGGCGACACCCGGCATGTTCCTCGAATTCTCCCGCCAGCGCGGCCTGGCGCCCGACGGCCGCTGCAAGCCCTTCGACGCGGCGGCGGACGGCACCGGCTGGGCCGAGGGGGTCGGCCTGCTCGTGCTCGAACGCGTACGGGACGCCCACCGCAACGGCCACCGGGTGCTCGCCGTGGTGCGCGGCACCGCGGTGAACCAGGACGGCGCATCCAACGGCCTCACCGCGCCCAACGGGCCGGCGCAGCAGCGGGTGATCCGGCAGGCCCTGGCCGACGCCAGGCTGGAAGCGGCCGACGTCGACGTGGTCGAGGCGCACGGCACCGGCACCGCGCTCGGCGACCCCATCGAAGCCGAGGCGGTGCTCGCCACCTACGGCCGCAGCCGCCACCCGGCCGACCCGGTCTACCTGGGCTCGCTCAAGTCCAACCTGGGACACCCCCAGTCCGCGGCCGGCGTCGGCGGCATCATCAAGATGGTGCAGGCCATCCACCACGACCTGCTGCCCAAGACCCTGCACCTGCGCGCGCCGTCCCCGCACGTCGACTGGGACACCGGGGCGGTGGCCCTGCTGACCGAGGCCCGTCCGTGGCCGCGCACCGCCCGCCCGCGCCGCGCGGCGATCTCCTCGTTCGGCATCAGCGGCACCAACGCCCATGTCGTCATCGAGGAACCTCCTGCCCCCGCGCCCCCGCAGCCCGCTGCGGACGCCACCCCTGCTGCGGAAGCCAACGCCACGCCCCCCGGCACCGCCACGCTCACGGACGCCCCCGCGCGCCCGCACCCCCGCGCGTACGGCCCCGATCTGCCGCTGCCCTGGTCGCTCTCGGCACGCAGCCAGGACGCACTGCGGGCCCAGGCCGCCCGGCTGCGGGACTTCCACCCCAGCAGCGGCACCGACACAGCGTCCGCCGCCGCACCTGCCACCGATACCGCCGGTGCTGCCGCGGCCATCGTCGGGAGCCCCGACGGGTGCGCTGCTGAGCGTTCCGCCGGTGGCGTCGACGCCGGCCGTCGTCAGCCGAGCACAGCGGACATCGGGTTCTCGCTCGCCAGCACCCGAACCGCCTTCGATCAGCGGGCCGTCGTCATCGGCACGTCCCCGGCGGACTTCCACACCGGCCTCGACGCGCTCGCGCGCGGCGACAGCGCGCCGAACGTGATCCGCGGCACGGCCAGCCACGCCGGCAGCACCGCGTTCCTCTTCTCCGGCCAAGGTTCCCAACACGCAGGCATGGGCAGCGAGTTGTACGCGAACCACCCCGTCTTCGCGTACGCCCTGGACGAGACGTGCAGCGCTCTCGACCAGCATCTGGAGCGCCCGTTGCGCGCGGTGATGTTCGCAACCGAGCAGCCGGCCGCCGGCCGCCAGCACAGGGGTCCGGCGCCTGACCGGGACGCAGGCCCCGCACCTCACGAGGACGGCACCACGCTGCACCAGACGGCCTACGCCCAACCGGCCCTCTTCGCCCATCAGGTGGCGCTCTACCGGCTCCTTGAGTACCACGGGCTGCGCCCCGACGCGGTCGCCGGGCACTCGGTCGGTGAACTCGCCGCCGCCCACGTCATCGGCGTGCTCTCGCTCGCCGACGCCGCCGCGCTGGTCGCGGCCCGGGCCAGACTGATGCAGCAGGCCCGTCCCGGGGGCGCGATGGTCGCCGTGCAGGCAACGGAGCAGGAAGTGCTGGACTCCCTGGCGGCGCACGCGGGCCGGTTGTCGGTGGCCGCAGTCAACGGGCCGAGCGCCGTCGTCGTCTCCGGCGACAGCGAAGCCGCCGTCACACTCGCCGCACACTGGAGCGCGCGCGGACGCAAGACCCGCCGCCTGCGGGTCAGCCACGCTTTCCACTCCGCACACATGGATTCGGCCCTCGACCCGTTCCGAGAAGTGGCCGCCGGGCTCGACCTCGGCGCGCCGAGCCGGCCGCTGATCTCCACCGTCACCGGCCGGCAGGCCACCGCCGCGGAACTGACCTCGCCCGAGTACTGGGTGCGCCAGATCCGGGAGCCCGTGCGGTTCGGCGATGCGGTCCGGGCGCTCCAAGCCCGCGGCACCACCACCTTCGTCGAGGTCGGCCCGGACGCCGTGCTCACCGCCATGGCCGACGACGCGCTCACCGACCGTACGGCCGCAGCCCGTACGGTCACCGCCATCCCGCTGCAACGGGCCGGCCGGCCGGAGACCGAGACGCTCGTCGCCGGCCTGGCCCGCGCCCACGCCGTCGGCGCCCCGGTGGACCTGTCGACCTTCTTCCCCGGCGGGCGCCGCGTCGAGCTCCCCACCTATGCCTTCCAGCGCGACCACTACTGGCTCATCCCACCGCCCCGTACGGACGCGCGCGGGCTCGGCCTGGACCGTGCGGACCACCTGCTGCTCTCCGCCGCCCTCCCGCTCGCCGGCCGCGAGGAGGCCGTACTGACCGGGCGCCTCTCGCTGGCCAGCCACCCGTGGTTGGCCGACCACGCCATCGCCGGCCGCGTGCTGGTGCCGGGCACCGCGTTCGTCGAGCTCGCTGACGCGGCGGCGCGCCACGTCGGGGCTGCGCGGGTGGCCGACCTCACGCTGGAGGCGCCACTGCCGCTGCCGGCCCGCGGCGCAGTCCAACTCCAGGTCACGGTGGGCGCCCCGGACGCCACCGGTCAGCGCACGCTCGCCGTCCACGCCCGGCAGGACCTGCCCGACACCGGGCCGGGGGAGTGGACCCGGCACGCCAGCGGTGCCCTGGGGACAGCGCGACCGGACCAGCCGCCGGCCCCCCAACCGACCCCGACGCCGTGGCCGCCGACAGGGGCCGAGCCGATGCCCGTGGCGGACCTCTACGCCCATCTGGCCGACCACGGTTACGGCTACGGCCCGGCCTTCCACAACCTCACCGCCTGGTGGCGGGACGGCCGGGACACCCTGGTCGAGGTGCGGCTGGCCGCCGGGCAGACCGAGGACGCCGCACGGTGCACCCTGCACCCCGCCCTTCTGGACGCCGTACTCCACCCCCTCGCCGCAGCCGCCGCACAGCAGGGCGATCCGGACACCCTTCGCCTCCCCTTCGCGTGGGCCGATGTGACCCTCACCGCGCGGGGCGCGACCGAACTGCGGGCCCGGCTCCACCCCACCGGCCCGGACACCGTGTCGCTGACCGTCACCGACCCGACCGGCGCGCCGGTGGCCGCGGTCGGCTCGCTCACGCTGCGACCGGTGCGCAGGGCACACCTGGTGGCCGCAGGACCGGGCCACGCCGGCCCGCTATACACCGTGACCTGGCAGCCGCTCCCGGCCGATACGCCCGCGGTACGGGCCCGGGTACGGGCCGACGTCACGGTGTCGACCGCGGCGGATGGCGACCCGGCACCGCACGGCCGACCGGCCCCGGCCGCAGGGGGAGAGCGGCGCAACACCCCTGTCACGAAAGTCCGCTTGGGTGGCGGGACCGCCGTCCCCGCGCGGTCGCCGGGAGGCGGCGCCCCGACAGCGGACGGCACCCCGGCCGGGCCCGAGCCGACGGGCGGGGACACCGGCTGTCCTCCGCGCCTCGACCTACCCGCGGACACCCCACACCGCAACGGCGCGCCCGCCGCCGACTCCCCGTCCACCGACTCCCCGCCCGGCAGCTCCTCCGCCACCGCCGATGTCGTACTGCTCCGGGTGCCGGGCGCGGGTTCGGCGTCGGGCCCGACAGCGGACCCCGTACCGGCCGCGCACCGCACGGTCGGGCGCGTACTGGACCACGTACGACGGTTCCTCGGCGACGGGCAACTGGACCGCGCCCGCATGGTGGTCGTCACCGCTGGGGCCGTGGCCGTCCTCCCCGGTGAGGACGTGGCCGTGCTCGACGCCGCCCCGATCTGGGGTCTGATCCGTTCGGCGCAGAGCGAGCACCCGGGCCGCATCGTGCTGGTCGACCTCGAACAGGGAGCCGGCGACGACGCGTTGAGCACCGCCATCGCCAGCGGCGAACCGCAGGTCGCGGTGCGCGGGGGCGAGGTGTACGTGCCGCGGGTTGCCCCCGTGCCGCCGACGTCGATCCCCGCCCCGCGGAACGGGACCGGGCCGGCAGGGGCGGGCCAACCGGCCGCAGTGTCCGGTCCCGAAACCGATTCCAGGCCCACGCCCGAGATCGCTCCTGCCACCAGGAGGACGCTCGACCCGGCGGGCACCGTACTGCTCACCGGTGGCACCGGTGGGCTCGGTGCCCTCGTCGCCCGCCACCTGGTCACCGCGCGGGGCGTACGCCACCTGCTCCTGGTCAGCCGGCGCGGTGCCGCCGCCCCCGGCGCGCGCGAGCTGACGGCCGAGCTCACCGCGCACGGGGCCCGGGTGACCGTCGCGGCGGCGGATGTCGCCGACGGCGAGGCGCTGGCCGAGCTGCTCGACGCCCTACCGACCGAGCACCCGCTGACCGCCGTGATCCATGCGGCCGGCGCCGTGGACGACGGCACCCTGGACGGCCTCACCGCGCAGCGGATCGCTGCGGTGCTGCGGCCCAAGGCTGACGCTGCCTGGCAACTGCACCGACTGACCGAGGACCGGCCGCTCGCGGCGTTCGTGCTCTTCTCCTCGTGGGCCGGCCTCATCGGATCGCCCGGGCAGGCCAACTACGCCGCGGCCAACACCTTCCTCGATGCGCTGGCCGCGCACCGCACCGCGCGCGGTCTGCCCGCGACCTCACTCGCCTGGGGCCTGTGGGACGCACCGGAAGGCATGGGGGGAGCCCTGACCGACCGGGACCGCAATCGCTGGGCCCGGGCCGGCGTCGTCCCCCTCACCGTCGAACAGGGGCTCGCCCTCCTCGATGCCGCGCTCGACGCTCCCCGGCCGCTGCTGGTCCCGGCGGCCTTCCAACTCACCAGGTTCCGGGCCCACCACGACGAGGCACCCTTCCTCCTGCGCGAACTGGTCGGCGCCCCCGTACACCGCTCCAACTCCCATCCCAACCGTCGCCAGGACCCCGCCCCCACTGCGCCCACCGACTCCTGGAGCCACCAGTTCGCGGGGCTGTCTGGGGAGCAACAGGAAGGATCTGTAAGGGAGTTGGTGCGCGAGACGGTTGCCGCCGTGCTCGGCCACACGGACTCCGGGGCCGTTGATCCGGACAGCAGCTTCACCGAGATCGGTTTCGACTCGCTGGCGGGCGTCGAACTGCGCAACCGGTTGCACATCGCCACCGGTGTCAGGCTGCCCTCCACGGCCACCTTCGAGCACCCCACCCCGGCGGCCCTCGCCAGCCATCTGCTGCACGCTCTCGCCGGTGCGCGGAGCGGGTCGGGCGGGCGGGTGACGGACCGGCTCGCCCAACTCCGCCCGGCCATCGAGTCGGCCGCCACCGATGCGGACGAGTGCGAGCGCATCACCGCTCGGCTCAGGGAATTGCTCGCCGCGGCCCGTACGGCGGCGATGGAGGCGGCATCCGCACAGACGGGCAGCGAGTCCATCACGGATGACGAGTTGTTCGCCCTGTTTGAGCAGCGGGATTGAGTGGCTGCCCCGCCCTGACTACCCGGGGGCCAGCCGAGGTGAGCCCAGAAGGAACAGCGCAATGATCTTGGAGGTATGGACCCATGCCCCGGGCAAGTCAGCGCGGCCCCAAAGGCGTTCGTGGTCCGAGGGCATTGAGCCGAGACTGATGGGTCGATCACATCGGACAGGAAGAGCGGCCAGCCCTGACGTACGACCGTGACACCCTGCCCTTCCCCGAAGACCGTGTGCCCCGCGTCACCTACGAGGGCATTCGCGACTGGGACGCGTGCGACCCCGCCCGCCACTCGTCCGCCTGGGACGAGGAGGGCGGCGCGGGAGGAGTTCCATGACCGCTAGTGACAGTCGTGCGGTGCGGCTGCGCGTGCGCCATCGGGGCGGCCACGACGTCCGAGACCTCAGTTGCTGATCGCCGGAGCGCTACGCACGTAGGCGCTGTCGGAAACCTGGGACAGGAGGAAGGCCGCCATGTCCGCGCGTGAGACGGACAGGCCCACGGTCCCGTGGCCGTAATGGCCGACCTTGACGAATCCGCTGGCGGCCTTGTCGTTGAGCTCTGCCACCCGGATCAGCGTCCAGTCCAGGTCGCTTGCGCGTACGGCCTGGGCTGCGGCTCGCACTTCGGCGTAGGCGCGGGGCGCGGCGGTCTTCACGAAGTGGACCAGGGTCTTGAGTCTGCCGTCCGGCAGATCGTCCGGGTCCGGGACGCTGCACGTCGACACGGCCACCAATCGCTTCACGCCTGCGGCGTCCATGGCGGTGATGATCCGGCGGGTCGCCTCGCTCTCGGAGCCGACGCCCTCGATCACGGCGTCCGCTGTGCGCACCGCTTCGAGGATTGCCTCCTCGTCATCGAGTTGTCCGGCGACGACCGACAGCTTCGGGTGGGTGATCCGGAGCTTGCCGGGCGTGCGGGCGTAGGCGGTGACCTCGTGCCCGGCGTCCAGGGCCAGTTGTGTCAGTAGTTGCCCCATCCGGCCTGTGGCGCCGAACAACGTGATCCGCATGGTGACGGGCACCTTCCTCGCGAGATAGAACCACTAAAGTTTCTTTACTGATAAAGCCAGCGTAGCTGCCTGGCGTGGAAGGCGTGATGATGCGGATGAACGTCCCTCAGACGGCACGGTGCATGGAGATCCTGTCGATCATCGGCGATCTGTGGACGCTGGCGATCGTGATGACGTTGCAGGACTCGGAGAGGCGCTTCAACGAGTTGCAGCGAGCGATCCCGAAGGTCAATGCGGTCACGCTCACCAACCGCCTGCGCCGGCTCGAAGAGGCAGGCATCGTGAGCCGGGTCACCGAGTCGAAGAGCAAGCAGTCGACGGTCTACGGCCTGACCCCGTTCGGCCGCAAGCTGATGCCGATCGTCGACGCGGTCAGGACGGTTGCGCTGGATCTGGAGCGCTCGGGCGAAGCCCCGTGACGGGTCCGCCAACGTGCCGGTTCTCGGTGACGAAGTCACCGGGTGAGAGGGATGACCTTGGCTGCCACGTCTCGGTCGAGCTGAACTACGACTGGCCGCAGACGTGCAGTGGTTCAGGTCCGTCGGGGCGGGTCATCCTGGCCGTCGGGCCCGCCGTTCGGCTGTTCTCCTAATCGCTCGGCGATATAACGCAAAGATCGCCGGTAGTAGCTCCGCTCGGGGCGTGTCGTTAGCCGTCCATCATGCGTTTGGGTGACGCACCATCGTGGATGGATGCGCGGGCGAAGGCTGCGATCTCCGGCAAAGCTGGCTGGTAGCCGTGTGAGGTGTCCACGGCCAGGGTGGGGGTGTCCAAGGAGATCGGGACAAAGGAGTCGAGAGAGTGTCCTCCGGCGGCGATGGAGTCAAGCAGGTCTTGGTCGCCGTGGGCGGCCCGGTGGGCGTCTTTCTTGGCGCGCTGGATGATGCGGTCGTGGGCCAGGCCGGCGTCGGTGGTGCAGCGGATGACGCGGAGATGTGCGAGGCCAGTGAGCGGTTCGAGGTTCGGCCGCCACAGCCGGTCCTGGAAGGCTGCTTCAGCGATCACCGTGACGCCGGCCTTCAGGAGTACCTTCAGTACTCCGAAGAAGGCTTCCAGGGTCGGGTAGTTGAGGGGATCTTCCCCGCCGCTCTGGTAGCCAGGACGGGACATGGCCATGCCCTGTTTGATCTCGTCGCGGATGATCGCGGGGCAGCCGAGGACACGGGCGAGTTCGTGGGCGAGCGTGGTCTTCCCCGTGCCGGGTCCGCCGCTCACGACGACCAGGGTTGGTGTGCTCATCGCGTCTTGGTCTCCTACGAGCTGGGGCAGGTGGGGCCAAATGTAATGACGATCAAGCTGGAGCCCGAAGAACTTGCCGAGGTGGAGCCACTCGACCTGTCCCAAACAGCCCACACCCACCCTCACACTCCCGACCGCCCCGCCCACCATCACCCACAACCACCGGCGGCCACCGCTGGATGCGATGGCCGCCGGGTTCGTGCCGGGAGAGGGGAGCGTGGCGCTCGATCGGTGGCGTCCGCGCCTCGCTGGTGGGCGGCGGCGCCGTGCGGGCCGGTGCCCGCCGGGCTCAGGCAGACAGGGAGACCGGGAGTTCGAGCCGGTCGTCCGAAGTGAGGATGGCCTGTTGGAGGGCCTGGAGGTCGCGGCAGGGTTCCAAGCCGAGTTCCTCGTTGAGCGTCTTGCGGGCCGACTGGTAGACGTGCAGGGCGTCCGCGCGGCGGCCGGATCGGTAGAGCGCCAGCATGAGCTGCCGGTGCAGGGCCTCACGCAAGGGGTGCTCGGTCGCCAACTGGTAGAGGTCGCTGACCAGTTCGCGGTGGCGACCCAGCATCAGCCGGGCGTCCATCAGCATCTCCACGCACTCAAGCCGGGCCTCGTACAACCAGGTCTGGAAGCCCTCCAGGATCGGGCCGCAACACACGTCGTCCAGCAGCGGTCCGCGCCACAGGGCCAGTGCGTTCTGGAAGCTATGGGCCGCCTGCGCGTAACGGTGTTCCCTGGAGTGGTCCCGGCCCTGGCTCACCAGTTGCTCGAAGTAGCGGATGTCCAACTCGTCGGCGCCCAGCCGCAGGACGTACCCGGGAGGGCGGGTCAGGACCGGGCTTTCGCTGCGGTCCGGACGGTTGAGGAACTTGCGGATCTGTGAAATGTAGACATGAAGACCGGCGATGACGCGGCGTGGAGGCTCCTCGCCCCAGATCTCCGTGATGAGGTGGTCCACGGGAACCACCTGGTCCGAACGGACGAGCAGGACGGTGAGGAGCACCTCTATCTTCCGTGCCCTGATGGAAGACTTCTCCTCTCCGTCTACAACGCGGAGAGGCCCCATGATTTCATATCGCACGGCGTGTCCCAGTCGATGAGAGCGGCGAATAATTGTATGCCGGAGACGGATTCTTGATAGCGCTCGGGCGAGTTCTGGTCTTCGAGGCCGGTTGAGCCGTGGCGGCGAAGACGACATCTCGCGGAAATCCGAGATCTCGGTGTCCGTAGGGGCGTCCGTAGGGCCGGAATCGCTGACTCACGTCGCGCAACGCTGAAGCCACATATCCCCCCGTCTTCATGGCGGTCACTCGATGGTCCGGGCGAAAGGCGCACCGGTCAGCTCGGGCGGTCATCCAGCCCGTTCGAGTCAATTCAGGTGCTTACCGGATACTTACCGGGAATCGAAAACCTTCACCCGCTGGGCGTTGTCTCCGGGAAAGACGATACGCCCCTCGCCATCGCCAGACAGTCCATTGCACCCCTGTCCGGCAGGCGGCAGCCCCAGTTGCCAACTCTGGAACCCCCTAGGGGAAAACGGGGGTCATGAAGGGGCGATCGCCCGCTCGCCGCGGGATGATGAGGCGGTATTTGGGGGGATTTTTGAGGGCGCTTTGCGGCGATCACGTCCGCCGTCGTCGACCGCAGGCGATGCGCGGTCAGCCGTTCCCTCAAAAGGATGTTCTCTGGGGGCGCTAGGGGGAGCGGCCAGCGGCGGCAGTGCGCGGGGGCTGCCGCCACCGGCCGTCAGCAGGGCCGGGTCGCGCCGTCGAACCCACGGGGGGTCGGCACGCCGCGTTAGGGGTGGGTCAGGGCTTGTGCGCGACCACGATCACGCACCCGGCGGTGGGCACCGCAGGCAGCGCCTCCTTCGCGGCGTCGAACACCTCCTGGACCGAGATCCCGTGCTGCGCCTCGAACTCCTTGCGGCACCGCAGGATGCCGTCGATCATGCGGTTGGCGGTGTCCTTGGTGTTCTCGGTGACGTCCTTGATCTCGTCCAGGACCAGTCCGGCCTCGGCGACAAGCGCGGGCCAGTCCTCCAGCCTGACCAGCGAGGAGACCACGGTCGGGTCGGTCGGCTCGGTGTAGCTGCCGTCCTCGGGCGGGGTGACGTCGGTCAGTACCACCCGGCCGCCGGAGACCAGCACCCGGTTCATCTCGCGCAGCGCCGTCAGCCGCTCCATGTGGTTGATCGACTCGAACGCCAGGATCGCGTCGAACGACCCCGCCTCGTACGGCATC
Source organism: Streptomyces sp. 796.1 (assembly GCF_047525675.1). Classification (NCBI taxonomy): domain Bacteria; kingdom Bacillati; phylum Actinomycetota; class Actinomycetes; order Kitasatosporales; family Streptomycetaceae; genus Streptomyces; species Streptomyces sp. 796.1. The sequence continues at coordinate 34,163 of NZ_JBLIWA010000106.1, read as the reverse complement.
TTCATGGCGTCCGCGTACTGGAAGTCCACCTGGTCCGACTTGCCGGCCGCGGCGGCGCGCTCCAGGCCCTGCTTGACCTGCTGCTCGCTGATGGTGATGCCCAGCACGTTGGCCCCGGTCGAGGTCGCCACACGCATGGCGGGCTTCCCGATGCCGCAGCCCACGTCGAGCACCCGGTCGCCGGGGCCCACCTGGAGCCGCTCGATGAGCAGGTCGGTGAACCGGTCGGTGGCCTCCTCGACGGTGGCCGGATCGTCGGCGCTCTCCCAGTAGCCGAAGTGGAAGTTGTCGTCCCACGCCATCTGCAACAGCGGGCCCAGCGAACTGTAGTAGTCGGACACCTGGCCGCTCGGCGGAACGGACGCTTGGGGCATGACTCTCCTCCTGTGTGCTCGGCGACCGGGCTGGCCGTCAAGGGGCCACGGGGCCCACTCATGCGGGCGATGGTCCTGCGCCTCGATAACACGCGGCTAAAGTCACCGGCCGCGGCCTGTTTGGTGTGCCTTTAGAGGCGCAGACCACGCTGACGCTGTGCTCGCACCGATCACCAAGTCCGGAGCGGAGTGCCGCCAATGACCCATGACGACCGGAAGTCTTTTCCTTCTGAGCTCCGTACGAGGCGTGATGGCTAGCACCGATCCCGACCGGTCAACTCAGTCCGCAACTCCCATCGCCGTCGTGGGGCTGGCCTGCCGTTTGCCGCAGGCGCCGAGCCCACGCGATTTCTGGCGACTGCTTCGGGACGGCGAAAGCGCCATTTCCGTACTGCCGGCTGATCGTCGCCGTACCGGAAATTCCACCGCACCCCGTGAAACGGGCGCCACGGAACCCGCCGGCAATCGATATGGCGGATTCCTGGACCGGGTGGACGGATTCGACGCCGAATTCTTCGGCATCAGTCCGCGCGAAGCGCTCGCCATGGACCCGCAGCAGCGGCTGATGCTGGAGTTGTCCTGGGAGGCGCTTGAGGACGCCGGGGTGCGTCCCGAAGCGCTCGCCGGCAGCCGCACCGGGGTGTACGTCGGCGCCATGTGGGACGACTACGCCACCTTGCTGCGCCGCGCCGGCGGGCCCGCCGGCCGCTACCCGATGACGGGCCTGCACCGCAGCATCCTCGCCAACCGCGTCTCCTACGGCCTCGGCCTGAACGGCCCCAGTCTCTCCGTGGACGCGGCGCAGGCATCGGGCCTGGTGGCGGTGCACCTGGCGTGCGAGAGCCTGCGCCAGGGCGAATGCACCCGGGCGATCGCGGCCGGCGTCAACCTGATCCTCGGCGAGGACAGCATGGACGCGGCCAACACCCAGTTCGGCGGCCTGTCCCCGGACGGCAAGTGCCACACTTTCGACGCCGCGGCCAACGGCTTCGTCCGCGGCGAGGGCGGCGTTGCGGTGCTGCTCAGGCCGCTGGCGGACGCGTTGCGCGACGGTGACCCGGTCTACGGCGTGATCCGGTCGAGCGCGGTCAACAACGACGGCGCGACCGACGGGCTCACCGCGCCCAACCCGCAGGCCCAGGAAGACGTGATCCGACGGGCCCACGAGCGGTCCGGGGCGAGCGCGACCGACGTCCAGTACGTGGAGTTGCACGGCACCGGTACGCCCGTCGGGGACCCGATCGAGGCTGCCGCGCTCGGCGCCGCGCTCGGCCGGCAGCGCCCGGCCGACCAGCCGCTGCGGGTCGGCTCGGCCAAGACCAACGTCGGCCACCTGGAGGCCGCCGCCGGCATCGTCGGCCTGCTCAAGGTGGTGCTCAGCCTCAGCAACCGGCAGCTCCCGCCGAGCCTCAACCACACCACGCCCAACCCGCGCATTCCGCTGACCGAGTTGGGGCTCGCGGTGCAGCGCGAGCTCGGCCCGTGGCCCGTACCCGAGCGGCCCCTGCTCGCCGGCGTCAGCGCCTTCGGGATGGGCGGCACCAACTGCCACCTGGTGGTCGCCGAGGCACCCGAGCCCCGCGCCAGCGGGGCGCCGGCCGATGTGGCAGAGCCTGCCGGGGGACCGGCGGGCCCGCTGGTGTGGACGCTGTCCGCCAAGAGCCCCGCCGCACTGCGCGCCCAGGCGGCCCGGCTGCGCACCGCACTGGCCGATCAGCCCGACCGCGATCCGGCCGCCGTCGCCCACGCGCTCGCCACCCGCCGTACCGCCTTCGCCCACCGTGCGGTGCTGCACGCCACGGGTGCCGACGGGTTGTTGGCCCTGTTGGCCGAGGCGGAGCGCGACGCGGAGACGGTCGGCCTGGCCCGGGGCAGGGTCACCGGCGGCCGACTGGCCCTGCTCTTCAGCGGCCAGGGCAGCCAGCGCGTCGACATGGGCCGTGAGCTGTACGCCACCTATCCGGCGTTCGCGACCGCCCTGGACGCGGCCATCGACTGCCTCGACCCGCATCTGGACCGGCCGCTGCGCGACGTCATCTTCAGTGGGCGGGACACGGACGCGCCGCCGGCCGCAGGCGCAGCCGACACAGCTCCAGCAGACCAGGCAGGCTCGACGGAGCAGGCAGGCTCGACGGAGCAGGCAGGCCAGGCAGCCGCGGCAGATCGGCCGTCCGGTGCGGCAGGCGCCGCGGCCACCGCGCTCGACCAGACCTCGTACACCCAGGCTGCCCTGTTCGCGATCGAGGTCGCGCTGTTCCGGCTGGTCCAGTCGTGGGGGCTGACCCCGGACTACCTGCTGGGGCACTCGGTCGGCGAGATCGCAGCCGCCCACGTCGCCGGTGTGCTCTCGCTCCCGGACGCGGCCCGGCTCGTCGCGGCCCGCGGGCGGCTCATGCAGGCCGTCACCGTCCCCGGTGCGATGGCCGCCTGGCAGGCCACGGCCGACGAGGCGGCCGAGGTCCTCGCCCCGTACGCGGGCCGGATCGACGTCGCCGCCGTCAACGGCCCCACCTCGCTGGTGGTTTCGGGGGACGTGGAGGCGGTGGACGAGGCCACCACCGCCTGGCGGTCCCGTGGCCGCAAGGCGTCCAGGCTGCGGGTCAGCCACGCCTTCCACTCGCCACACATGGACGGCATGTTGGCGGAACTGCGGGCCGTCGCCGCCGATCTCACCTTCGCCGCCCCGGCCATCCCGCTGGTCTCCAACGTGAGTGGAAAGTTGGCGACGGCTGAGCAACTCGCCTCGCCCGACTACTGGGCCGCGCACGCCCGCCGCGCCGTGCAGTTCCTCGCCGGTGTGCACACCCTGCACGCCGCCGGCGTCGACACCTTCCTGGAGCTCGGTCCCGACGCGCCCCTGGCCGCCATGGCCCGGGAGTGCTTCACCACCCTGCCGGCGACCGGCCCCGACCGCCCGCGACCGGCCGCGCTGGCCGTACTCCGCCGCCAGCGCCCCGAAGCAGCCACCCTCATCGCGGCGCTGGCCCAGGCGTACGTGCGCGGGGTGCCGCTGCACTGGGAGCGGACCCTGAGCAGGGGGGCCGAGCAGCCGCGCGTCGCCCTGCCCACGTACGCCTTCCAGCGGCAGCGCTTCTGGCCCGAGCCACCCGCGGACGACACGGGGACGAGCCCCGGGCACACCCCCCGGCACATCCCGGCCCGGGTCAACGGCACCGCACTGCCAGCACCGGCCGACGCGCCCACGAAGCCCACCGGACCCAAGGAGCCCACCGCGTCCGGTGAGCCGGCCGGGTCCGCCGACGGCACCGCTTCGCCGCTGCGCAGCAGGTTGGACGGGCTGACCGACGCCGAGCGCGACCAGGTCCTGCTGGATCTCGTCCGGGCCAAGGCCGCCCTGGTGCTCGGCCACCCCACCGGTAACGCCGTCGACCCGGACCTGACGTTCAAGGAGCTCGGCTTCGACTCGATGGCCGCGGCCGAACTGAGCGAACAGCTCAGCGCGGCGGCCGGGTTGCCGCTGCCGGCCACCTTGACCTTCGACCACCCCACGCCCACCGCGGTCGCCGCCGAGCTGCGCGCCCAGGCCGGCGACAAGCGGGCAGCCGCACCGCAGCAGCACCCGGGCGCCGGCCCGGTGGACGACGACCCGATCGCGGTCATCGCGATGAGCTGCCGCTTCCCCGGCGGCGTCGCCTCGCCCGAGGCGCTGTGGTCGCTGGTCGCCGACGGCGTCGACGCGGTCGGCGCGTTCCCCACCGACCGCGGCTGGGACCTGGACGGCCTCTACCACCCCGACCCGGACCACCCGGGCACCAGCTACGCCCGCGAGGGCGGCTTCCTGTACGACGCCGCGCAGTTCGACGCCGGGTTCTTCGGCATCAGCCCGCGTGAGGCGCTGGCGATGGACCCGCAGCAGCGGCTGCTCCTGGAGACGGCCTGGGAGGCGTTCGAACGGGCCGGTCTCGACGGCGCCGCGCTGCGCGGCAGCGCCACCGGCGTGTTCGTCGGCGCCACCCCGCAGGACTACGGGCCGCGGCTGCACCAGGCCACCGGCGGCATCGACGCCCACCTGTTGACCGGCATCACCCCGAGCGTCACCTCGGGCCGGGTGGCCTTCACCTTCGGCCTCGAAGGCCCCGCCATCACCGTGGACACCGCTTGCTCGTCGTCGCTGGTGGCGCTCCACCTGGCCGCGCAGGCGCTGCGGCAGGGCGAGTGCTCCCTCGCGCTGGCCGGCGGTGTCACCCTGATGGCCGCGCCCGGCATGTTCACCGGCTTCTCCCGGCAGCGCGGCCTGGCGCCCGACGGCCGGTGCAAGCCGTTCGCGGCAGCCGCCGACGGCACCGGCTGGGCGGAGGGCGCCGGGCTCGTCCTGTTGGAGCGGCTCTCGGAGGCGCAGCGCAACGGCCACCGCGTACTGGCGGTCATCCGCGGCTCGGCCATCAACCAGGACGGCGCGAGCAACGGACTCGCCGCCCCCAACGGCCCCTCCCAACAGCGGGTCATCCGCCAGGCGCTGGCCCAGGCCGGGCTGGCGCCGACCGAGGTGGACGCGGTGGAGGCGCACGGCACCGGCACCACGTTGGGTGACCCGATCGAGGCACAGGCCCTGCTCGCGACCTACGGCCAGGGCCGCCCCGACGACCAGCCCCTGTGGCTCGGCTCGATCAAGTCCAACATCGGTCACACCCAGGCAGCCGCCGGCGTCGCCGGGGTGATCAAGATGGTGATGGCGCTGCGCCACGCCGAACTGCCCGCCTCCCTGCACATCGACGCGCCGAGCCCGCACGTGAACTGGTCCGCCGGCGGCGTACGGCTGCTCACCGAGCCGGTGCCCTGGCAGCCCGCCGAGCGGCCACGGCGGGCTGCGGTCTCCTCCTTCGGCATCTCGGGCACCAACGCCCATCTGATCCTGGAACAGGCACCCGAAGCCGCGGTCGCTGCCCCGGTCACGGGCGCGGACGAGCCGGTTGCCTCGCCTGCCGGGCCTGTCGCCGGCGCCGACGTGGTGCCCTGGGTGCTCACCGCCCGCAGCCCGCAGGCGCTGCGCGGCCAGGCCAGGGCGTTGATCGAGCGGTTGCCGGCCGCGCTGGAAGCGGGCGCGACGCTTGCGGACGTGGGCTGGTCGCTGGCCACCGGACGCACCGTCTTCGAGCAGCGGGCCGTGGTCATCGGGCAGGACCGGGACGAGCTGACGGTGGGTCTTGAGGCGCTGGCGGCCGGCGAGACCTACCCGGGTGTGGTCGGCCCCGCGACCCCGGTCGCCGGTGGCTCCGCCCGCGGTCCGGTCCTCGTCTTCCCCGGTCAGGGCTCGCAGTGGGTGGGGATGGGCGCCGGGCTGTTGGAAGCCTCGCCGGTCTTCGCGGCGCGGGTCGCGGAGTGCGAGCGGGCGCTCGCCCCGTACGTGGACTGGTCGCTCGCCGAGGTGTTGCGCGGCGGGGTGGGCGCTGCCGACCTTAGCCGGGTTGATGTGGTGCAGCCGGTCTTGTGGGCGGTGATGGTGTCGCTGGCCGCAGTCTGGGCGGATCAGGGTGTGCAGCCTGCTGCGGTGGTGGGTCACAGTCAGGGTGAGATCGCCGCGGCCGTCGTCGCCGGCGCGCTCACCATCGAAGACGGCGCGAAGGTCGTCGCGCTGCGCAGCAAGGCACTCCGCAAGTTGGCTGGCGGCGGTGCCATGGCCTCGCTCGGGATGAGCCAGCAGGAGGCCGAACCGTGGCTGGCCGAACTGGGCGAGCAGGCGCGGGCCGTCGTCGTGGCGGCCGTCAACGGGCCGGGCTCCGTGGTGGTTTCGGGCCCGCCGGAGCAGGTACGACACGCCGTGAGCCGCTTCCAGGAGACCGGCGGCCGGGCCCGGCTGATCGACGTGGACTACGCCTCGCACAGTCCCCAAGTCGACGTGATCACCGAAGAGTTGACGGACATCCTGGCCGGCATCACGCCGGCGCGGGCGGAGACGGCCTTCTACTCCACGGTCACCGCGGACCGCATCGACACCAGTGAGCTGACCACCGCGTACTGGGTGACCAACCTGCGTGAACGGGTCCGCTTCGCCGACGCCGTGCAGCGGCTGCTCGACGCGGGCCACCGGATCTTCATCGAGGCCAGCACCCACCCCGTCCTCACCGTCGGACTCCAGGAGTCCTTCGACGAGGCGGGCGTCCAGGCGACGGCCGTCACCGTACCCACCCTGCGCCGCGAGCAGGGCGGCGCGGCACAACTCGCCCAGTCCGTGGCGCAGGCGTTCACGGCCGGGGCCGCGGTGGACTGGACCCGCTGGTTCACCGCCGACCGCGCCCCGTACGGCGTCGACCTGCCCACCTACGCCTTCCAACGCGAGCGGTACTGGCTGACCGGCGGCAACGCGGGCGCCGGCAGTCTCGGTGAACTCGGCCTCACCTCATCGGGCCACCCCCTGCTCGGCGCCGCGGTGGAACTGGCCGACGGAACCGCCCACGTACTCAGCGGCCGGCTGTCCGCCCAGACCCACACCTGGCTGGGCGAGCACGAGATGGGCGGCGCCACCCTCGTACCGGGCACGGCCCTGGTGGAGTGGGCGCTGCGGGCGGCCGACGAGGTGGGGTGCGGCGGCGTGGACGAACTCGCCCTCCAGGTGCCGCTGGTCCTGCCGCCTACGGGATCGCTCAAGGTGCAGGTCGTGGTCGCCGCAGCCACCGCCGACGGACGCCGGGACCTGCGGATCTACTCCCGCCCCGACGACGAACTGGCCGCGGACGCAGGCTGGTTGTGCCACGCGGAGGGCGTGCTCGGCCCGCCGGCAGCCGAGGCCGACGAACCCGGCACGGCCGCCGAAGCCTGGCCGCCGGCCGGCGCCGAGGCCGTGGACGTCACCGAGTTCTACGCCCGGATCACCGCCGACGGCTACGGCTACGGTCCCGCGCTGCGCGGGCTGCGGGCCCTGTGGCGGCACGGGGACGTGGTGCTGGCCGAGGTCACGCTGCCGAAGTCGGCGGGCGACCGCGAGGGTTACGGCATCCACCCGGCGCTGCTGGACGCGGCCCTGCACCCCGCACTGCTGCTCCCGAGCCCCACCGACGCGTCCCCGGACACCGCCGGGCGGGTGTGGATGCCCTTCAGTTGGAGCGGCGTCACCCTGTGGGCCGGCGACGCGCACACCGTACGGGTGCGGCTGCGCCCGAGCCAGGACGCGGCCGAGGGCGAGCGGGCGCTCACCGTCACCCTCACCGACGGGGCCGGCGCCCCGGTACTGACCGCCGCCTCACTGGTGAGCCGGCCGGCCGACGTCGCGCACCTGCGCGCCGCGGGCGGGCGCGCCGTGGCCGGGCTGTTCACCCTGGAGTGGACCCCGCTCGCCGCCGACCCGGCCGCCGCCATGACCCCGGTCACCGCGGGCGGCTGGGCGCTGCTCGGCGAAGACCGGCTGGGTCTGGCCGTACGGGCTGCCGACGAAGCCAGCCCGTACGGCCCGGTGCCCTACCCGGACGCGACGGCCCTGGCCACCGCCGTCGACGAGGGCCTGCCCGCACCGGCCGTCGTGATCACCGAAGCGCTCGGCGACGCCCCCGAACCGGCCACCGGCCTCCACCTCGCGGAGCGGCTGCACACCCTGGTCCGCGGTTGGCTGGCACAACCGGCGCTGGCCGAAACCCTCTTGGTCGTCGTCACCCGCACGGCGGTGACCACCGGCGAAGGCGACCCGGCGGCGGACCCGGCCGGCGCCGGCGTCTGGGGCTTGCTCCGCGCCGTACAGGCCGCACACCCGGGCCGCTTCCTGCTGCTCGACCTCGCCGGCGCGGGCGAGGAGGACACGGCGGCGCTGACCCCCGCCGTACTACGGGCCGCGGCCCAGGACGAACCGCACCTCGCCCTGCGTGCCGGGCGCGCCCTGGTGCCCCGGTTGGCCAGGGCCGCGGCGGCGCCCGCTCCCACCGAAGGCGCCGACCTCCTGGACCCGGCGGGCACCGTCCTGGTCACCGGCGACGACCCGGCGCTCGGCGCGCTCGTCGCCGAACACCTGGTACGCACCGGGCAGGCCGGCCACCTGCTGCTCGCCGACCCGCCCGGCACGCCGCAGGCGGAGGCCGCGGCACGCGCGGCCGAACTGACCGCCGCCGGGGCGCAGCCGCGACTGACCACGGTCGACCTCGCCGACCCGGCCGCGGTGACCGCCCTCGTCGCCGGCATCGACGCCAAGCACCCGCTGACCGCGATCATCCACACCGCGGCGGAAGCCCCGACCTGCGGCCCGGCCGACGCCCCAACCGGCGCCACCGCGGACGGCGGAGGAACGGCCCACGCCTGGGCGGCCCGCGCGACGGCACTGGCCCACCTCCAGGACGCCACCGCGACCGCCCGGCCCGACCTGTTCGTCAGCCTCGCCCCGGCCGCCGGCACGCTCGGCCTCGCCGGCGAGCCCGCACAGGCCGCGGCCGACGCGTACGGCGCCGCCCTGGCCGCCCACCGACGTACGGAGGGCGCACCGGCACGCACCATCGGCTACGGCCCCCGGGCCGGCTCGCCCACAGCCACCCCGCCCGGAAGCGGCGTGACGGCCCTGTCGGCCGAGCGGCTACGGACCCTCCTGGACGCCGCCCACCGGCACGGCCCGGGCCACCTGGTGGCCGCCGACATCGACCCCAGGGCGCTGGCCGCCCAGCCGATCAGCGAGGTGCCCGGGGCGCTGCGCGGCCTGGTCGCCGCCGGCGGGCGGGGCCGGCGCAGCGCGGCCGACGCCGGTGCGGGCCAGCCCGTCGACTGGGCCGCGCGACTCGCCGGCCTCTCGGCCGACGAGCGCCACCACACCTTGCTCGCCCTGGTCCGCGAGCACGCGGCCACGGTGCTCGGCCACGCCGACACCGACGCCGTCCAGGTCGACGCCAGCTTCAAGGACCTCGGCTTCGACTCGTTCACGGCGGTGGAACTGCGCAACCGGCTCGCCGCCGCCACCGGCCTGCGGCTGCCCGCGGCCCTCGTCTTCCGGCACCCGACGCCGGACGGCATCGCCACCCACCTGGGCGAACGGCTCGCGCCCGAGGACGCACAGGCGCCCGCGCACGGAACGCCCGACCCGGTGCTCACCGACCTCACCCGACTCGAAAACACCCTGACCAACGTGGCCTTGGAGGACAGCGATTCCAGTGCCGTGATGTCCCGGCTGGAGAGCCTGTTGGCGCGGCTCAAGGCAGGCCGCAAGCCGGCGAACGAGAGCAGCGCCGCGGAAAGGTTGGAATCCGCGTCCGCGGATCAAGTTCTCGACTTTATCCACAACGAACTTGGTGTGTCCTGAAATGTGCTGGGCGCCACCATCGCTGAAGGCCGGGTGAAACCTCATGGTGAACGAAGAGAAGCTGGTCGAATACCTCAAGCGTGTCTCCGCCGAACTGCACGACACACGGCTGCGTTTGCGTGAGGTGGAGGAGCGCACCCAGGAGCCGATCGCCGTGGTCGGCATGGCCTGCCAGTTCCCCGGCGGCGCCCGCACGCCCGAGGAGTACTGGGAGCTCATCGTCTCCGGCGTGGACGCCATCGGCGACTTCCCCACCGACCGCGGCTGGGACCTGGAGAACCTCTACCACCCCGACCCCGGCCACTACGGCACCAGCTCCGTCAAACAGGGCGGATTCCTCTACGACATGGACCGCTTCGATGCCGCGTTCTTCGGCATCAGCCCGCGCGAGGCACTGGCCATGGACCCGCAGCAGCGCCTTCTGCTGCACACCGCGTGGGAGGCGCTGGAGCGCGCCGGGATCGACCCACTGTCCCTGAAGGGCTCGCGGACCGGCGTCTACGCCGGCATATCAGGCCAGGACTACCTGTCGCGTACGCTGCACATCCCCGAGGGGTTCGAGGGGTACGCCACCACGGGCGTGCTGCCCAGCCTGCTCACCGGACGCGTCGCGTACACCCTCGGGCTCGAAGGCCCCGCGATCACCGTGGACACCGCCTGCTCCGCCTCCCTGGTCGCGATGCACCTCGCCTGCCAGGCGCTGCGGCAGGGTGAGTGCACCCTGGCCCTGGCCGGCGGCGTCAACGCGATGTCCACGCCGGTGATGTTCACCGAGTTCTCCCGCCAGCGGGCGCTCTCACCCGACGGGCGCTGCAAGTCCTTCGACGCCGCGGCCGACGGCACCGGGTTCTCCGAGGGCGTCGGCCTGATCGTGCTGGAGCGGCTTTCGGAGGCGCAGCGCAACGGCCACCGCGTACTGGCCGTCATCCGCGGCTCGGCCATCAACCAGGACGGCGCCAGCAACGGCCTGACGGCGCCCAGCGACGTCGCCCAGGAGCGCGTCATCACCCAGGCGCTCGCCAACGCGCGGCTGGGCCCGGCGGACGTCGACGTCGTCGAGGCGCACGGCACCGGTACGGCGCTCGGCGACCCCATCGAGGCCGAGGCGCTGATGGCCACCTACGGCCAGGAACGGCAGCCGGGCCGGCCGCTGTGGCTCGGCTCCGTGAAGACCAACATCGGCCACACCCACGCGGCGGCCGGTGTCGCCGGCGTCATCAAGATGGTGCTGGCCCTGCGCCACGGCCTGCTGCCGGGCAACCTGCACCTCAACCAGCGAACGCCGCACGTGGAGTGGGACGACGACGCGGTGCGGCTGCTCAGCGAGCACGTGCCGTGGGAGCAGCACGGCCGCCCGCGACGGGCCGGCATCTCCTCGTTCGGTGTCTCCGGCACCAACGCCCACCTGATCCTGGAGCAGGCCCCGGAACCGGCGGCCACCGACGCCACGTCACAGGACACCACTGCCCCGGCCGCCCCCCGCACCGCGGAGTTGCCGGCCGGCACTCCGCTGCCCTGGGTGCTCTCGGCCCGTACCCCAGCGGCCCTGCGCGACCAGGCGACGGAGCTCGTACGACGGGTGATCGAGCAACCCGAACTGAGCGCGCACGAGGTGGGTTGGTCGCTGGTGACCACCCGGTCGGCCTTCGAACACCGGGCCACGGTCACCGGCACCGACCGCACCGCCCTGCTGACGGCCCTGGAAGCACTGGCCGCGGACGAGGCACACCCCGATGTGGTCCTCCCCGCGGGCGCCACGGTCGGCGGCAAGGGTCCGGTGGTGGTCTTCCCTGGTCAGGGGTCGCAGTGGGTGGGGATGGGTGCGGGGTTGTTGGAGTCTTCGCCGGTGTTCGCGGCGCGGGTTGCGGAGTGTGAGGTGGCGCTTGCGCCGTATGTGGATTGGTCGTTGGTTGAGGTTCTTCGTGGTGGTGTGGGGGCTGCCGACCTTGGTCGGGTTGATGTGGTGCAGCCGGTGTTGTGGGCGGTCATGGTGTCGTTGGCTGCGGTGTGGGCGGATCAGGGTGTGAGGCCTGCTGCGGTGGTGGGTCACAGTCAGGGTGAGATCGCCGCGGCTGTCGTCGCCGGTGCGCTGTCTCTCGAAGATGGCGCTAAGGTCGTGGCCCTGCGGAGCAGGGCGTTGCGTAAGTTGGCGGGTGGCGGTGCGATGGCGTCGCTCGCGCTCAGTCAGGACGAGGCGGTTGACTTCCTGGCTGGGCTTGGTGAGGCGGCTGCGGGTGCGGGTGTGGCGGCGGTCAACGGGCCTGGTTCTACGGTGATTTCGGGTCCGCCCGGGCATGTACAGCACGCGGTGACGGCGCTGGAGGAAGCGGGCGGTCGGGCGCGGCTGATCGATGTGGACTACGCCTCGCACAGTCCGCAGGTCGATGAGATCGCTGACGAGTTGCACCAGGTGCTGGCCGGCATCACACCCACCCGCTCCGACATCGCCTTCTACTCCACCGTGTCGACGGAGCGCCTGGACACCAGCGAGTTGACCACCGGCTACTGGGTGACCAACCTACGCGAGCAGGTCCGCTTCGCGGACGCCGTGCGGCGGCTGCTCTCCGACGGCTACCGGGTGTTCATCGAGGCCAGCACCCACCCGGTGCTCACCGTCGGACTCCAGGAGACCTTCGACGAGGTGGGTGTGTCGGCGGCTGCCGTGCCCACGCTCCGGCGCGAACACGGCGGGCTCGACCAACTGCTCCGCTCGGTGGGGCAGGCGTTCGCCGCCGGGGTCGCGGTGGACTGGGGGCGCTGGTTCCCCGCCGAGCCCCGGCCGCACCTCGTGGACCTGCCCACGTACGCCTTCCAGCGCGAGCGCTTCTGGTTGGACGGCCACAGCGGGGAACACGCCCGCGGCGGCGACCCGACCGACCTCGGGCTCGCCTCCGCCGGCCACCCGCTGCTCGGCGCGGCCGTCGAACTCGCCGACGCCGACACCTGCCTGCTGACCGGTCGGCTCTCGGCCCGATCCTCGGCGTGGCTGGCCGAACACGTGGTGGCCGACAGCGTCCTGGTGCCCGGCGTGGCCCTGGTCGAGTGGGCGCTGCGCGCCGCCGACGAGGTGGGCAGCGGCGGCCTGGACGAACTGGCGCTCCAGGTGCCGCTCACGCTGCCGGCGACCGGCGGCGCCCGCGTACAGGTGGTGGCGGACAAGCCCGGCGCCGATGGGCGGCGCGAGGTGCGGATCTACTCGCGCCCCGACGACGGGGAGGGCGCCGACTGGCTGTGCCACGCGGAAGGCGTGCTCGCCCCGCCCGTGCCGGCGGGCGCGCAGGGCGAGGGCCTTGCCGGCGTCTGGCCACCGGCCGACGCGGACCCCGTGGACCTGGCCGACTTCTACCCGCGGGCCACCGCGGCCGGCTACGCCTACGGGCCGGCCTTCCAGGGGCTGCGCAGCGTCTGGCGGCGCGGCGATGAGCTGTTCGCCGAGGTCGAGTTGCCGGAGGCGGCCGGTGAGCCGGACGGGTTCGGCATCCACCCGGCGCTGCTCGACGCCGTGATGCAGCCGACGCTGCTGTTCGACGAGGCGGACACCGCATCCGGTACCGGGCGCGTGTGGATGCCGTTCACCTGGAGCGGCGCCACCCTGTGGGCCGCCCGAGCCAGCACGGTCCGGGTCCGGCTCACCCAGCGCCCCGGCGGCGGGCCCGCGGAACGAGCCCTGCGGCTGACCGTGGCGGACGCCGTGGGCGCGCCGGTGCTCGACGCCGAGACCGTGGTGCTGCGCCGCGCCGAGGTCGGCCAACTGCGCTCCACCACCGGGCGCGGCGCCCGCGACCTGTACGCCCTGGAGTGGACCCCGCTGCCCCTGCCCGCCACCGCCCCGGCGGCACTCGGGGCCGTCGCGCTGCTCGGCCCCGACCCGTACGGCTTCGGCGCGGCCACCCCTACATCCGGCACGGCCCCGGTCGCGTACGCCGACGTGCCGGCGCTGGCCGCGGCGCTGGATGCCGGGGGCAGCGCGCCGACGCTCGGCGTGCTGTCCCTGCCGGCACCCGCCGACGGGGTCGAACCGTCCGCTGCCGGCCTGGCCGCGGCGCAACACGTCCTTGAGACGGCCCAAGCCTGGCTGGCCGAGCCGCGACTGACCGCGGCACACCTGGTCGTCGTCACCCGCGGCGCGGTCGCCGAGGGCGAGCCGGGCGGCGGCAGCGGAGCCGTCGACGCCGCATGGGTGGACGCCGCCGGCGCCGCAGTCTGGGGCCTGGTCCGCAGCGCCCAGGCGGAGAACCCGGGCCGACTGCTCCTGGTCGACCTCGCCCCGGATGCCGAGACCGGCTGGGCGGAGGTGGCCGCCGCCCTCGCGGGGGCGATCGCTGCCGACGAGCCGCAACTCGCGCTGCGCGCAGGCCGGACGCTGCTGCCACGCCTGGTACGGGCGTCCGCCGACGGGGGCGACCTGGTCCCGCCGGCCGGGGCGCCCGCCTGGCGGCTGACCACCCGGGAGGCCGCGACCATCGAGAACGTGACCGTGGCCGCCTGCCCCGAGGCCCTCGTACCGCTGGCCGCGGGCGAGGTCCGCATCGCGGTACGGGCCGCCGGCGTCAACTTCCGCGATGCGCTGATCGCCCTCGGCATGTACCCGGGCGGCGCCACCTTCGCGGGCAGCGAGGGCGCGGGGGTGATCACCGAGGTGGCCGCTGACGTCACCGGGCTGGCCGTCGGCGACCGGGTCTTCGGCCTCTTCGAGGGGGCGTTCGGCTCGCTGGCCGTCGCCGACGCCCGCACCGTGGCCCCGCTCCCCGACGAGTGGAGCTTCACCGACGGGGCCTCGGCCCCGGTGGTGTTCCTCACCGCCTGGTACGCGCTGGTCGAACTCGGCTCCCTGACCGCGGGTGAGTCGGTGTTGATTCATGCGGGGACGGGGGGAGTGGGGATGGCGGCGGTGCAGATCGCCCAGCACCTGGGTGCTGAGGTGTTTGCGACGGCCAGTCCTGCCAAGCATGGTGTGTTGGAGGGGTTGGGTGTTGATGCGGGGCATCGGGCGAACTCGCGGGATCTGGGCTTTGAGTCGGTGATCCGGGAGGCGACCGGTGGTCGTGGTGTGGATGTGGTGCTCAACAGTCTGGCGGGTGAGTTCGTCGACGCCTCGCTACGACTCCTCGGCGATGGCGGCCGGCTCCTGGAGATGGGCAAGACCGACATCCGCGACCCCGAACAGGTCGCCGCCGACCACCCCGGGGTGCGCTACACCGCCTTCGACCTCATCGCCGACGCCGGCCCGCAGCGCATCGGAGCCCTGCTGGACACCCTGCGCAAACTGTTCGCCGACGGCGCGCTGACCCCGCTGCCGCACCGGGTGTGGCCGCTGGCCAGGGCCCGGCAGGCGCTGCGCCACCTCAGCCAGGCCAAGCACACGGGCAAGCTCGTACTCGACGTGCCCGCCACCCTCGACCCCGAGGGCACCGTCCTGATCACCGGTGGCACCGGAACCCTCGGCGCCCACGTCGCCGAACACCTCGTACGCACCGGACGCACCCGCCACCTGCTGCTGGTCAGCCGCAGCGGCCCGAAGGCGCCGGGTGCCACGGACCTCGCCGAGCGGCTGTCCGCCGCCGGTGCCACCGCCCGCATCGTCGCCGTCGACGCCACCGACCCGGCCGCCGTCCGCGACCTCGTCGCCTCCGTCGACCCGGCCCACCCGCTGACCGGCGTCATCCACGCGGCGGGCGTCCTGGACGACGCGATGTTCCCCGCCCAGAACGCCGACCGGCTGGCCCGGGTCTGGGACGCCAAGGCGAAGGCCGCGGCCAACCTGCACACGGCCACCGCGGGACAGCGCCTGGGCCTGTTCGTCCTCTTCTCCTCCTTCGCCTCCGCACTCGGCACCCCGGGACAGGCCAACTACGCGGCGGCCAACGCCTTCTGTGACGCGCTGGCCGCCCACCGCCGGGCCCTCGGCCAGCCGGGGCTGTCCATCGCCTGGGGCCTGTGGGCCGAGACCAGCGGGCTCACCGCCCAGCTCGCCGCCGCCGACCTGGCCAGGATCGGCCGCCTCGGCATCAAGGCCAACAGCACCGATGCGGGCCTTGCGATGCTGGACGCGGCCTGCGCACACGGCCAACCGCAACTCCTCGCCCTCAGCCTGGACCCGCGCGCCCTCGCCGGCGGGCCCGCCGCGGCCCTGCCGGCCCCGCTGCGAACCCTCGCCGCCGCCGGCGCCCCGCGGCGCACCGCAGCCGCCGCCGAAGACCCGGCCGACCTCGCGGGACACCTCGGCACGCTGTCGACCGGCGAACGGCACCGCACCCTCCTCAACCTGGTACGCGGCCACGCCGCCACCGTCCTCGGCCACCCCGACCCCGGCGCCGTACAGGCCGGAACCTCCTTCAAGGAACTCGGCTTCGACTCGCTGACCGCGGTGGAACTGCGCAACCGGCTCTCCGCAGCCACCGGCCTACGGCTGCCCGCCGCCCTCGTCTTCGACCACCCCGAGCCCGCTGCGCTCGCCGAGCACCTGCTCGGCCAACTCGCCCCCGGCAGCGCCCCGCCCGCCACCAGTGGCCCCGACCCGCTGTTCGCCGAACTCTCCCGGCTGGAGAGCGCCCTGACCGGCGCCGCCGTCGCGGACCTGGACGCGAGCGCGGTCACCGCACGGCTTGAGGCGCTGCTCGCGACGTGGAAGGCCAAGAGCGCAACGGCGCCAGGTACGGACGAGGCGGCGGACATGCTCCAGACCGCGTCCGCGGACGAACTCGTGAACTTCATCGATAACGAACTTGGCTTGTCATGAATTACTTGGTTGCGAACATCGCCGAAAGCCGGGTGACCCTCCGTGGTGAATGAAGAAAAGCTGGTCGACTATCTGCGCCGGGTGACCAGCGACCTCCACAGCACGCGGGCGCGCCTGCGCGAGGTGGAGGAGCGATCCCAGGAGCCGGTGGCCGTGGTCAGCATGGCCTGCCGCTATCCGGGCGGGGTCAGTTCACCGGAGGACCTGTGGCGCCTGGTGGCCGCCGCGGAGAGCGCCATCGGCGAATTCCCCACCGACCGCGGCTGGGACCTGGAAAACCTCTTCCACCCGGATCCCGACCATGCGGGTACGAGCTATGCGCGGCAGGGCGGATTCCTCTACGAGGCCGCCGAATTCGACCCGGAATTCTTTGGCATCAGCCCCCGCGAAGCACTGGCGATCGACCCGCAGCAGCGACTGCTCCTGGAAACCTCCTGGGAACTCCTGGAGCGGGCCGGCATCGACCCGCACACGCTCAAGGGCTCGCCCACCGGCGTCTACGCGGGCGCCGCCCTGCCCGGCTTCGGCACCCCGCACATCGAGCGCAGCGCCGAAGGCTACCTGGTCACCGGCAACGCGCCGAGCGTGCTCTCCGGCCGCGTCTCGTACACGCTGGGCCTCGAAGGCCCCGCCGTGACCGTGGACACCGCCTGTTCCTCGTCGCTGGTGGCCATGCACCTGGCCGCGCAGGCGCTGCGGCAGGGCGAGTGCTCGCTCGCGCTGGCCGGCGGCGTCACCGTGATGACCATCCCGAACGTGTTCACCGAGTTCGCCCGGCAGCGCGGGCTGGCGGCCGACAGCCGCTGCAAGGCGTTCGCCGCCGCGGCCGACGGCACCGCATTCTCCGAGGGCGTGGGCCTGGTCCTGCTGGAGCGGCTGTCGGACGCGCAGCGCAACGGCCACGAGGTGCTGGCCGTCATCCGTGGTTCGGCCATCAACCAGGACGGCGCGTCCAACGGCCTCACCGCCCCCAACGGGCCCTCCCAGCAGCGCGTCATCGGCCAGGCGCTGGCCAACGCCAGGCTCGCACCGGGCGACATCGACGCGGTGGAGGCACACGGCACCGGCACCCGGCTCGGCGACCCCATCGAGGCGCACGCCCTGCTGACCACCTACGGCCCCGACCGGCCCGCCGACCAGCCGCTGTGGCTGGGCTCGGTCAAGTCCAACATCGGACACACCCAGGGCGCGGCGGGCGCGGCCGGCGTCATCAAGATGATCATGGCGATGCGGGAGCAGGAATTGCCCCGCACCCTGCACGTCGACGCGCCCACGCCGCACGTGGACTGGGGCAGCGGCAACGTACGGCTGCTCACCGAGCCCGTGCCGTGGCCCCGCACCGAGCGCCCGCGCCGCGCCGCCGTCTCCTCCTTCGGCATCTCGGGCACCAACGCCCACCTCATCCTGGAACAGCCGCCGGCCGCAGCCGAGACCGCCCCGGCCGCGGCGCAGGACGCACCCGCGGCCGAGCAGCCCACGGCAGGGAATGCCACCACGGAGCAACCCGCCGCCGAGCAACCCACCGCAGGGAAGCCCACCGCGGAAGGCGATGCCGACTCCGCCGCGCCGCCGCTGCCCTGGGTGCTCTCCGGCCGCACCGAGCAGGCCCTGTACGACCAGGCCCGCGCGCTCGCCGACCACCTGGCGGCCCGCCCGGCGCTCACCCCGGGTGACATCGGCTGGTCGCTGGCCCGTACCCGCTCCGCGTTCGAGCACCGGGCGGTCCTCGTCGGAGCCACCCGCGCCCAGCTCACCGAGGCCCTGCACGCCCTCGCCGACGGCCGCCCGCACCCCGACCTCACCCGGGCGGCGGGCCCCACCAGGCCCGGCGACACCGCGTTCCTGTTCACCGGCCAGGGCAGCCAGTACCCCGGCATGGGGCGCGAACTGTACGCCGCCTACCCGGAGTTCGCCGCCGCCGTCGACGCCGCCTGTGCCCACTTCGACCCGCTGCTCGGCATCTCGCTGCGCGAGGCCATCTTCGCCGCCGACTCCCCCGAGCCAGGCCCGGCCGCCGAAAGCAAGGAGGCGGTCGAGGCCGGCCAGGCCCCCGGGGCTGACGAGACCACCGGCGAAGCAACCCACCCGGTGCACCAGACCGGCCTCACCCAGGCCGCCCTGTTCACCGTCGAGACCGCGCTCTACCGGCTCGTCACCTCCCTCGGGTACGCCCCCGACTACCTCACCGGGCACTCGGTCGGCGAGATCGTCGCCGCCCACGTGGCGGGCGTGCTGTCGCTGGAAGACGCCTGCACGCTGGTCGCCGCGCGCGGCCGGCTGATGCAGGCGCTGCCCGCCGGCGGCGCGATGATCGCCATCGAGGCCACCGCCGGACAGGTCGAAGAGCTGCTGGCCGGCCGCACCGACCGGGCCTCGCTCGCCGCCGTCAACGGGCCCACCGCCGTCGTGCTCTCCGGCGACCAGGACGTGGTCGAAGAGATCGCCCAGACCCTGCGCGCCCGAGGCCACAAGACCAAGCGACTCCGCGTCAGCCACGCCTTCCACTCGCCGCGGCTCGACCCGATGCTCGACGCCTTCCGCGAGGTCGCCGCCGGACTGACCTACCACGCCCCGAACCTGCCGGTGATCTCCAACCTGACCGGCGAACTCGTCGGCGCCGGACACCTGACCGACCCCGAGTACTGGGTGCGCCACGTCCGCGAACCCGTACGCTTCCACGACGGTCTGCGCACCCTCCACCGCGAAGGCGTGGTCCGCTACCTCGAACTCGGTCCGGACGCCGTCCTCGCCACCATGGCGCAGGCCGTCCTGACCACCGCCGAAGGCCAGGCCGAGCCGGCGTTCGCGACCGTACTGCGCAAGGGACGCGAGGAACCGCGCACCCTGCTCACCGCACTCGCCCACCTCCACAACGACGGCGGCACCGTCGACTTCGCCGCCGCGCTGCCCGCCGGCGCCCGCCCCGTACCGCTGCCCACCTACCGCTTCCAGCGGCAGCGCTACTGGCGCCCCGTCCCCGACACCACCGGCGACGTGCGCGCGGCCGGGCTCGGCGCCACCGAACACCCGCTGCTCAGCGCCGTGGTCGAACCGGCCGACGGCGGCCTGCTGCTCACCGGCCGGCTCTCCCTGCGCACCCACCCCTGGCTGGCCGACCACACCATCCAGGGCACCGTCCCGCTGCCGGGCACCGCCTTCCTCGAACTGGCCCTGCTGGCGGCCGGCCGCGCCGGCTGCGACCTGGTTGACGACCTGACGCTGGAAGCCCCGCTGATCGTGCCCGCCTCCGGCGCGGTCCAGGTGCAACTCGCCGTCGGTGCCCCCGACGCGGCCGGCCGCCGACCCATCGCCGTCCACTCCAGGCCGGCGGAGGAAGAGACCACCGCGACCGGCACGGCCGGCACCTGGCGCCACCACGCGACGGGCGTCATCGCCACAGCGCCCGGCGCCACCCCCGTCACCCAGGCCGACACACCCTGGCCACCCGCCGGCGCCGAACCCATCGACGTGGCCGACCTCTACCAGCGGCTCACCGACCAGGGTTACGCCTACGGGCCCGCCTTCCGCGGCCTGCACGCGGCCTGGCGCAGCGGCCAGGACGTCCTGGCCGAGGTGCGCCTGAACGCCGAGCAGCGTGCCGATGCCACCGCGTACGGCCTGCACCCCGCCCTGCTGGACAGCGTGCTGCACCCGCTCGAAGAGTTGTGGGGCACCGGCCACCACGCGCCGCAGCAACCCCGGACCGTACGGCTGCCGTTCACCTTCGGCGGGGTACGGCTGCACGCGACCGGCGCCGCCAGGCTGCGCGTCCGTCTCACCCCGACCGCGGCCGACCAGGTCCGGCTGGAACTCGCCGACCAGCAGGGCAACCCGGTCGCCACCGTGCAGCAGTTGGGCGTCCGGGAGATCCCCGCCGACCAGTGGCGGGCCGCCCGCACCGTCGACGACACCCTCTACCGGCTCGACTGGCTGCCCCACCCCGCCCCGCAGCCCGTACCCGTCGACGGACACTGGGCACTCGTCGGGACCGGCCTGGACCTGGAGCTGCCCACCGACGGCGGCACCGGCAGCACGTCCCGGCACGCCGACGCCGCCGCCCTCGGCGCGGCCCTCGCAGCCGGCGCCGAACCACCCACCACCGTGCTCCTGCTGTGCCCCGCACAGCAGGACGGCGAGCCGGCGCCCGACGCACCCGCAGGCCAACTACCCGACCAAGTGCGGGCCGCCGCGCACCGGGCGCTCGACGAACTCCAAACCCTGCTGGCCGACGCGCAGTTGACCGCCGCCAGGCTCGTCGTCACCACCCGCGGCGCCGTCCAGACCCACCCCGACGAGCCGCCCGCTGACCTCACCACCGCGCCCGTCTGGGGCCTGGTCCGCTCCGCGCAGGCCGAGCACCCCGGCCGGCTGCTCCTCCTCGACACCGACGACGACCCCGCGTCGCTGCACGCCCTGCCCGCCCTGGTGACCGCGGCCGTCGCGGGCGCCGAAGACGAGGTGGCGCTGCGCGCCGGCGCGGCCCGCGTCCCACGGCTGACCCCCTTCCGACCCGACCCGCAGACCACCGCGCCCGCGCTCGACCCGGACGGCACCGTCCTGATCACCGGCGGCACCGGGGCACTCGGCCGGCAGGTCGCCCGCCACCTCCTCACCGTCCACGGCGCCCGCCACCTGCTCCTGGTCAGCCGCAGCGGCCAGGCGGCGCCCGGCATCGACGCCTTCACCACGGAGTTGGCCGCCCTCGCCGCGGACGCGGGCCAACAGGCCGAGGTCACCGTCGCCGCCTGCGACACCGCCGACCCCGCCGCGCTCGCCACCCTGCTCGACGCGATCCCCAGCGCCCACCCGCTGACCGCCGTCCTGCACACCGCTGGCGTACTGGACGACGGCGTCATCGACACCCTGACCCCCGCCAGGCTCGATGCCGTCCTGGCGCCCAAGCTGGACGCCGCCTGGCACCTGCACCACCTCACCCGCGAGCACGCCCCGGCCGTCTTCGCCCTCTTCTCCTCCGCCGCCTCCGTGGTACGCAGCGGCGGCCAGGCCAACTACGCGGCGGCCAACGCCTTCCTCAACGCGCTCGCCGAACACCGTCGCGCCCAGGGCCTGCCCGGCACCGCCCTGGCCTGGGGCCTGTGGGGCTCGGCCGGCGGCATGACCGAGAACCTGAGCGAGGCCGACCTGGCCCGGATGACCCGCTCCGGCGTCGCCGCCGTACCCCCCGAGCAGGCGCTCGCCCTGCTGGACGCGGCCCTGACCACCCCGCACGCCACCGTGTTGCCCGCCCGCTTCGACCTCGGTGTCCTCCGCGACCAGGCCCGCAGCGCGCCCCTGGCGCCGGCGCTGCGCCGCCTGGTGCCGGCCACCCCGCGGGCCGCCGCGACCTCCGGCGGCGACGACGCCACCACCTTCGCCGCCCGGCTGGCGGGACTGTCCACCGCCGACCAGGACCGGCTGGTGGCCGAGCTCGTACGGGAACAGATCGGCACGGTCATCGCCCACCCGGCCCCGGAGACCATCGACCTCGGCCGGGCCTTCCAGGAGTTGGGCTTCGACTCGCTCACCGCACTCGACCTGCGCAACCGGCTCAGCGCCAGCACCGGCATCCGGGTGGCGGCCACCGTCATCTTCGACTACCCGACCCCGGACGCCCTCGTCGCGATGCTCCGTACCGAGCTCACCGGCGCCGCGGCCACCGTGCGCCTGCCCGCCGCGACCCCCAAGGTCAGCGACGCGGACCCGATCGTCATCGTCGGCATGGCCTGCCAGTACCCCGGCGGCGTCAACTCGCCCGAGGACCTGTGGCGGCTGGTGGCCTCCGGCACCGACGCCATCGGCCCGTTCCCCACCGGCCGCGGCTGGCCGCTGGGCGAACTC
Source organism: Streptomyces sp. 796.1 (assembly GCF_047525675.1). Classification (NCBI taxonomy): domain Bacteria; kingdom Bacillati; phylum Actinomycetota; class Actinomycetes; order Kitasatosporales; family Streptomycetaceae; genus Streptomyces; species Streptomyces sp. 796.1. The sequence goes on along the minus strand of NZ_JBLIWA010000106.1, from coordinate 11,986 downwards.
TTCGACCCCGACCCCGACCACACCGGCACCAGCTACGCCGACGAGGGCGGCTTCCTGCACGACGCCGACCGGTTCGACGCGGGCTTCTTCGGCATCAGCCCGCGCGAGGCGCTGGCCACCGACCCGCAGCAGCGGCTGCTCCTGGAGACCGCCTGGCAGACCTTCGAGTCGGCCGGCATCGACCCCGCCAGCGTCCGCGGCAGCCAGTGTGCGGTCATCACCGGCGTGATGTACGACGACTACGGCAGCCGCTTCATCGGCCGCGCCCCGGAAGGCGTCGAGGGCCGTCTGATGACGGGCAGCACGCCGAGCGTCGCCTCCGGCCGGGTCGCCTTCACCTTCGGCCTCGAAGGCCCGGCGATGACCGTGGACACGGCCTGTTCGTCGTCGCTGGTGGCGCTGCACCTGGCCGCGCAGGCGCTGCGGCAGGGCGAGTGCACCCTCGCGCTGGCCGGCGGCGTCACCGTGATGGCCACCCCCAACACCTTCGTCGAGTTCTCCCGGCAGCGCGGCCTGGCCGCCGACGGCCGGTGCAAGCCGTTCGCGGCAGCCGCCGACGGCACCGGCTGGGGCGAGGGCGTGGGCCTGCTCCTGCTGGAACGGCTCTCCGACGCGCGCCGCAACGGCCACCGCCCGCTGGCCGTCATCCGCGGCTCGGCCATCAACCAGGACGGCGCGTCCAACGGCCTCACCGCCCCCAACGGGCCCTCCCAGCAGCGCGTCATCGGCCAGGCCCTGGCCAGCGCCGGACTGACCACCGCGGACGTGGACGCGGTGGAGGCGCACGGGACGGGAACGACGCTCGGCGACCCCATCGAGGCACAGGCCCTCCTCGCCACCTACGGCCAGGACCGGCCGGCCGAGGACCCGCTGTGGCTCGGTTCCATCAAGTCCAACATCGGACACACCCAGGCCGCCGCTGGCGTCGCCGGCATCATCAAGATGGTGCAGGCCATGCGGCACGGCATCCTGCCGGCCTCGCTGCACATCGACGCCCCGTCCCCGCACGTGGACTGGGAGGCCGGCGCCGTACGGCTGCTCACCGAACCGACCCCCTGGCCGGAGCGGGACCGGCCGCGCCGGGCGGGCGTGTCCTCCTTCGGCATCAGCGGCACCAACGCCCACATCATCGTGGAACAGGTCCCCGAGCCGACGCCCCTCCACCCCGACGCCCCCTCTACCGCGTCGCATCGCACCCCGTCCGACACCACGGATGACGCAGCGCACGACGTACCGCAGACCACGGCAGACGGCGCGGCACAGGCTCCGGAACACGACGCGCCCCAGGACGCACGGCGCGACACCGCGGACGGGCTGCCGCAGGAGCAAGGCCAGCAACAGGAGCAGGGGCAAGACCGGGGCCACAGCCAGCCCGCCGAGGCGATCGTGCCCTGGGTCATCTCGGGCCGCGACCCGCAGGCCCTCCGGGACCAGGCCGCCGCCCTCACCCGTCACCTCGCCCGCCACCCCGACCTCGATCTGGCCGACGTCGGCTGGTCCCTGGCGACCACCCGCGCCGTCTTCGACCACCGGGCCGTCGTCGTCGGCCAGGACCGCGATGAACTCCTCGTCGGTCTGGAGGCGCTGGCCGCCGGCGAGACCTACCCGGGGCTGGTCGGGCCCGAGACCCCCGCCACCGGCGCGACTACCACCGGCCCGGTCCTCGTCTTCCCAGGTCAGGGCTCCCAATGGGTGGGCATGGGCGCCGGCCTCCTTGAGGCGTCACCCGTCTTCGCCGCCCGCGTCGCGGAGTGCGAGCAGGCACTCGCCCCGTACGTGGACTGGTCACTGACCGAGGTGCTGCGCGGTGGAGTGGACGCCGCCGAACTCAGCCGGGTGGACGTCGTCCAACCCGTGCTGTGGGCCGTGATGGTCTCGCTCGCCGAGGTCTGGTCCCACCAGGGTGTGACACCGGGCGCGGTGGTCGGCCACAGCCAGGGTGAGATCGCCGCGGCCGTGGTGGCCGGCGCCCTCACGCTCGCTGACGGCGCCAAGGTGGTCGCCCTGCGCAGCAAGGCGCTGCGCCGACTGGCCGGCGGCGGCGCCATGGCCTCCCTCGCCCTGCGCGAAGAAGCCGTCGTGGAACTCCTGGCCGACCTCGGCGAAGCGGCGGCCGGAGTGAGCATTGCCGCCGTCAACGGCCCCGGCTCCGTCGTCGTCTCAGGACCGCCCGAGCAGGTCCGACACGCCGTCACGCACTGCGAGGAGAGCGGCGGCCGGGCCCGGCTGATCGACGTCGACTACGCGTCCCACAGCCCCCAGGTCGACGAGATCGCCGACGAGCTCCACGAACTGCTCGCCGGCATCCAACCCACCAGCACCAGCCTGCCCTTCTACTCCACGGTGACCGCCGAACGCATCGACACCAGCGAGCTGACCACCGCCTACTGGGTGACCAACCTGCGCGAGCGGGTCCGCTTCGCCGATGCCGTACGCGCCCTGCTCGCCGCCGGGCACCGGGTGTTCATCGAGGCCAGCACCCACCCGGTGCTCACCGTCGGGCTCCAGGAGACCCTGGAGGAGAGCGGAACCGCCGGCGCCACGGTGCCCACCCTCCGCCGGGACCAGGGCGGCCCGGCGCAACTCGTCCGCTCCGTCGGACAGGCGTTCACCGCAGGCGTCGCCGTCGACTGGACCCCCTGGTTCGCCACCGGCCGCCGCCCGCGCGTCATCGACCTGCCCACCTACGCCTTCCAACGCGCCTCGTACTGGCTCGACGCCGACCGCGACCCCCTCGGCGACCTGTCCGACGTCGGCCTGACCGCGGCCGGACACCCGCTGCTCGGCGCCGCCGTGGAGGTCGCCGACGGCAGCACCCACGTCCTGACCGGCCGCATCACCCTCTCCGCCCACCCGTGGCTGGCCGACCACACGGTGGCCGGCACCGTCCTCGTACCGGGCGCCGCGCTCGCCGAATGGGCGCTGCGCGCAGCCGACGAGGTGGGTTGCGGGGGCGTCGACGAACTGACCCTGCAAGCCCCGCTGGTGCTGCCTGCCGACGGCGCCCTGCGCCTCCAGGTCGTCGTCACGGCCGCCACGCCGGACGGCCGCCGCGACGTACGCCTGTACGCGCGCCCTGACCGCGAGGCCGGCCACCACGACGCCTGGACCTGTCATGCGGAAGGCGTCCTCGCCCCGCCCGCACCCGCCGGCGAAGGCGGCCAGGAACTGGCCGGCAGTTGGCCCCCGGCCGGCGCCGAGCCGCTGCCCGTCGACGCCTTCCACGCACAGGTCGCCGCGGCCGGCTACGGCTACGGCCCCGCCTTCCAGGGCCTGACCGCCCTGTGGCGGCACGGCCCCGACGTGCTCGCCGAGGTCGAACTGCCGGACGCGGCCGGCGCCCCGGACGGCTTCGGCCTGCACCCGGCCCTGCTGGACGCGGCCCTGCACCCGGCCCGGCTGCTGACCGGCCCCGGCGAAGCCACCGGCCAACCGTCCGAGCAGACCGCCGAGCCGGCCGACCGATTGTGGCTGCCGTTCGCCTGGCACGGCCTCACCCTGTGGGCCACCGACGCCCGCACCCTGCGGGTACGCCTCACCCCCGGCGCGGCGACCACCGACGACGAACGTTCGCTCCAGGTCGTGGTGGCCGACGCGGTGGGCGCCCCGGTGCTCAGCGCCGATGCCCTCGTCCTCCGGGCCGCCCGCCCCGACCAGCTCCGCACCGCCGGCGCCCCCGGCACCGACGGCCTCTACACCCTGGAGTGGGGCCCGGTCGTCGCCCCGTCCGACACGGACGAAGCACCCGGCCGCTCGGCCACCGGCGGCTGGGCGGTCCTCGGCACCGACACCTTCCAACTCGCCGGGCTGCCCGTCCCGGACGGCTCCACCGTCGGCGCCCACCCGGACGTCGCCGCCCTGACCGCCGCCCTGGACGCCGGCACCCCGGTGCCCACGACCGCCCTGCTCAGCGCCGTGCCCGAAGCCGGGACAGAGGCCCGTACGGTCCCCGAGGCAGCCGGCGCCGGGCTCGCCCTCACCCAACGCGTACTGGCCCTGGTGCAGGACTGGCTGGCCGAGCCGCGCCTGCTGGACACCCGCCTGGTCATCGTCACCCGCGGCGCCGTGAGCACCGACGACACCGACCCCGGCACCGCGGGCGACGCCCCCCGCACCAGCGCCACCGACCCGGCCGCGGCCGGCGTGTGGGGCCTCATCCGCAGCGCCGAGGCCGAGAACCCGGGCCGCTTCGTCCTCCTGGACCTCGACCCGGCAGCGGAGGCCGACGCCCAGGCACCGGTGGAGGCGGTACTGCGCGCCGTCGACCTGGACGAACCACAACTCGCCCTGCGCACGGGCCGGGTACTCGCCCCCCGTATGCGGCGGGCCGGCGCGATCGGCAGCGAACTGGTCGGCCCGGCCGCCACCACCGCCTGGCGGCTGGCCTCCGAGGGGACCGCCACCGTCGACAGCGTCGTCCCCCTCGCCTGCCCCGAAGTCCTGGAACCGCTCGCGGCGGGCCAGGTCCGGATCGCGGTGCACGCCGCCGGCATCAACTTCCGTGACGTCCTCATCGCCCTCGGCATGTACCCGGGCAACGGCGTCTTCCGCGGCAGCGAAGGCGCCGGCACGATCACCGAGATCGGCCCGGGCGTGACGGAACTGGCCCCGGGCGACACCGTCTTCGGCCTCTTCGAAGGCGCCTTCGGCCCCCTCGCCGTCGCCGACGCCCGCCTGGTCGCCCCCCTCCCCACCGGACTCGGCCTACGCGAACTCGCCGCGGTGCCGACGGTGTTCCTGACTGCTTGGTATGGGTTGGTGGACTTGGGTGGGTTGGTTGCGGGTGAGTCGGTGTTGATTCATGCGGGGACGGGTGGGGTGGGGATGGCGGCGGTGCAGATCGCTCGTCATTTGGGTGCTGAGGTGTTTGCGACGGCCAGTCCTGCCAAGCACGGTGTGTTGGAGGAGTTGGGTGTTGATGTGGGGCATCGGGCGAACTCGCGGGATCTGGGCTTTGAGTCGGTGATTCGGGAGGCGACCGGTGGGCGGGGGGTGGATGTGGTGCTCAACAGCCTGGCGGGCGACTTCGTCGACGCCTCGCTACGGCTCCTCACCGACGGCGGACGCTTCGTAGAAATGGGCAAGACCGACATCCGCCCGCAAGCCGAGATCGCCGAGAACCACCCCGGTGTGCACTACACCGCCTTCGACCTGGTGCCCGACGCCGGCCCCGACCGCGTCGGCGAAATGCTGCGCACCGTACGCGACCTGCTGGTCTCCCACGTCCTGCGGCCGGCACCGGTCACCGGCTGGCCGCTGGCCAGGGCCCGGCAGGCGCTGCGCCACCTCAGCCAGGCCAAACACACCGGGAAACTCGTACTCGACGTGCCGGCGGCGGTCGACCCCGAAGGCACCGTCCTGATCACGGGAGGCACCGGAACCCTCGGCGCCCTCGTCGCCGAACACCTCGTACGCGCCCACGGCCTGCGCCACCTGCTGCTCGTCAGCCGGCGTGGCCCGGCGGCCGAAGGGGCCGAAGCGCTCGCCGCACGACTGGCTGAACTCGGCGCCAAGCCCCGAATCGTCGCCGCGGACGTGGCCGACGCGACGGCGGTCGCCGACCTCATCGCCGGCATCGACCCGGCCCACCCGCTCACCGGCGTCATCCACGCCACCGGCGTACTCGACGACGCCGTCATCGCCTTCCAGAACCCGGAGCGACTCGAACGGGTGTGGCAGGCGAAGGCGGCCGGCGCAGCCAACCTGCACGCCGCCACCGCCGGACACCGCCTCGGCCTGTTCGTCATCTTCTCCTCGGCCGCCGGCACCCTCGGCGGCCCCGGCCAGGCCAACTACTCCGCGGCCAACGCCTTCTGCGACGCGCTCGCCGCCCACCGCCGCGACCTGGGCCTGCCCGGCGTCTCCATCGCCTGGGGCCTGTGGGCCGACGCCAGCGGCATGACCGGCCACCTCGCCGACGCCGACCTGGCCCGCATGTCCCGCTCCGGCATCAACCCCATCGCCACCCCACACGGCCTGGCCCTGCTGGACGCCGCCACCGGACACGGCGCACCCCACCTCATCGCCGCCGACCTCGACCTACGGGCCCTGGCCGACCAACCCACCGAAGCGCTCTCCGCACCCCTGCGCGGCCTGGCCACCCCGGCCCCGACCGGCGCCAGGACCCGCCGCACGGCCAGCACCACGGCCGAGCCCGACACGGCGGACTGGGCAGGCAAGCTCGCCGGTCTGCCCGCCGCGGAACAGCAACGGACACTCCTCACCCTGGTCCGCACCCACGCGGCGACCGTACTCGGCCACCCCGACGTGGACGCCGTGCCCGCCGACGCCAGCTTCAAGGAACTCGGCTTCGACTCGCTGACCGCGGTGGAACTGCGCAACCGGCTCTCCGCAGCCACCGGCCTACGGCTCCCGGCGGCCCTCGTCTTCGACTACCCGGAGGCGACCGTGATGGCCGACTACCTGTTGCAGCGCATCGCCCCCGCCGACGAGGCGCCCGCAGGCCCGGACGCCGCAGACCCGGTCCTGGGCGAACTCGCCAGGCTGGAACACACCCTCGGCGCCCTGGCCCTGGACGACGAGGGCCGAGCACGCATCGCCAAACGCCTGGCCGGCCTCCTCAGCAAGGTCAACGAGGAGAGCGCCGACGCGCCCGGCGGATCTGACTTCAGCGACATCGACTCCGCTTCGGACGACGAGATGTTCGCGCTTATCGACCGTGAACTGCCCTGATGGAGGAGCGAGCACAGATGTCGGAAACGGAAGAGAAGCTCCGTCAGTACTTGAAGCGGGTCACGGTCGACCTGGGGCAGACCCGGCAACGCCTGCGCGAGGTCGAGGAGCGCCTCCAGGAACCGGTGGCCATCGTCAGCATGGCGTGCCGGTTCCCCGGCGGCATCGCCTCACCCGAGGACTTCTGGGAGCTGCTGTCCGCCGGCGGCGACGCCATCGACGCCTTCCCCACCAACCGCGGCTGGGACCTGGAGGGCCTCTACCACCCGGACCCGGACCACCCCGGCACCAGCTACGTGCGGCACGGCGGGTTCATCGAGGGGGCCGACCAGTTCGACGCCGCCTTCTTCGGCATCAGCCCGCGCGAGGCGCTGGCCATGGACCCCCAACAGCGACTCCTCCTTGAGGTGGCGTGGGAGGCCGTCGAACGGGCCGGCATCGACGCCGCCACCCTCAAGGGCACCCCCACCGGGGTGTACGCCGGCGCCGGCATCCTCGGCTTCGGCACCCCGCACATCGAGCGCAGCACCGAGGGCTACCTGCTCACCGGAAACACCCTCAGCGTCGTCTCCGGCCGGGTCGCCTTCACCCTCGGCCTCGAAGGACCCGCGGTCACCATCGACACCGCCTGCTCCTCGTCGCTGGTGGCCATGCACCTGGCGGCCCAGTCACTGCGCCAAGGTGAGTGCACGCTCGCGCTGGCCGGCGGCGTCACGGTGATGCCCAACGCCAACCTGTTCACCGAGTTCTCCCGGCAGCGCGGGCTCGCCATCGACGGCCGGTGCAAGCCGTTCGCCGCCGCCGCCGACGGCACCGGCTTCTCCGAAGGCGCCGGCATGGTCATCCTGGAGCGGCTGTCCGACGCCCGCCGCAACGGCCACCCCGTACTCGCCGTACTCCGCGGCTCAGCCATCAACCAGGACGGCGCGTCCAACGGCCTCAGCGCCCCCAACGGCCCCTCCCAGCAGCGCGTCATCCGCCAGGCACTGGCCAACGCCGAACTCTCCTCGTCCGAGGTGGACGTGGTAGAGGCGCACGGCACCGGCACCACCCTCGGCGACCCCATCGAAGCCGACGCGCTGATGGCCACCTACGGCCAGGACCGGCCCGCCGACCAGCCCCTCTGGCTGGGCTCGGCCAAGTCCAACATCGGTCACACCCAGGGCGCCTCCGGCGTCGCCAGCGTCATCAAGATGGTCATGGCGATGCGCCACGGCATGCTGCCGGCCTCGCTGCACATCGACACACCCACCCCGCACGTCGACTGGGACAGCGGCGCCGTACGCCTGCTCACCGAGCCCGTGGAGTGGAACCCGCAGCGCCCGCGCCGCGCCGGCGTCTCCGCCTTCGGCATCTCCGGCACCAACGCCCACCTGATCCTGGAGCAGGCCCCCGAGCCGACCGGCGAAGACCAGGCCGAAGCCCCCGCGGGCCCCGCCACCGCTGCGGCCGGCACCGTCCTGCCCTGGGTGCTCTCGGCACACAACGGCGAGGCGCTACGAGCCCAGGCCAAGGCGCTCGCCGACCGACTGACGGCCCACCCGGGCGCCTCGCCCGTCGACGTCGGCTGGTCCCTGGTCACCACCCGCGCCACCTTCGACCACCGCGCGGTCGTCGTCGGCGCCACCCACGACGACCTGCTCACCGGCCTCACCGCCCTGGCCGCGGGCGAACCCCACGCCCACGTCACCCACCCCGGCGACCCGGTCGCCGCCAGTGGCGTCGGCCCGGTGCTCGTTTTCCCTGGTCAGGGTTCGCAGTGGGTGGGGATGGGTGCGGGGTTGTTGGAGTCTTCGCCGGTGTTTGCGGCGCGGGTGGCGGAGTGTGAGGTGGCGCTTGCGCCGTATGTGGATTGGTCGTTGGTTGAGGTTCTTCGTGGTGGTGTGGGGGCTGCTGACCTTGGTCGGGTGGACGTGGTCCAGCCGGTGCTGTGGGCCGTCATGGTGTCGCTTGCCGCCGTGTGGGCGGATCAGGGTGTGAAGCCTGCCGCGGTCGTCGGGCACAGCCAAGGTGAGATCGCTGCGGCTGTCGTCGCCGGTGCGCTGTCTCTCGAAGATGGCGCTAAGGTCGTCGCCCTGCGGAGCAGGGCGTTGCGCAAGTTGGCGGGTGGCGGTGCGATGGCGTCGCTCGCACTCAGTCAGGACGAGGCGGTTGACTTCCTGGCTGGGCTTGGTGAGGCGGCTGCGGGTGCGGGTGTGGCGGCGGTCAACGGGCCTGGTTCCACGGTGATTTCGGGTCCGCCGGAGCATGTGCAGTACGCGGTGACGGCGCTGGAGGAAGCCGGCGGTCGGGCGCGGCTGATCGACGTGGACTACGCCTCGCACAGTCCGCAGGTCGATGAGATCGCTGACGAGTTGCACCAGGTGCTGGCCGGCATCACCTCCACTGCGGCTGATGTGGCGTTCTACTCCACGGTGTCGGCCGAGCGCCTGGACACCAGCGAGTTGACCACCGGTTACTGGGTGACCAACCTGCGCGAGCAGGTCCGCTTCGCGGACGCCGTGCGCGTCCTCCTCGCCGACGGCTACCGGGTGTTCATCGAGGCCAGCACCCACCCGGTGCTCACCATCGGACTCCAGGAGACCTTCGACGAGGCGGGCATCCACGCCGCTGCCGTTACCACCCTCCGCCGTGAACAGGGTGGGCTCGACCAGTTGGTGCAGTCCGTGGCATCGGCCTTCGCCGCCGGGCTGGACGTGGAGTGGGGCCGCTGGTTCCCGGACGCGCCGCGGCCGGGCACCGTGGAGTTGCCCACGTACGCCTTCCAGCGGCAGCGGTACTGGCTCAGCGGAACCGGCGGACGTGGCGGCGACCCCACTGACCTGGGGCTCAGCTCCGCCGGCCACCCGCTGCTCGGCGCGGCCGTCGAACTTGCCGACGGCAGCTCGCACGTGCTGACGGGCCGCCTCTCGGCCCAGTCGCACGGCTGGCTCGCCGAGCACGTCGTGGGTGGCGTGGTCCTTGCACCCGGCGCCGCGCTCCTCGAATGGGCGCTGCGCGCCGCGGACGAGGTGGGTTGCGGTGGCGTGGACGAACTGGCACTCCAGACGCCACTGGCGGTGCCGGCCGCCGGTGCCGTACGGGTCCAGGTGGTGGTCAGCGCCGCCGCCCAGGACGGACGGCGTGACGTACGCATCTACTCGCACGCCGAGAGCGAAGGCACCGACGAGGAGTGGGTGTGCCATGCCGAGGGGGTGCTGAGCCCGCCGGCCACCGATGCGGAGCGGGCCGAGGAACTCTCCGGCGCCTGGCCGCCGGCCGGCTCCACGGCAGTGGACGTCTCCGCTTTCTATGCGCGGGCCGCGGGTCGCGGGTACGGGTACGGGCCGGCGTTCCAGGGGCTCAAGGCGGCCTGGCGGCACGGGGCGGACGTGTACGCGGAGGTGGAGCTGCCCGAGGCCGCGGGGGAGCGGGAGGGTTACGGCATCCACCCGACCCTGCTCGACGCCGCGTTGCAGCCGGCCATGCTGTTGAACGAGGCGGCGGCCGATGCCGCTGCTGATGCCGACGGCGCTGCCGCTGGCGAGCAGGTGTGGCTGCCGTTCGCCTGGAACGGCGTCGCCCTGTGGGCCGCCGAAGCGGGCACGGTCCGTGTCAAGCTCTCCCCGTACCAGCAGGGCACGGCGGACGAGCGTGCCGTACGGGTCACCGTGGCCGACGCCGTCGGGGCGCCGGTACTCACCGTGGAATCGGTCATCACCCGACCGGCCGCGGTCCACCAACTGAGCACGGCGGGCCGCGGGGTGGACGGCCTGTACGCGATGGAGTGGTCACCCCTGCCTGGTGGTGTGGTGGATAGCGGTGTGGTGGGTGGGGTTTCGGATTGGGCTGTGGTGGGGTCGGATGTTTGGGGTTTGGGTGGTTTGGCTGGTGTGGGTGGGGTGTGGGGTTCGTTGGGTGGGTTGGTGGAGTCGGTGCGTGGTGGTGGGGTGGTTCCTTCGGTGGTGTTGTTGGGTGTGTCGGGTGAGGGTGTGGGTGTGGTGGAGGGTGTGTTGGGTGTGGTGGGGGAGTGGTTGGGTGAGTCGTTGTTGGGTGGTTCGCGGTTGGTGGTGGTGACGTCTGGTGCGGTGGTTGCGGGGACGGGTGCGGGTGGTGTGGATGTGTGGGGTGCGGGTGTGTGGGGGTTGGTGCGGAGTGCGGAGTCGGAGAATCCGGGGCGGTTTGTGTTGGTGGATGTGGAGCCTGGTGGGGCCGGTGTGGGTGTGGTGGAGGGGGTGCGGGCTGCGTTGGCCGCGGAGGAGTCGCAGGTCGCGCTGCGGGATGGGCGGGTCTTGGTGCCGCGGTTGGCCCGGGTTCGGGGAGCGGTCGAGGTGGTCGAGGGGTCGGCGCCGGTCGGGCTCGATCCTTCTGGGACGGTGCTGATCGTGGGTGGTACGGGTGTGTTGGGTTCGTTGGTGGCTGAGCATGTGGTGGGGGTGTGGGGTGTGCGGCGTGTGGTGTTGGCGAGTCGGCGTGGTGGGGAGGCGCCGGGTGTTGGTGGGTTGGTGGAGCGGTTGGGTGGGTTGGGTGCTGAGGTTCGTGTGGTTGCGGTGGATGTGTCGTCTGCGGATGCGGTGGCTGGGTTGGTGGCGGATGTGGGGTCGGAGGGTCCGTTGGTGGGTGTGGTGCATGCGGCGGGTGTGTTGGATGATGCGGTGGTGACGTCTTTGACGTCGGAGCAGTTGGGGCGGGTGTGGGTGGCGAAGGCTGATGTCGCGGCGCATTTGCACGCGGCGACCGAAGGTCTCGACCTCGGCCTGTTCCTGATGTTCTCCTCGGCAGCCGCCGCCTTCGGCAGCCCGGGGCAGGCCAACTACTCCGCGGCCAACGCCTTCTGCGACGCACTGGCTGCCCACCGCAGGTCGCTCGGCCTGCCTGCAGTCTCCATCGCCTGGGGCCTGTGGGCCGATGCCAGCGGCATGACCGGGCATCTCACCGAGACCGACCTGGGACGCATGACGCGCTCCGGCATCCGCGCGATGACCAGCGAACACGCCCTACGGTTGCTTGACGCGGCCTGCGCCGGCGACCATCCGCAGCCGGTCGCCGTCGATCTCGACGTGGCCGCGCTGGGTGCGTCCGACGACGTGCCGTCCGTACTCCGCAAGCTGGTCGTCCGTAGCCGCCGCAAGGCTGCCGACGCCGACGCCCAGGGCCCGGTGCTGGCCACCCGGTTGGCGGGACTCGACGACACCGAACGGCTCGATGTCGTACTCCAGGTGGTACGCGAGGCCGTGGCCGCGGTCCTGGGCTTCGCCTCCGCGGACGACGTGCGCTCCGAGGCGACGTTCAAGGAGTTGGGTTTTGATTCGTT
>NZ_JBLIWA010000105.1:0-1296 GCF_047525675.1 Streptomyces sp. 796.1 | reverse complement strand
TGGATTGACACGACTTCGGCGGTACGCTTGAGCCCCGCTACATTATCGGCGCGGAATCACTTGACCAGTGAGCTATTACGCACTCTTTCAAGGGTGGCTGCTTCTAAGCCAACCTCCTGGTTGTCTCTGCGACTCCACATCCTTTCCCACTTAGCGTACGCTTAGGGGCCTTAGTCGATGCTCTGGGCTGTTTCCCTCTCGACCATGGAGCTTATCCCCCACAGTCTCACTGCCGCGCTCTCACTTACCGGCATTCGGAGTTTGGCTAAGGTCAGTAACCCGGTAGGGCCCATCGCCTATCCAGTGCTCTACCTCCGGCAAGAAACACACGACGCTGCACCTAAATGCATTTCGGGGAGAACCAGCTATCACGGAGTTTGATTGGCCTTTCACCCCTAACCACAGGTCATCCCCCAGGTTTTCAACCCTGGTGGGTTCGGTCCTCCACACGGTCTTACCCGCGCTTCAACCTGCCCATGGCTAGATCACTCCGCTTCGGGTCTTGAGCGTGCTACTCAAACCGCCCTATTCGGACTCGCTTTCGCTACGGCTCCCCCACACGGGTTAACCTCGCAACACACCGCAAACTCGCAGGCTCATTCTTCAAAAGGCACGCAGTCACGACCATGCTCCAAAGAACATGGCGACGCTCCCACGGCTTGTAGGCACACGGTTTCAGGTACTATTTCACTCCGCTCCCGCGGTACTTTTCACCATTCCCTCACGGTACTATCCGCTATCGGTCACCAGGGAATATTTAGGCTTAACGGGTGGTCCCGCCAGATTCACACGGGATTTCTCGGGCCCCGTGCTACTTGGGTGTCTCTCAAGCAAGCCGTCAATGTTTCAGCTACGGGGGTCTTACCCTCTACGCCGGGCCTTTCGCATGCCCTTCGCCTACCCATACGGTTTCTGACTCGCCCTGCCGCCGGCAGACGACAGAAGAGAGATCCCACAACCCCGCATGCGCAACCCCTGCCGGGTATCACACACATACGGTTTGGCCTCATCCAGTTTCGCTCGCCACTACTCCCGGAATCACGGTTGTTTTCTCTTCCTGCGGGTACTGAGATGTTTCACTTCCCCGCGTTCCCTCCACATACCCTATGTGTTCAGGTATGGGTGACAGCCCATGACGACTGCCGGGTTTCCCCATTCGGACACCCCCGGATCACAGCTCGGTTGACAGCTCCCCGGGGCCTATCGCGGCCTCCCACGTCCTTCATCGGTTCCTGGTGCCAAGGCATCCACCGTGCGCCCTTAAAAACTTGGCCACAGATGCTCGCGTTCACTGTG
>NZ_JBLIWA010000104.1:0-1369 GCF_047525675.1 Streptomyces sp. 796.1 | reverse complement strand
CGCACCGCAACCGCCCCACCCCGCAACAACACCTGCTCACCAAACAACCCCAACACCGAACCACCCAACACACCACCATCACCACCACCCACACCCCACTCCACAAGCAGCTTCTCCACCTCGTCCGCGAAGAGCACGTCGGCCCGGTCCACCGGCTGGTCCGGGGCACCGACCAGGTGCTCCAGGACCCGGAGGTACCGCTGCCCCAGCATCTCGGCGCTAGCCCGGTCGAAGAGGTCCGTGCTGAATTCCAGTACGCCGTCGAAGGCCGACACCTGGCCGTCGTCCCCGTACCGCTCGGTGAAGCCGAAGGCCAGGTCGAACTTGGCTACCGACGTGTCGATCTGTTCCCGCGCCGCGGTGAGGCCCGGCATGTCGCCGAGGACGTCTAGGGCGCCGTGGTAGTCCGTGTTGTTCAGCGTCAGCAGCACCTGGAACAGCGGGTGCCGCGACAACGAACGCTCGGGGTTGACCGCCTCCACGATGCGCTCGAAGGGCACGTCCTGGTGCCCGTAAGCACCGAGGTTCACTTCCCTGACCCGGTGCACCAGTTCGGTGAAGTTCGGATTCCCCGCCGTGTTGGTGCGGAGCACCAGGGTGTTGATGAAGACGCCGATCAGGTCGTCGAGCGCTTCATCGGTACGGCCCGCGATGGGTGTGCCGATGGGAATGTCCGTGCTCCCGCTCAGCTTCGACAGGAGTACCGCAAGCGCGGCCTGGAGCACCATGAAGGGGCTGGCCTGCGTATCCCGGGCCACGTCGCTGATGCGCGCGTACAGCTCGGCAGGCACCTCGATGCCCACCCGGTCGCCGCGGTACGTGGCGACCGCGGGCCGCGGCCTGTCGTACGGCAGGTCCAACTGTTCCGGCAGGTCAGCCAGGGTCTCCGTCCAATAGCCGAGCTGCCGGGCGATCTCACTCCCCGCATCCGACTCCGCACCCAACACCTGCCGCTGCCACAGGCTGTAGTCCGCGTACTGCACCGGCAACGGCGCCCAGGCCGGCGCCTCCCCCGTCGACACCCGCGCCTCGTACGCAGCCGCCACGTCGCGCGCGAGCGGCGCACGCGACCAGGCGTCACTGACGATGTGATGGGTCAGCGCGAGCAAGACGTGCTCGTCCTCAGCGACCGCGAACAGCATGGCTCGGAACGGGATCTCCGCGGCTAGGTCGAACGGCTGCTCAGCCGCCACGGCGAGCGCCGCCGCGACCTCGGCCGGGCCCGTCTCCACGACGGGAAGCTCAAGATCCACCTGGTCCGTGGGCAGCACGATCTGGTACGAGCCCGCCACGTCCTCGGCGAAGACGGTACGTAGGCTCTCGTGCCGGGCGACGACGTCGGCGAGCGCCAGCCGCAGCGCCTCGCGGT
>NZ_JBLIWA010000103.1:0-1073 GCF_047525675.1 Streptomyces sp. 796.1 | reverse complement strand
GCACGCCAGGGGCGGTCGTACGGGGCGCCGCGCCGGGCGCGGCCGGTGCCTCCGGGATGCCGTGGTGTCCGGGGTGGGCCCGTTCGGCCGCGGACTCCGGGGCCGCGGGGGCGCTTTCGCCGGTCGCGTCGGCGGAGCCGGTCGCAGCGGGCGCGTCCTGCGCGGCGCCGGAGGTGCGGGGGCCGGTGGGTGACGTCCCGTCATCCGCGCCGGGTCCCCCCACCGTGCCGCCCCCGGGCGTGTCGCCCGCCGTCGCGCCCGCCGCCGACGCGCCGGGCTCAATGCCCGTGTTCGCACCGTCGGTTGCCTGGCCATGGGTGGGCGTGCCCTCGACGGGGGTGCCGTGGCTGGGCGTGCCGTGCGCGGGGGTGCCGTCGTCGGGCGTGGCCGGCTGCTCGCCGTACGGCGACTCCGTGCCGTGCGCCGGCGTGCCCTGCGTCGGTACGCCGTGCGGGGGCGTGCCCTGCGCGGGAGCCTCCGGCGTGGTGGCGCCGGTGGGGTGGCCCGTCTCGGGCCGGTGGGCGGGGGCGGGGAGGGGCTCGGCGGACGCGGTGTCCGTACCGGGGGCGGGGCCGTCGACGACCGGCGCCACGGCGGCGAACTGGCCCGTACCGCCCCCCAGTTGACCATCGCCCTGCTGGCCGTGGACCGGGTGGCCGCTGACGGGCTGGCCGCTGGCGGACTGATCCGCGGTGGGCTGGCCGTCCGCCCGGCCGTCGGCCGTGGTGGCGTCGGGCCGGGCCTGGGCGTCCTCGGGCCCGTCCGGGCGCGGGCCGGCGTCGGGCACGCCGTGTGGGGCCGCCGCGTCGGGCGCGCCCCCTGCGGCGTGGTGTAGCGCCCGGTCCGCGGGCGGGTACGGGGCTGCCGCCGCGTCCTCCGCGCGCACGTCGGTCGCACCGGCTGCGGCGGGCTCGGACGCGGGGCGCTGGTGCGGGCCGGGGACCGCGGGGGTGGCGCCGGCCGGGTGCTGGCCCGTCGCGGCGGGCTCCCCCGTCGCGGCGTCGGGGCGACCGGGGGCGGCCCGCGGTGCGGTGGTCGCGTGCGGTGCGGCTTCGTCACGCGCGGGCGCGCCC
>NZ_JBLIWA010000102.1:0-1903 GCF_047525675.1 Streptomyces sp. 796.1 | reverse complement strand
CACCGAACCACCCAACACACCACCATCACCACCACCCACACCCCACTCCACAAGCTGTTGCAGGGACTCGTCCGTGGTCAGCACGTCCATCACGTCGACGGTCCGGTCCGGGGCGTCGACCAGTTCTCGGAGCACCCGCAGGTACCGCTCGCCGATCGTCTCGACGCTGCTGCGGTCGAAGAGGTCGGTGCTGTACTCCAGCACACCCTGGAGGTCGGCGGACTCGTCGCGCTGTGCTGTGAAGGCGAAGCTCAGGTCGAACTTGCCGGTGCCGGTCTCGGCCGCGACGGGCGACACGGTGAGCCCGGGCAGTTCCGCGGCGGCCTGGTCGACCGCTTCCGTGTCGGTGTTGTTGAAGGCGAGGAGCACCTGGAAGAGCGGGTGACGGGCGAGCGAGCGCTCGGGGTTGGTGACCTCGACCAGCCGCTCGAAGGGCAGGTCCTGGTGGGCGTAGGCGGCCAGGTTCTGCTGTCGGACCCGCTCGATGAGGGCGCGGCCCGTGGGCCGGCCCGAGGTGTCGGTGCGGAGCACCAGGGTGTTGATGAAGACGCCGACCAGGTCGTCGAGCGCCTCATCGGTACGGCCCGCGATGGGTGTGCCGATGGGGATGTCGGTCCCGCCACCCAGCTTGGTCAGCAGGGTGGCGAGCGCGGCCTGGAGCACCATGAAGGGGCTGGCCTGCGTCTCCCGCGCGAGGTCCACCACCTTCTCGTACAGCTCGGCCGGTACCTGGAACGGGATGCGGTCGCCGCGGTACGTGGCGACCGCGGGCCGCGGCCTGTCGTACGGCAGGTCCAACTGTTCCGGCAGGTCAGCCAGGGTCTCCGTCCAATAGCCGAGCTGCCGGGCGATCTCACTCCCCGCATCCGACTCCGCACCCAACACCTGCCGCTGCCACAGGCTGTAATCCGCGTACTGCACCGCCAGCGGCTCCCACTCCGGGGCCGCGCCGGCCGCCGCCCGCGCCGCGTAAGCCCTGGTCAGGTCGCGGGCGAGCGGCGCACGCGACCAGGCGTCACTGACGATGTGGTGCAGGAGCAGCAGCAGGACGTGCTCGTCGTGGCCGAGCGCGAACAGGGTGACCCGGAACGGCAGGGCCGCCTCGTCCGACAGCTCGAACCCGTGCCGCGCCGCCTCACTGATCAACCCTTCGACGTGTGCCTGATCGGTGTCGACCACCAGCAGCTCGGGCACGACCGCCCGGGAGTGCCGAACGATCTGGTACGCGCCTTCGGCGTCCTCAGCGAAGGTGGTGCGCAGGCTCTCGTGCCGGGCGACGACATCGCCGAGCGCCAGCCGCAGCGCCTCGCGGTCCAACGAACCGCTCAGCCGCAGGGCCACCGGGACGTTGTACGTGGCGCTCGGCCCCTCGAACTGGTGCAGGAACCACAGCCGCTGTTGTGCGTACGAGAGCGGGATGCGCTCGGGCCGCGGCTCGATGCGCTCCACCGCTCGCCGCACACCCGATCCGGAAACTGCCCCGACCGCCTCCGCCAGCTTCTCGACCGTCGGCGTCTCGAAGACCTGCCGCAGCGGCACTTCGGCCCCGAGCACGACGCGGAGTCGCGACACCAGACGGGTCGCGAGCAGGGAGTGCCCGCCCAGGCGGAAGAAGTCGTCATCGATGGAGACAGACTCCACCCCCAGCACCTCGGCGAAGACCCCGCACAGGACTTCTTCGAGCGGTGTGCGCGGGCCGCGGCCCAGCTCGCCCTCACCGCCGTATTCCGGCGCCGGGAGGGCGCGGCGGTTCACCTTGCCGTTCACCGTGAGCGGGAACTCGTCGACCACGACGAAGGCCGAGGGAACCATGTAGTCCGGCAACCGATCCGCCACCCAGCCACGCAACCCGTCTACGGAGACCTCGCAGCCTTCGGCGGCCGTCACGTAGGCAACCAGCCTG
>NZ_JBLIWA010000101.1:0-1541 GCF_047525675.1 Streptomyces sp. 796.1 | reverse complement strand
GCACGGCCGGGGCCCCGCGCGGCCCCGGCGGCGCGGACGGCCCCGTGGCCGCCGCCGTGGCCGGCACGGTCGGGTACCGGGCGAGTACCGGCGGCACGCCCGGTGCGTGCGCGGGCCCGCCGGTTGCTATGGGCCCGGCGACATCCGGGAGCTGGCCGGATGCCGCGGCGCGCGGCGTGGCCACGGGCAGTGGCGCCCACGACGGCACGGCGCCGGAGGCCACCGCCGTCCCCGGCAGGGTCCCCGGAGGGCTCGGCCGTACGGGGCGGGGCGGGTCCGCCGAGAGTTGCAGTACGGCGTCGGGTGAGGCGGTGGTCGAAGCGGTGTACGGGCTGCCGGGGGACACCGGCGCGGTGGGTGTGCGCTGGAGGACGTGCGGCGCCTGCGCGGGTGGTTGCGACCTGGTGGTGGGCGTGTGGGTGGGCATGGCGTGTTGGCCAGGCGATGTGGGTGGGCCGGTGGGTGGCTCGGTCGTCCCCGAGGGCGCGGCGCCGGGCCAGCGGGGCGCCACCACCGGGCGGCTGGCGCCGGGTGCCGGTGACGCCGCCGCGGCTGTCCGACGGATGCCCGGCACCAGCGGACGGGCCCCCAACAGGCGGACCGCGCGCGCCACCGGCACCCCGGAGCCGTCCGGAGCCCCACCCGCGACCCCGTCGCCGCGTACGGAACGGGCCACGACCACCGGTACGGGCCCGCCGGCGCGCGGAGTCGCGGCGCGCGGCGTGGTGGATCGTGGTGCACCGACCGCGGTGGCCCGCGGCGCACCGTGCGCGTCGCGGAGCGGGTGAGCCTGGTGTGCCGGGTGGCCGGCCTCGGTCTCACGCGTCGTGCGGGCGCCGGGCTGGGACGGAGTCCCTTGTGGTGTGGGCGAGTTGGTGTCGGTCCGTGGCAGTCGGCTGGCCGGTGCCGGGTGCGCCGGCGCCACCACGCGCTGGACGAGCGCGGGGGAGACCAGCACACCGTGCCCCTGTGCCGTGGCGGGCGGCGCCGCCCCACTCTGCTGTGTCCCCGCCGTTCCCAACAGGGGCGCCTTCCCCGCCCCGGTGGACGGACCGCCCGCACGCGACGCGCGGTCCCGCGCTGAGACGCCGGTAGATCGCTCCGGCGAACGGAGTTCACCTGGCGAACGGTCGTCCTTATCAAGGGAGTTACCGCCGTCTTCGCGTACGACACGTTGCACCGGGGCCAGCCAGGCGGCGCTGGGGGGCAGCGCGGGCAGCGGCGCCCCGAGTCCGGTGCGTGGCTGGCCGGGGTGCGGCGGATCAGCGCGGTACGGGCCGGAGCGCCCCGCCGCGTTCGGGAAGCCGGGGGAGTGCCGGGTTTGGGGGTCGTCGCCGTGGCCGGGGGCCTCGGGGTGGGGTCGCCGACTTCGGGCGGTGCCAGGGCCGGGGGGCGGGGCCGCCGCGTTCGTCGGCGCGTTCGTCGGTACGGGCCCGGTCGCAGCGGCCCCGGGGCCCGCCGGGGACGCGCCGCCCTCCGCGGGGCGCGGCTGCACCACCGGCAGCGCGGCGCCCGCCGAACCCGGCCGCTCCGCCCCCGGC
>NZ_JBLIWA010000100.1:0-1673 GCF_047525675.1 Streptomyces sp. 796.1 | reverse complement strand
CCCGCCGGGGGCCGCGCCGGGCGTCGGTTCGGCCGCAGCGGCGCAGCCGTCGAGCACCGCCCGCACCTCGGCCGGCGGATACGGCGCACCGGCCGGGCCCTGCGTGGCGTGCTCGCGCCGCTCCCAGGCGGCCACCAACTCCGCGGCCAGCCGGGGCGCCCGCTGCGGGTCGGCGAGGTGGGCGCGCAGCGCGTCGACGGTGCGGCCCTCGGTCGCGCCGTGCACCGCGCGCAGGGTGCGCCGGGCGAGCTCGTCACGGGTGGCGGGGGTGGGCGGGCCGTACCGGGTGGCCAGCTCGAAGCAGGGCTGGAAGTACCGGTCCTGCGGATGGCCCTCGCTGATCCTGGCCGCCCGCCTGGCCCGCTTGAGCACGGTGAACCACTCCGCGGTGGCGCGCAGGACGTCGGCCGCCGCGTGCACCGATGCGGCCAGCAGCGCCGCGCCGTCGGCGCTCACCAGCGGCCCCGCGCACTGCGGGTGTTGGCCGGGCCGGATGACCAGGGGATCGAGGAGGAGTTTGACGGTGCGGCTGAGCGGGCCGCCCTGGGCCCCGCTGAGCGCCTCCACGCCCGCCAGCCCCTGCCACACCTCGTGCAGCACCGCGGCGCGCGGACGCGCGCGTGCCCCGTCATCCGAGGCGTCCGGGCCGATCCGCATGCCGGCAGCTTAAACGGGCGTTCGAGGCGGACCCAAACCTGGGACAGGTAGGCGCGGTACCCCTCCTAACGTCGGGGTCGTTGGTTCGCCTGCGGGAAGGACACCCCATGATTCGCACCCTTCGAGCCGCGGCCTGGCTGTTCCTCGCGGGCTCGGTCGGCTACTACCTCTGGTACGGGCTCACCGCCGACGCCTCGGACTCCGGCGGCCTCGCGTGGGTCGGGCCGCAGATGATCCCGCTGGGCATCGCGGTGAGCCTGGTTCCGGTGCTGCTGGCCTTCACCAAGGACGGCGTGGTTTCCGCCTTCACCGGGCGCAACAGCGCGGCCTTCCGCAACGGCCTGCTCGGCGTCGGCACCGTCACCGGCACCCGCCCCACCGGGACCACCCTGAACGACCAGCCCGAGGTGCGCATCGAACTGAACGTACGCGGCGCGGACGGCACCACCTTCGACTCGCACGCGAAGCTCGTGGTGCCCCTGACGGACCTCGCCCTGTTCGCGCCGGGCGCCGTACTGCCCGTCCGCTACCTGCCGGGCCGCACCGACCGCGTCGAGATCGACCGCTCGGGGGACATGGCGGGGGCCCAGGCCGTGTACAACGAGGTGCAGTTCCAGCGCGGCCTGACCACCCGGGAGGCACTGGAGGTCGCCGAGCGCGGCATCCCCGCATCGGCCGTGGTCCGCTCGCTGGACGTGACCGGCGCGGTCCGCGAGGAGTACGCCGAACTCCGCCTCGGCCTGATCGTCAGCCGCCCGGACGGCACGACGTTCGAAACCGAGGTGGAGAAGTTCCTGCCGCCGCGCGCGGTGCAACTGGTCCAGGTGGGCCGGGTCATCCAGGTGCGCTACCTACCGGCCGATGAGACGCGCATCGCGCTGGCCCTGCCGGCCAACGCTTGACGCGCGGCCGGCCGGCCCCCGCACGGCCCGCCCGCGGGGCGCGGGGTACGCGCCGTGGCGCGGCCGACCGGCCCCGGCCCCGGCACCCCGGCCCCGGCCCCGGCACCCCGGCCC
>NZ_JBLIWA010000010.1:82385-167936 GCF_047525675.1 Streptomyces sp. 796.1 | reverse complement strand
CCGGCCGGCGCCCGGCGCGCCGGCACCGTCGGCCGGGCGGCGCTGACCAGGCCGGGGGAGTTGGTCGCGGTCCTCGGCCACCGGGCCGGCGCGCCCGCGGTGACCGCACCCAGGGCCGCCGACCCGCGCCGGCCGGGCGAGATCGCGCCGCCCACGCCGGTGGCCGACTTCACCGGCCGTGCCGCGACCTGGGGCACCGGCGACCTGTACACGGCGCTCGCCAAGGTCGCCACCGTGCTCGTGCTCGTCCCGCTGCTGGTGCTCGGCGCCTCATCGGCCCGGCTCACCCTGGCCCGCCGCGACCGGCGGCTGGCCGCGCTACGGCTGGTCGGCGCCACCCCGGCCAGGATCGCTGGCCTGACCGCCGCCGAGGCCGCACTCACCGGCACCGCCGGCGCGCTGCTCGGCGCCCTCGGCTATGCCGCCCTGCTCCCGCTGGCCGCCCGGGTGCCGGCCGCCGGAGGCCGCTGGTACCCGGCCGACCTGTGGCTGGGCGCGCCCCTCGTACTCGGCGTGGTGGCCGGCGTGGTGGCGATGGTGGTGGGCAGTGCGCTGGCCGGGCTGCGGCAGGTGGTGATCGGTCCGCTCGGGGTGGCCCGGCGCGCCAGGGTGCCGCGGCTGCGCGCGGTCCGGGCGGTGTTCTTCGGCGCCGCGCTGGTCGGCTACTGGCAGCTCACCAAGGACGCGGGCACGAGCATCGACAGCATCGTCTACCTGGTCGCCGTCGTCTTCCTCGCGCTGTCCGCCATCGGCCCGTGGGTGGTCGGCCTGCTCGGTCGTGCCGTCGCCCGGCGGGCCAGGGGCGCGGCGACGCTGCTGGCCGGCCGGCGGCTGATCGACGACCCGAAGGCGGCCTGGCGCACCGTGTCCGGGTTGACCCTGGCCGGCTTCGTCGCCGGGTTCTTCGCCCTGCTGGCGGTCGGCGACCACCCGGCCCCCGGCCCACCCGACCGGCTCGCGCTCGCGGTGCCCGCATCGCGGCTGGCCGCCGTGAGCACGGCGGCCGAGCAGCGGCTGGAACGTGCGGGGGTACGGGCCGTCGTCGGGACGGCTGGCCCTGTCAACGCGACCGGCTCTGCCAGCACGGCCGGCTCTGCCCGTACGTCCGGTCTCGCCAGTACGTCCGGCCCTGCCGGGACCACCAGCCCAGCCAGCGCCGACGCCACTGTCTCCGCCGACGCGGACGCCGACGCCGACGTCACTGCGGTCGCCGACGTCACTGGGACCACCGAGACCACCGAGACCTCCGAAGTCACCGAGATCGCCACCGGGGCGCGCGGCAGCCGCCAACTCACCGTCGACGTGCCGGGCGGCGGCGCCGACCTGGACCGGGCCCGGGCCGCGCTGACCGGTCTCGTCCCCGGCCAGTACCCGGTCACCGGGCCCGACGTCGGCGCCTCGGGCCGGCTGTTCGCCGCCGACTTCCGACGGGCGATCCTGCTGGTGCTCGGTGCGACCTTCGTGGTGGCCGCCGCGTCGGCGGGCATCACCGCTGCCGCCGCCGTACTCGACCGCCGCCGCACCTACCGCCTGCTCCGGCTGGCCGGCACCCCGCTGTCCGTACTGGACCGGGCGCGGCGCGTGGAGACCGTCCTGCCGGTGGCCGTGCTCGGCGGCGGTGCCGTCCTCACCGGCGTCTTCTGCGCCGCACCGCTGACCCTGGCCGGCGGCTCGGCAACGCTCGACCTGCCCGGGGCGGTCCTCCTCGCCGGCGCCATCGGCCTCGGCCTGGCGGGCCTGCTCGCGGCCAGCGCCCTCAGTCGGCCGCTGCTACGGGCGGTCACCACGACGGGCGGGGCCCAGCCGCAGTGAACGCGGCGGGCGGGGCGCGCACGCGCGGTGGCATCGGTGGCCCGGCGGCGCTGACAGGCGGCTCGCGTAGTCCCGCGGCGCCGGCGGCCCGCGGGAGACGACCGGCGCCACCGGGGCCGGGGCTGGCGCTGACAGCCCCCGCCCGCCGCACCCGCAGGTCCCCGCCCGCCGCAGCCGTGCGCCCCACCGACCGCACCAGCAAGCCCCCGCCCGCAGGCCGTCGCGCTGCCAGCGGCTGCCGTGCGTGCGCGGCGCACCGTGACCCGTGACTACGATGGGCCAGCCGGTGGCCCGTTGACCACACGGCCCGTTACGACCCTTCGGGAAGGCCATGCTGAACAAGTACGCGCGTGCGTTCTTCACGCGTGTTCTCACGCCGTTCGCCGCCCTGCTCATCCGGCTCGGGGTCAGCCCCGACGCCGTGACCCTCATCGGAACCGGTGGGGTCATGGCCGGCGCGCTGGTCTTCTACCCGCAGGGGGAGTTCTTCTGGGGCACGGTGGTCATCACCCTGTTCGTCTTCTCCGACCTGGTCGACGGCAACATGGCGCGCCAGCTCGGCCGGTCAAGCCGCTGGGGCGCCTTCCTGGACTCCACGCTCGACCGGGTCGCCGACGGGGCCATCTTCGGCGGGCTCGCCCTGTGGTACGCGGGCGGCGGCGACAGCATCACGCTGTGCGCGGTCACCATCTTCTGCCTGGCCAGCGGCCAGGTCGTGTCGTACACCAAGGCCCGCGGCGAGTCCATCGGCCTGCCGGTGAACGTCAACGGGCTGGTCGAGCGCGCCGAACGGCTGGTCATCTCGCTGGTCGCCTGCGGCTTCTCCGGACTGCACAAGTTCGGCGTGCCGCACATCGACATCCTGCTGCCGATCGCGCTGTGGGCGGTCGCCGTGGGCAGCCTGGTCACGCTGGTCCAGCGGGTGGTCACGGTGCGCCGGGAGGCGTACGAGGCCGACGCGGCAGCCGCCGAGGCCGAGGCGCCCGCCGGGGCCGGCGCCTCGGTGCGCCGAGGAGGCGAGCAGGCGTGAGGGAGCGGCTGACCGACGCGGCGTACGGAGCCGGCTGGAGCGCGCTGAAGGCGCTGCCCGAGCCGCTCGTCACCCGCGCCGGCCGGCACGCGGCCGACGCCGTGTGGCGCCGCCGCGGCAGCGGCGTCCGCCAACTGGAGGCCAACCTCGCGCGCGTGGTGCCGCAGGCCTCCGCCGCCCGCCTGGCCGCCCTCTCCCGGCTCGGCCTGCGCTCGTACACCCGCTACTGGCTGGAGTCCTTCCGGCTGCCGGCCTGGAGCAAGGACCGCATCCGCGGCGGCTTCGCCCCCGCCGACGTGCACCATCTGACCGACGGCCTGGCCAGCGGGCGCGGCGTGGTCCTCGCCCTGCCCCACATGGCCAACTACGACCTCGCGGGGGCCTGGGTCACCACCTCGCTCGGGGTCCCGTTCACCACCGTCATGGAGCGGCTTGAGCCCGCCTCGCTCTACGACCGGTTCGTCGCCTACCGCGAGGGCCTGGGCATGGAGGTGCTGCCGCACACCGGGGGCAGCGCGTTCGGCTCGCTGGCCAGGCGGCTGCGCGCCGGCGGCCTGGTCTGCCTGGTCGCCGACCGCGACCTGTCGGACACCGGCGTCGAGGTGGCCTTCTTCGGCGAGACCACGAAGATGCCCGGCGGACCCGCGTCGCTGGCGGTGCGCACCGGTGCGCTGCTGCTGCCGGTCACCCTCTGGTACGACCGGTCGCCGATCATGCAGGGCCAGGTGCACCCACCGATCGAGGACCCGGGCGAGGGCACCCGCGCCGAGCGCACCGCGGTGATGACCCAGCGGCTGGCCGACGTCTTCGCCGGCGGCATCGCCGACCACCCGTACGACTGGCACATGCTGCAACGCCTGTGGCTGAGCGACCTCGCGCCGCGCCCGGAGGACGGGGCGCAGGGCCGCGACGGCAGCGCCGAGTCCGCCGAGCCCGCTGAAACCGTTGGACTCGCTGAGCCTGCTGAGCCCGTTCGGCCCGGCCCGGAATCCGGTCCCGCGGACGGACGTGAAATCAGCGCCGACGCCAGCGGCGCCGACGCCAGCGGCCCGGCTTCGAGCGCTGGCCCCACCCCCGACAACGACAGCAGCCGCGAAACGGAGCCCAGGTGAGGATCGGGATCGTCTGCCCGTATTCGTGGGACGTTCCCGGCGGCGTGCAGTTCCACATCCGCGACCTGGCCGAGCACCTCATCCGCAGCGGCCACGAGGTCTCGGTGCTCGCCCCCGCGGACGAGGACACGCCGCTGCCGCCGTACGCGGTCTCCGCCGGGCGGGCGGTGCCCGTGCCGTACAACGGCTCCGTCGCCCGGCTCAACTTCGGCTTCCTCTCCGCCGCCCGGGTCCGCCGCTGGCTGCACGAGGGCGACTTCGACGTGATCCACATCCACGAGCCGACCTCGCCCTCGCTCGGGCTGCTGGCCTGCTGGGCCGCCCAGGGCCCGATCGTGGCCACCTTCCACACCTCCAACCCGCGCTCCCGGGCGATGATCGCCGCGTACCCGATCCTGCAAGCCGCGCTGGAGAAGATCAGCGCGCGCATCGCGGTGAGCGAGTACGCCAGGCGCACCCTGGTGGAACACCTGGGCGGGGACGCCGTCGTCATCCCCAACGGGGTCGACGTGGACTTCTTCGAACGGGCCGAGCCCAGGGACGACTGGCGCGGCGGGGCGTCAGCGACGGGCACCGGCAGCGGCGGCCACACCATCGGCTTCATCGGCCGCATCGACGAACCCCGCAAGGGGCTGCCGGTGCTGATGCAGGCGCTGCCGCAGATCCTGGCCGCCCATCCGGAGACCCGGCTGCTGGTCGCAGGGCGCGGCGACACCGAAGAGGCCGTCGCCGACCTGCCGGCCGCCGTGCGCGAGCGGGTCACCTTCCTCGGCATGGTCAGCGACGAGGACAAGGCGCGACTGCTGCGCAGCGTCGACCTGTACGTGGCGCCCAACACCGGCGGCGAGAGCTTCGGCATCATCCTCGTCGAGGCGATGTCGGCCGGCGCCCCGGTGCTCGCCAGCGACCTGGACGCCTTCGCCCAGGTGCTCGACCGGGGCGAGGCGGGCGAGCTCTTCCGCAACGAGGACGCGGACGCGCTGGCCGCGGCAGCGGTGCGGCTCATCGCCGACCCGCAGCGCCGCGCGGAACTGCGCGCCCGCGGCTCCCGGCACGTGCGCCGCTTCGACTGGTCGACGGTGGGCGCGGACATCCTGGCCGTGTACGAAACGGTCACGGCGGGCGCCGCCTCGGTCGCCACCGACGAGCGGTCGGCACCCTGGTTCCGCTTCGGGCTGACCCGGGAGTAGCCCAAGTCCCAGGTGGGGGACGGTCTCCCGGGCCACGGCCGGGGCCCCGGCCGTGGCGGGGGCGGTGGCCGGAAACCGGTACCGTGACCCGGCGTGACCACTTTGATCTGGATCGCGGTCGTTCTCCTCGCCATCGCCGGATATCTGCTGTGGACCGCGGGGCGCCTGGACCGACTGCACACCCGGCTGGACGCCACCCGCGCCGCGCTCGACGCGCAACTGCTGCGGCGCGCCTCGGTCGCCCAGGAAATGGCCACCTCAAGCCTGCTCGACCCGGCCTCGTCCCTCCTGCTCTACCAGGCGGCGCAGCACGCCAGGCAGGCGGAGGAGGAGCACCGCGAGGTGGCCGAGAGCGAACTGAGCCAGGCGCTGCGCGCGGTCTTCGCCGAACCCGCCCAGGTCGAGGCCGTCCAGCAGGCGCCCGGCGGCGACGCGGCGCTGGGCGAACTGGTGGCGGCGGTCCGCCGGGTGCCGATGGCCAGGCGGTTCCACAACGACGCGGTACGGGCGGCCCGCGCCCTGCGCCGACACCGCAAGGTCCGCTGGTTCCGGCTCGCCGGGCACGCGCCCTTCCCGCTCGCCTTCGAGATGGACGACGAACCGCCGACCGCCCTCGCCGACCCGGTGCCGTAACGGGCCGCCTGACCTGACCTGATCTGACCTGACGTGATCTGACCTGCCGCCTGACGCCTCGCGTTGGCGCGCGCAGAGCCGTCCGGCGCCGCCGGTGTGCACGCCGCACCCCTTGCGCCAGCCGCGCACCCCCCGGCCACCGGCAGCGCCCCCGCCGGCGACGGCTCGTACGGTCACGAGCCACCGGCCTGGAATTGGCCCTTGCCGACCCAGGCCACCAGCGGGTTTTGTCAGAGGTGTAGCAGTATCGGCCCGTACCTGGACCGGACGTACCTGCCGGATCCGGTTTCGAACGGGCCTACGATGGGTCCATCGCACCATTCGCATCG
The DNA here is from genome assembly GCF_047525675.1 of Streptomyces sp. 796.1. Lineage (NCBI taxonomy): Bacteria > Bacillati > Actinomycetota > Actinomycetes > Kitasatosporales > Streptomycetaceae > Streptomyces > Streptomyces sp. 796.1. The sequence goes on along the minus strand of NZ_JBLIWA010000010.1, from coordinate 161,830 downwards.
AGTGAGGTCACACCGTGTCGAGCACGTCCCCCAGCACGCCTGAAACCGCTTCCCAGCACCCCGAGACCGGCACCGCCCGCGTCAAGCGCGGCATGGCCGAGCAGCTCAAGGGCGGCGTGATCATGGACGTCGTCACGCCCGAGGAAGCGAAGATCGCTGAGGACGCCGGCGCCGTCGCGGTCATGGCCCTGGAGCGCGTCCCCGCCGACATCCGCAAGGACGGCGGCGTCGCCCGGATGTCCGACCCCGACATGATCGACGGGATCATCAACGCGGTCTCCATCCCCGTCATGGCCAAGTCCCGCATCGGCCACTTCGTCGAGGCCCAGGTGCTCCAGTCGCTCGGCGTCGACTACATCGACGAGTCCGAGGTCCTCACCCCCGCCGACGAGGTCAACCACAGCGACAAGTGGGCCTTCACCACCCCCTTCGTCTGCGGTGCGACCAACCTGGGCGAGGCCCTGCGCCGCATCGCCGAGGGCGCGGCGATGATCCGCTCCAAGGGCGAGGCCGGCACCGGCAACGTCGTGGAGGCCGTCCGCCACCTGCGCCAGATCAAGAACGAGATCGGCCGGCTGCGCGCCCTGGACCACAACGAGCTGTTCGCCGCGGCCAAGGAGCTGCGCGCCCCGTACGAGCTGGTCAAGGAGGTCGCCGAGCTCGGCAAGCTGCCGGTCGTGCTGTTCTCCGCCGGTGGTGTGGCCACCCCCGCCGACGCCGCGCTGATGCGCCAGCTCGGCGCCGAGGGCGTCTTCGTCGGCTCCGGCATCTTCAAGTCGGGCGACCCCGCCAAGCGCGCCGCCGCCATCGTGAAGGCCACCACCTTCTACGACGACCCCAAGGTCATCGCCGACGTTTCGCGCAACCTGGGCGAGGCCATGGTCGGCATCAACTGCGACACCCTCCCCGAGGCCGAGCGCTACGCCAACCGCGGCTGGTAGTCCGGCCCTGGTCGGCACGGCGGTGCGGCCCCGCCCGGTGCGGGGCCGCACCGCCGCACACCGGGCGGAGCCGTTCGGCCCCGCCCCGGGACGCGCCGCCCACCCCGCCAGCAGCCCCCGGCCGCGGCCCGGCGCCCGGCCACATCCCCTTGCGAGGTTCCACCCCGTGTCCACCGACACCCCCACCATCGGCGTCCTCGCCCTCCAGGGCGACGTACGCGAGCACTTGATCGCGCTGGCCGCCGCCGGCGCTGTGGCCCGGCCGATACGCCGCCCCGAAGAGCTCGCCGAGGTCGACGCCCTGGTCATCCCGGGCGGTGAGTCCACCACGATGTCCAAGCTCGCGGTGGTCTTCGGACTGCTCGAACCGCTGCGCGCGCGGGTGCGCGCGGGGATGCCGGTCTACGGCACCTGCGCCGGCATGATCATGCTGGCCGACAAGATCCTGGACGGCAGGGACGACCAGGAGAGCGTCGGCGGCATCGACATGACCGTGCGCCGCAACGCCTTCGGCCGGCAGAACGAGTCCTTCGAGGCCGCGGTGGAGATGCAGGGCATCGCGGGCGACCCGGTGGACGGCGTGTTCATCCGCGCCCCGTGGGTCGAGTCGGTCGGCGCGGCCGTCGAGGTGCTCGCCGTGCACGAGGGCCACACCGTCGCCGTCCGCCAGGGCAACGTACTGGCCACCTCCTTCCACCCGGAGCTGACCGGCGACCACCGCGTGCACGAGCTGTTCGTCAGCATGGTCCGCGCGGGCTGACCGCCCCCGCCCCCGGGCCGCCGCCCCGGCCCCGCACCCCGCGCCCGGAACCCGCCCGGAGTCCCGGCGCAGCCACACCCCGTGATCCCGGTAGGATCGCAGGCGTTCGTAAGGAATTTGGTTACGCGAAGGAGACAGGCGGATGTCCGGCCACTCTAAATGGGCTACGACGAAGCACAAGAAGGCCGTGATCGACGCCAAGCGCGGCAAGCTCTTCGCGAAGCTGATCAAGAACATCGAGGTCGCCGCGCGGACCGGCGGCGCCGACCCGGACGGCAACCCGACCCTCTTCGACGCCATCCAGAAGGCCAAGAAGAGCTCGGTGCCGAACAAGAACATCGACAGCGCCGTCAAGCGCGGTGCCGGTCTTGAAGCGGGCGGCGCCGACTACGAGACGATCATGTACGAGGGCTACGGCCCGAACGGTGTCGCGGTGCTCATCGAGTGCCTCACCGACAACCGCAACCGCGCGGCCTCGGACGTGCGCGTCGCCATGACCCGCAATGGCGGCTCGATGGCCGACCCGGGCTCGGTCTCGTACCTGTTCAACCGCAAGGGCGTGGTGATCGTCCCCAAGGCCGAGCTGTCCGAGGACGACGTCCTCGGCGCCGTGCTCGACGCGGGGGCCGAGGAGGTCAACGACCTCGGCGAGACGTTCGAGGTGATCAGCGAGGCCACCGACCTGGTCGCGGTCCGCACCGCCCTCCAGCAGGAGGGCATCGACTACGACTCGGCCGACGCCAACTTCGTACCGACCATGCAGGTCGAGTTGGACGAGGACGGCGCGCGGAAGATCTTCAAGCTCATCGACGCGCTGGAGGACAGCGACGACGTGCAGAACGTCTTCGCCAACTTCGACGTGTCGGACGAGGTCATGGCGAAGGTCGACGCCTAACGCGCGGGCGGCGCGCGGCGGGTGGGGCGGTCGAACAGGCCGCGCCGACCCACACTGCGGCACACCCGACCGGCCCGGCAGCGCCCGGGCCGCGGAACATTGCGTGACCGGGCCGACGGGGGCAACCCGTCGGCCCCTCGCATTGTCACAGGTACCGGCTACTGTGCCTGTTCAGGGGTGTGAACCCGGCCGGTGGACGAGGGACGAGTGAGGGGGCGCGCGATGCGGGTGCTTGGTGTGGACCCGGGGTTGACCCGCTGTGGCATCGGCGTCGTCGACGGCGTCGCGGGCCGCCCGCTGCGCATGGTCGACGTCGGCGTCATCCGCACCGCGGCCGACGCCGAGACCGGCGACCGGCTCGTGCTGATCGAGCGCGGCATAGAGCAGTGGCTGGAGACCCACCGGCCCGAACTGGTCGCCGTGGAGCGGGTGTTCAGCCAGCACAACGTCCAGACCGTGATGGGCACGGCACAGGCGAGCGCCGTCGCCATGCTCTGTGCCGCCCGCCGCGGGCTGCCCGTCGCCCTGCACACGCCCAGCGAGGTCAAGGCCGCCGTCACCGGCTCGGGGCGGGCCGACAAGGCGCAGGTCGGGGCCATGGTCACCCGGCTGCTGCGGCTGGACGCGCCACCCAAGCCCGCCGACGCGGCCGACGCGCTCGCGCTCGCCATCTGCCACATCTGGCGGGCCCCGGCCACCAACCGTCTCCAACAGGCGGTGGCCGCCCACCGCCAGGCCCGCACGCCGGCCACTGCGCGCACGGCCACCGGCCGCGCCGCGCCCCGCGGGCGCCCCGCCGCACGGCCTCCCCAGCCAGCGGGCGAGCCGGCTGGCGCCCCCGCCGCACCGTCGCCCGCCGCCGCGTCCCCCCTCGCCGCGCAGCCGCCGGCCGCGCAGCGTCCCACCACACAGCCCCCCGGCGCCCAGCCTCCCGCCGCGCACCGGGCCGCGGCCCCCGCACCCACCCGGAAGGATCCCGCATGATCGCGTTCGTCTCCGGGCAGATCGCCGCCCTCGCGCCCGACCTCGCCGTCGTCGAGGTCGGCGGCGTCGGCATGGCGGTGCAGTGCACCCCGGGCACGCTGGCCACCCTCCGCGTCGGACAGAGCGCCAGGCTCGCCACCTCGCTCGTCGTCCGCGAGGACTCGCTGACCCTGTACGGCTTCGCCGACGACGACGAACGCCAGGTCTTCGAACTGCTCCAGACCGCCAGCGGAGTGGGCCCCCGGCTGGCCCAGGCCATGCTCGCGGTGCACAGCCCCGACGCGTTGCGCCGCGCGGTGGCCGGCGGCGACGAGAAGGCGCTGACCGCCGTCCCCGGCATCGGCAAGAAGGGCGCCCAACGCCTGCTGCTCGAACTGAAGGACCGGCTGGGCGAGCCCACCGGACCCGGCGCAGCCGCCCGGGTCGGCAGCGCGGTCACCGCCGGCTGGCGCGACCAACTGCACGGCGCGCTGATCGGCCTCGGCTACGCCACCCGGGAGGCCGACGAGGCCGTGGCGGCCGTCTCCCCGCAGGCCGACGAAGCCCTCGCCAAGGGGGAGCAGCCGCAGGTGTCGGCCCTGTTGCGGGCCGCGCTCCAGACGCTGGGCCGAGGCCGCTGACCGCCCGCGGCACCGCACCGCACGTACCAGAGAGGACGTCATGAACGGGGACGACACCCACGGCGAGCACGCTGCGCACCTGGCCGACCCGGTCGGCCTGGGCGCCGCCGATCGGCTGCTGGGCGCCGAGGCGGACGGCGAGGAGCAGGCCATCGAGGCCGCGCTGCGGCCGAAGGACCTGGGCGAGTTCGTCGGCCAGGAGCGCGTCCGCGAACAGCTGGACCTGGTGCTGCGTGCGGCGCGGCAGCGCGGTAGCACCGCCGACCACGTTCTGCTGTCCGGCGCGCCGGGCCTGGGCAAAACCACCCTTTCGATGATCATCGCGGCGGAGATGGGTGCACCTATCCGGATCACGTCGGGGCCCGCGATCCAGCACGCGGGAGACCTCGCCGCGATCCTCTCCTCCCTCACCGAGGGCGAGGTGCTCTTCCTCGACGAGATCCACCGGATGTCCCGGCCCGCCGAGGAAATGCTCTACATGGCGATGGAGGACTTCCGCGTCGACGTGATCGTCGGCAAGGGCCCGGGCGCCACCGCCATTCCGCTGGAACTGCCGCCGTTCACCCTGGTCGGGGCCACCACCAGGGCCGGCCTGCTGCCGCCGCCGCTGCGCGATCGGTTCGGCTTCACCGGTCACATGGAGTTCTACGGCGCCGCCGAACTTGAGCGTGTCGTGCACCGCTCCGCGCGGCTGCTCGACGTCGAGATCGACGGCGAGGGCGCCGCCGAGATCGCCGGCCGCTCCCGCGGCACGCCGCGCATCGCCAACCGGCTGCTGCGCCGCGTCCGCGACTACGCCCAGGTCAAGGCCGACGGCGTGATCACCAAGGAGATCGCGGCGCGCGCCCTCGCGGTGTACGACGTGGACGGACGCGGCCTCGACCGGCTCGACCGGGCCGTGCTGACCGCCCTGCTCAAACTCTTCGGCGGCGGCCCGGTGGGCCTCTCCACGCTGGCCGTCGCGGTGGGGGAGGAGCGCGAGACGGTCGAGGAAGTGGCCGAGCCCTTCCTCGTCAGGGAAGGTCTGCTGGCCCGAACGCCGCGCGGCCGGGTGGGCACCGCGGCGGCCTGGGCACACCTGGGACTGACGCCGCCGCAGGGCGCGGGTGGCGGTGCGCAGCCAGGACTGTTCGACGGGTGACGGCGCGGACACTGGTCGAGCCAGGAACCCCGGTGCAATGCTGGGCGTTGTTCCTTAGGCGCGGGCTCGCTTAGACTCCGCCGATGCCGTCCGTTCAGTGCGGCGCACCCACCCCCGTATACCAGGCCGTGCATTCGCGGTCGTGCGAAGGAAATTCCGTCCCGTGAATATCGTGACTCTCCTGCCGTTCATCGTGCTCATCGGGGCCATGATCCTGATGACCCGGTCGGCCAAGAACAAGCAGCGCCAGGCCGCGCAGATGCGTGACCAGATCCAGCCGGGCACCGGCGTACGGACGATCGGCGGCATGTACGCCACGGTCAAGGAAGTCACCGACGACACGCTCCTGCTGGAGGTCGCGCCGGGCGTGCACGCCATTTACGCGAAGAATTCGGTGGGTGCCGTCCTGGACGACGCCGAGTACAACCGCATCGTGCACGGCATCGAGCCCGAGCACGATGAGGATGCCCCCGTGGTTCCCGACGACGCCTCTTCCCTGACCGAGGCCGCCGGGGACACCGACCGTCGGGTCGACATCACCAAGGGCGACGCGAGCGACGACGAGAAGAAGACCGACGCCGCGGACGCCGACACGACGGAGCCGCAGGACGCGAAGCCGGAGGGCACCACGTCGGAGGACCGCAAGGGTTCCGACGACGGCGACGCGAAGTAGCCGGACTTCACAGGCCGTAGGGCACCACCGCTCGGTGCACAGCGGCGCGGAGACGGTTTAGGCTCCGGCGGGGGCACGTCCCCATAACACTTCGTGGCCGCCTGGCGCACATCCGTCGCCCGGCGGTTGGACAGGGAGAAACGAAAAGGTGGCAGCACCGAAGAAGGGCCGTAGGTCCCCCGGGGCCCAGGGCAGGCCCGGTCGTGCCCTCGTCGGGATCTTGGTCGCCATGGTGGCGTTGGTCGGAGGAATGTTCCTCTCCGGCAACACCACCCCGCGGCTGGGGATCGACCTCGCGGGTGGAACCAGCTTCACGCTGGAGGCCAAGAACGAGCCGGGCAAGCCCAATGCGATCAACAGCGACAACATGGACACCGCCGTCAACATCATGGAGCGGCGCGTCAACGGTCTCGGTGTTTCCGAGGCCGAGGTCCAGACGCAGGGTCGTAAGCACATCATCGTCAACATCCCCAAGGGGACGGACGCGAAGCAGGCCCGTAACCAGGTCGGCACGACGGCCAAGCTCGGTTTCCGCCCGGTGCTGACCATCGCGGACGGCAAGCGCACCGCCGACCCCGCGAACCCGCCCAAGCCCGATAAGACGCCCAGCAAGCAGGGTGACAAGGGCGGCGACAAGGGCGATGGGGATAAGGGCGACAAGGACGGCGACGGCGGCAAGGACGGCGATAAAAGTCCAGCCGACGGCAAGGACGCCGACAAGGGTGCCGACGGCAAGGACGGTGACAAGAGCGACGCCGACAAGGCCGACGGTGCGACCCCCAGCACCTCCGCCACCACCCAGGGCCGCGCCATCCCCAGCGCGTTGAAGGCGCCCACCCCGAACCCCTCCGCCAGCGGCCCGGCTGACAAGCAGGAAGAGCCGGCGAAGAAGCCGTCCAAGGAAGAAGCCGCGCAGGCCAAGCAGGCCGAGGACTTGCAGAAGCAGTTCGCGGCGCTGGACTGCTCGACCGCCAAGTCCCGCTCCGACGCCAGCAAGCTAGCCGCCGCCCGCCCCAACGACGAGCCCATCGTGGCCTGTGACCGCAAGGGCCAGGCCAAGTTCATCCTGGGCCCGGTCGAGCTTGAGGGCGACCGCGTGGACGACGCGTCCGCGGTCTTCAGCACGCAGGGCGGCTCCGGCTGGATCGTGCAGCTCGACTTCGACGGCAAGGGCGGCAAGCAGTTCGGCAAGATCACCGGCGAGCTGGCCAAGCAGCAGTCCCCGCAGAACCAGTTCGGCATCGTGCTCGACGGCGAGGTCGCCTCGAACGCCGAGGTCAACTTTGCGATCAAGGGCGGCAAGGCGGAGATCTCCGGTGGCTTCAGCCAGAAGGAAGCCGACGACCTCGCCAACATCCTGTCCTACGGTTCGCTGCCGCTGACCTTCGAGATCGTCGACGAGACCACCGTCTCCTCGGCCCTCGGTGAAGAGCAGCTCCGGGCCGGTCTGATCGCCGGTGCCATCGGCCTCGTCCTGGTCATCCTGTACATGGTCATCTACTACCGCGGCCTGGCCCTGGTGGCCATCGCCAGCCTCGCGGTCTCGGCCACGCTGACGTACTCGCTGATGGTGTTGCTCGGCGAGGCGATCCAGTTCGCCCTGAACCTGCCGGCCGTCTGTGGTGCGATCGTGGCCATCGGCATCACCGCCGACTCGTTCATCGTCTACTTCGAACGCGTCCGGGACGAGATCCGCGAGGGCCGCACGCTGCGCCCGGCCGTGCAGCGCGGCTGGCCCCGGGCCCGGCGCACCATCCTGGTCTCGGACTTCGTGTCCTTCCTCGCCGCCGCGGTGCTCTTCATCGTCACGGTCGGCAAGGTGCAGGGCTTCGCGTTCACGCTGGGTCTGACCACGCTGCTGGACGTCGTGGTGGTCTTCTTCTTCACCAAGCCGCTGATGACGCTCCTCGCCACCCGCAAGTTCTTCGCGGACGGGCACCCCTGGTCGGGCCTTGACCCGCAGCGTCTCGGTGCCAAGCCGCCGCTGCGCCGCCGTCGCCCCACCGCCCCCGCTGACACGAAGGAGGCGTGAAGATGTCGCGACTCGGTGACCTCGGCGCCAGGCTCTACCGGGGCGAGGTCGGCTACGACTTCGTCGCCAAGCGGAAGATCTGGTACGGCATCTCCATCCTGATCACCATCACGGCCATCGTCGGCCTCGCGGTGCGTGGTCTGCACATGGGCATTGAGTTCTCCGGCGGCGCGGTCTTCACCACCCCGAAGACCAGCGTCTCGGCCGACGACGCACGCGAGAAGGCGGAGGGCGCCGCCGAAGGCCACACGGCGATCGCCCAGAAGCTCGGCGGCGGCGGACTGCGCATCCAGATCAGCGATCTGGACACCGAGGCCGCCCAGCCGGTCCAGGAAGCGCTCGCCAAGGACCTCGGCGTCGAAGCCTCGAAGATCAACACCCAGCTCGTCGGCCCGAGTTGGGGTGAGGAGATCGCCCGCAAGGCATGGCAGGGCCTAGCGATCTTCATGTTGCTCGTGGTGATCTACCTAGCCATCGCCTTCGAGTGGCGCATGGCGCTGGCCGCCCTCATCGCGCTGGTCCACGACCTCACGATCACGGTCGGTGTGTACGCGCTGGTCGGCTTCGAAGTCACACCGGGCACGGTGATCGGTCTGCTCACCATCCTCGGTTATTCGCTGTACGACACCGTGGTCGTCTTCGACGGCCTCCGCGAGAGTTCCAAGGGACTCACCAAGCAGACCCGCTACACCTACAGCGAGATCGCCAACCGCAGCCTCAATGCCACCCTGGTGCGCTCCATCAACACCACCGTGGTGGCGCTGCTCCCGGTCGCCGGCCTGCTCTTCATCGGCGGCGGCTTCCTGGGCGCCGGCATGCTCAACGACATCTCGCTGGCGCTGTTCGTGGGCCTCGCAGCCGGCGCGTACTCCTCGATCTTCATCGCCACGCCGCTGGTCGCCGACCTGAAGGAGCGCGACCCGCAGATGAAGGCCCTGGCCAAGCGGGTGCGCGCCAAGCGTGCAGCCGCCGCGGCCCGGGCCGAATCGGCCGGCGCCGGCGAGGACGCGCAGGAGGACGCGGACGACTCCGGCGCCGACGACGCCGACGGCATCGATGACGACGAGCCGGTGGACGCCGAGGAAGCGGCGGCGGCCGGCGTGGTCGGCCCGCGCGGCACGACGGGCTCCCGCGCCGCCCGGAACCAGCCGAACCGCAACCGCGGCCGGGGCCGCCCGTCGGGCAAGCGCCGATGAGCGGGGCCGAGACCACCGCTGCCGGGCCCGCGACCCCGGGCCCGGCCGGCGCGGCGGAGCTGCGCTCCCTGCTGCTCAGCCGCATCCACGACGTCCCGGACTACCCGCAGCCCGGGGTGATGTTCAAGGACATCACCCCGCTGCTGGCCGACCCGGTCGCCTTCGGCGCCCTGACCGAGGCCCTGGCCGCGCTGTGCCACACACACCGCGCGGACAAGGTCATCGGCCTCGAAGCGCGCGGCTTCATCCTGGCCGCGCCGGTCGCGGTGCGCGCCGGGGTCGGCTTCGTACCTGTGCGCAAGGCGGGCAAGCTGCCCGGGACGACGCTGCGGCAGGCGTACGAGCTGGAGTACGGCACGGCCGAGATCGAGATGCACGCCGATGCGCTGCGGCCCGGCGAGCGGGTCCTGGTCATCGACGACGTTCTGGCCACCGGAGGCACGGCCGAGGCGTCGCTGCACCTCATCCGCAGGTCCGGGGCCCAGGTCGCCGGGGTGGCGGTCCTGCTTGAGCTCGGCTTCCTGGCCGGCAGGCAGCGACTCCAAGCCAGCTTGGACGGCGCCCCGCTGGAGGCGCTGACCACCGTCTGACCTGCGAAGTCGTACCGAAGGCGGGCATCTGGGAACACCCGGGTGCCCGCCTTCGGCGTGCCGGGGCGCCCGACTCGGCGGGACAATGGGTGTGGCGGGATCGATACCATGGCTGTCCGACCCCCGTGTTACGGACCGGTCCCGCGTGAGGAGTGCTCTTGCCAGACGAGGCCAAGCCGCTGACCGCCGCGCACCCCGAGGAGCCGAACACCGCGGGGAGCAGGCCGGCCGCCAGCGCGCCCAAGAACGGCGGCGGCGCATCCACCCCCGGGCCGAAGCCGGGGCCCAAGCCCCCGGCCGAACTGCCCGCCGGCGGCCCGAACACCAGCGTGCCGGCCCGCCCGCAGCCGGGCCCCGCACCCCGGCAGAACTCCTCGAACCGGGTCCGCGCCCGCCTCGCCCGGCTCGGCGTGCAGCGCTCCAGCCCGTACAACCCGGTCCTCGAACCGCTGCTGCGCATCGTGCGCGCCAACGACCCCAAGGCCGACACCTCCACGCTGCGCCAGATCGAGCGCGCGTACCAGGTCGCCGAGCGCTGGCACCGCGGACAGAAGCGCAAGAGCGGCGACCCGTACATCACCCATCCGCTGGCGGTCACCACCATCCTCGCCGAGCTCGGCATGGACCCGGCGACGCTGATGGCGGGGTTGCTGCACGACACGGTCGAGGACACCGAGTACGGCCTTGACACCCTGCGCCGCGACTTCGGCGACCAGGTCGCGCTGCTCGTGGACGGGGTCACCAAGCTCGACAAGGTCAAGTTCGGCGAGGCCGCGCAGGCGGAGACCGTGCGCAAGATGGTCGTCGCCATGGCCAAGGACCCACGGGTGCTGGTCATCAAGCTGGCCGACCGGCTGCACAACATGCGCACCATGCGCTACCTCAAGCGGGAGAAGCAGGAGAAGAAGGCCCGCGAGACGCTGGAGATCTACGCCCCGCTGGCGCACCGGCTGGGCATGAACACCATCAAGTGGGAGCTGGAGGACCTCGCCTTCGCGATCCTCTACCCCAAGATGTACGACGAGATCGTGCGGCTGGTGGCCGAGCGGGCGCCGAAGCGCGATGAGTACCTGGCGATCGTGACCGACCAGGTCCAGGGCGACCTGCGGGCGGCCCGCATCAAGGCGACCGTCACCGGGCGCCCCAAGCACTACTACTCCGTGTACCAGAAGATGATCGTCCGCGGCCGGGACTTCGCGGAGATCTACGACCTGGTGGGCATCCGGGTCCTGGTGGACACCGTCCGCGACTGCTACGCGGCGCTCGGCACCATCCACGCGCGGTGGAACCCGGTGCCAGGGCGGTTCAAGGACTACATCGCGATGCCCAAGTTCAACATGTACCAGTCGCTGCACACGACGGTCATCGGGCCCAGCGGCAAGCCGGTCGAGCTCCAGATCCGCACCTTCGACATGCACCGCCGCGCCGAGTACGGCATCGCCGCGCACTGGAAGTACAAGCAGGAGGCCGTCGCCGGCGCCTCCAAGGTCCGTACCGACGTGCCCAAGAGCAAGGGCGACCGGCAGGACACCGTCAACGACATGGCGTGGCTGCGGCAACTCCTGGACTGGCAGAAGGAGACCGAGGACCCGGGCGAGTTCCTGGAGTCGCTGCGCTTCGACCTCTCCCGCAACGAGGTCTTCGTCTTCACGCCCAAGGGCGACGTCATAGCGCTCCCGGCGGGCGCGACCCCGGTCGACTTCGCGTACGCCGTGCACACCGAGGTCGGCCACCGCACGATAGGCGCCCGCGTCAACGGCCGCCTGGTGCCGCTGGAATCCACGCTCGACAACGGTGACCTGGTCGAGGTCTTCACCTCCAAGGCCCCGGGCGCCGGCCCCTCCCGCGACTGGCTCGGCTTCGTCAAGTCGCCCCGGGCCCGCAACAAGATCCGCGGCTGGTTCTCCAAGGAGCGCCGCGACGAGGCGATCGAGCAGGGCAAGGACGCCATCGCGCGGGCCATGCGCAAGCAGAACCTGCCGATCCAGCGCATCCTCACCGGCGACTCGCTGGTGACCCTCGCGCACGAGATGCGCTACTCGGACATCTCCTCGTTGTACGCGGCCATCGGCGAGGGCCACGTCACCGCGCAGAACATCGTGCAGAAGCTGGTCCAGGGCCTGGGCGGCGAGGACGCGGCGACCGAGGACATCGCCGAGTCCACCCCGCTGCGCACCCGCACCAAGCGCCGTTCCAGTGCCGATCCCGGTGTGGTCGTCAAGGGCGTCGAGGACGTCTGGGTGAAGCTGGCCCGCTGCTGTACGCCGGTGCCGGGCGACCCCATCATCGGCTTCGTCACCCGCGGCAGCGGCGTCTCGGTGCACCGCGCCGACTGCGTCAACGTCGACTCGCTCTCCCAGCAGCCCGAGCGCATCCTCGACGTGGAGTGGGCACCCACCCAGTCCTCGGTCTTCCTGGTGGCCATCCAGGTGGAGGCGCTGGACCGTTCGCGGCTGCTCTCGGACGTCACCCGGGTCCTCTCCGACCAGCACGTCAACATCCTCTCCGCCGCCGTGCAGACCTCCAGGGACCGGGTGGCCACCTCGCGCTTCACCTTCGAGATGGGCGACCCGAAGCACCTGGGCCACGTCCTGAAGGCGGTACGGGGCGTGGAGGGCGTCTACGACGTCTACCGGGTGACCTCGGCCCGCCGGCCCTGACGCCCGCCCCTTCCCCGCACAGGCCGACGGCCCCGGCACGCCATCGCGTACCGGGGCCGTCGCTGCGCCCGAACCAGTGGCCGGAGAGACTCAGCCGCCGAACTCCTGGAGCCCCTTCAGCGCCTGGTCCAGCAGGGCCTGGCGGCCTTCGAGCTCCTTGGTGAGCTTGTCCGCCTTGGCGTCGTTGCCCGCCGCCCTGGCCTTGTCGACCTGCTCCTGGAGCTTGTCCACGGCCGCCTGGAGCTGGCCGGTCAGCCCCGCGGCCCGGGCCCGCGCCTCCGGGTTGGTCCGCCGCCACTCCGACTCTTCGCTGTCCTGGATGGCCCGCTCCACGGCGTGCATCCGGCCCTCGATCTTCGGCCGGGCGTCCCGCGGCACGTGACCGATGGCCTCCCAGCGCTCGTTGATCGACCGGAACGCCGCCCGCGCCGCCTTCAGGTCGGTGACCGGCAGCAGCTTCTCCGCCTCGACGACCAGCTCTTCCTTGCGCGTCAGGTTCTCCTGCTGCTCGGCGTCGCGCTCCGCGAACACCTCACCGCGCGCCTGGAAGAAGACGTCCTGGGCGCCGCGGAACCTGTTCCACAGGTCCTCCTCGGCCTCCCGCTGCGCACGCCCGGCCGCCTTCCAGTCCGTCATCAGCTCGCGGTACCGGGCGGCGGTGGGGCCCCAGTCGGTCGACTTCGACAGCGACTCGGCCTCCGCGACCAGCTTCTCCTTCGCCTTGCGGGCGTCCTCGCGCTGCGCGTCAAGCGAGGCGAAGTGGGCCTTGCGCCGCTTGGAGAACGCCGAGCGGGCGTGCGAGAAGCGGTGCCACAGCTCGTCGTCCGTCTTGCGGTCAAGCCGCGGCAGCCCCTTCCAGGTGTCCACCAGCGAGCGCAGCCGCTCGCCCGCCGCCCGCCACTGCTCGCTGGCGGCCAGCTCCTCGGCCTCGGTCACCAGCGCTTCCTTGGCCTTACGGGCCTCGTCGGACTGTCGGGCCTTGGCCGCCTTGCGCTCCTCGCGGCGCGCGTCGACCGTCTGCACGAGCGCGTCGAGGCGCTTGCGCAGCGCGTCCAGGTCGCCGACGGCGTGGTGCTCGTCGACCTGCTGGCGCAGGTGGTCGACGGCGGTCGTGGCGTCCTTCGCCGACAGGTCGGTGGTCTTGACCCGATGTTCGAGGAGGCCGATCTCCACAACCAGGCCCTCGTACTTGCGCTCGAAGTAGGCCAGTGCTTCCTCAGGGGAACCGGCCTGCCAGGAGCCGACGACCTGCTCGCCGTCGGCCGTACGCACGTACACGGTCCCCGTCTCGTCGACGCGGCCCCACGGGTCGCTGCTCACAGCGCCTCCTCCACATGATGCCGGCGCGGGCGCGCGGCCCGCGGGCATCGTCCACGGTTTACTCCCGGCCTGGCAGCGCCGGGCCGGACCGACGAGCTGCTGGGGTTCCGATTCGGCAGGGCGGCAGCCGTCGGAGCAGGCACCCTACAGACGCAAACATAGGCGACCGGTGGCCCGGCTGTCCGTATCCAGCGCGACCGAAATTTCGCAGTACGCGCGCCAGTACGCACCGGGCGGGCGTACGGGGCCGCGGCGAGTGGCCGCCCCGTACGCCCGCCCGGTGCTCAGAGCCGGCGTCAAGACCGGGTGACGGTCGCCTTGTTGATCACCACGGTGGCGATCGGCGCGGTGTTCCCGGTCTGCGGGTCGGGCGCCGTTGCCCCGGCCTCCGTGATCTTCTTCAGGACGTCCTGGCCGCCGGTGAGCTGCCCGAAGGGCGTGTAGTACGGGGGGAGCTCGCTGTCCTGGTAGACGATGAAGAACTGGCTGCCGCCGCTGTTCTCGTTCTTGCTCTCGCCCTTGGCCGGCTGCGGGTTGTACCGGTTGGCCATGGCGATGGTGCCGGCCGGGTACACGTTCCCCTTGAGCCTCGGGTCCTTCAGGTTCTCGTCCGGGATCGTGTAGCCGGGGGTGCCGGTGCCGTCGCCCTTGGGGTCGCCGCACTGGAGCACGTAGATGCCCTGGTCGGTCAGCCGGTGGCACCTGGTGTGGTCGAAGTACCCCTTGCCGGCCAGGAAGTTGAAGGAGTTCACCGTGTGCGGGGCGTTCTTCGCGTCGAGGCCGATGGTGAGGTCGCCACAGGTGGTCGCCAGCTTCATGGTGTAGGCCGCCGACTTGTCGATGGTGACCTTCGGCTCCTTCTTCCAGGTCTGCCCGGAGGGTTCGCCGGCGGCCGGCTGGGCGCAGGGGTCCTTGGGCCGCGCGGCGTCGTCCTTGTCGTCGTCGGAGTCGAAAAGACCGGCCAGCGCCACCAGGACCCCGGCGATCAGCGCGAGCACCAGCCCGCCCGCGATCAACACGTTGCGCTTCTGCGCCTTCGACCTGGCGGCGGCCCTGCGCTGCTGCTGACGCGCCAGCTTCTCGCGGGCGAGCTGCCGTCGCCGCTGCTCCTGAGTGACCACCGGGTCTTCTCCTCAACTGTCACGCTGCACCATTGCCGTGCAGCGTCTGCCGTGTGTGTGCGAGGGCGCGGACGGAGCCGCTGCCGATCGCCGGGGGCCGCGGCGACCGCTCGCCTGCGGTGCCGCCGGGCCCCGCGCGCCCGGTCGTGCCGGCGCCTGGCCGTACCGTATAGCGGTTGGCTGTGCGCCGTGCGCCGCAGGTAGGCTCTTCGCACGCCGACTTTCCGCCCCGGCGCCGCGGCCACCGCGCCGACCGCCGGACCACCTGAAGGACGATCGTGCTCATTGCTGGGTTCCCCGCCGGGGCCTGGGGGACCAACTGCTACCTGGTCGCCCCCGCCGCCGGTGAGGAGTGCGTGATCATCGACCCGGGCCACCAGGCCGCCCAGGGCGTCGCGGAGACCGTCGCCAAGCACCGGCTCAAGCCGGTCGCCGTCGTCCTCACCCACGGCCACATCGACCACGTCGCCTCGGTGGTCCCGGTCTGTGGTGCGCACGACGTGCCGGCCTGGATCCATCCGGCCGACCGCTACATGATGAGCGATCCGGAGAAGGCCATCGGCCGCTCCATCGGGATGCCGCTGATGGGAGAGCTGACCATCGGCGAGCCCGATGACGTCAAGGAGCTCTCCGACGGCGCGGCCCTGCACCTGGCCGGTCTCGAACTGTCCGTCGCGCATGCGCCCGGCCATACCAAGGGGTCGGTGACCTTCAGGCTCCCCGAATCCGCCGACGTCCCGTCGGTGTTCTTCTCGGGCGACCTGCTCTTCGCCGGCTCCATCGGACGCACCGATCTGCCCGGTGGCGATCACGGCGAGATCCTGGAGTCGCTGGCCCGCGTGTGCCTGCCGCTCGACGACTCGACCGTGGTGCTGTCCGGGCACGGACCCCAGACCAGCATCGGCCAGGAGCGCGCCACCAACCCGTACCTGCGGCAGGTGGCCGCCGGCCTCGGAGGCGGCCCGACCGCCCCGCGACGAGGAATGTGACGAATCACCCCGTGAACGCCTTCACCGCCCCCAAGGGCACGTACGACCTGATCCCGCCGGACTCCGCGACCTTCCTCGCGGTCCGCGACGCACTCGCGGCCCCGCTGCGCCGCGCCGGGTACGGATACATCGAGACCCCCGGCTTCGAGCACGTCGAGCTCTTCTCTCGCGGTGTCGGTGAGTCCACCGACATCGTGTCCAAGGAGATGTACACCCTCTCCACCAAGGGCGGCACCGAACTCGCGCTGCGCCCCGAGGGCACCGCCTCCGTGCTGCGCGCCACCCTGGAGCGCAACCTGCACAAGGTCGGCAACCTGCCGGTCAAGCTCTGGTACTCGGGCTCGTACTACCGCTACGAGCGCCCGCAGGCCGGCCGTTACCGGCACTTCTCGCAGATCGGCGCCGAGGCGATCGGCGCCGAGGACCCGGCCCTTGACGCCGAGTTGATCATCCTGGCGGTGGACGCCTACCGCTCGCTGGGGCTGCGCAACTTCCGGCTGCTGCTCAACTCGCTGGGCGACCGCGCCTGCCGGCCCGCCTACCGGGAGGTGCTCCAGGGCTTCCTGCGCGGGCTCGACCTCGACGAGGAGACCCGGCGCCGCATCGAGATCAACCCGCTGCGGGTGCTCGACGACAAGCGCGAGGCGGTGCGCAAGCAGCTCGTCGGCGCGCCCACGCTCCGTGACCACCTGTGCGAGGCGTGCACGGAGTACCACGAGCGCGTGCGGCAGTTGCTGACCGCCGCCGGCGTCGCCTTCGAGGACGACGAGAACCTGGTGCGCGGCCTGGACTACTACACCCGTACCACGTTCGAGTTCATCCACGACGGGCTCGGCTCGCAGTCCGCGGTGGGCGGCGGCGGGCGGTACGACGGTCTGTCCGAGATGATCGGCGGCCCCGCGCTGCCGTCCGTCGGCTGGGCGCTCGGCGTGGACCGTACGGTGCTGGCGCTGCGCGCCGAGGGCATCGAACTGACGCTGCCGGCCGCGACCGAGGTGTACGCAGTGCCGCTCGGCGAAGCGGCCAGGGACGTGCTGTTCGGCCTGGTCACGGAGTTGCGGCGGGCGGGCATCGCCACCGACTACGCCTTCGGGGGCAAGGGTCTGAAGAACGCCATGAAGTCGGCGAACCGCTCCGGTGCGCGCTTCGCGCTCGTCGCCGGGGAACGCGATCTCGCCGAGGGCGTCGTCCAGGTGAAGGATCTGGAGAGCGGGGATCAAACACCTGTTGCCCTGGACGCCGTGGTGGAGGAACTGCGCGCGAGGCGGAGTTGATTCACAGGTGCCTGGTGCACAATGACCGGGCTATGTCCGACTGACGAGACGAATGGCGCTATGACAACTTCGGCACTTCACCGTTCTGCTACGGACGGGGACGCGGAGCACACCTCCACCGACGGCGCCGTCGGCGGCGGCCGGGTCTTCGCCTGGTTGCTCATCCTCGCCGGCGCCGCAGGTCTGCTGGCCGCCTGGGTCATCACGATCGACAAGAACCACATCCTTGAGGCCAAGGCCAAGGGTGAGACGTTCACCCCGGGTTGCAGCATCAATCCGATCGTCTCCTGCGGCAACATCATGGAGAGCGACCAGGCCGAGGCGTTCGGCTTCCCGAACCCGATGATGGGCCTGGTCGCGTACGGCATCGTCATCTGCGTCGGCGTGGGCCTGCTGGTCGGCGCCCGCTTCCCGCGCTGGTACTGGCTGACGTTCAACGCGGGCTGCCTGTTCGGCGTCGGCTTCTGCACCTGGCTCCAGTACCAGTCGCTGTACGAGATCGGCGCGCTGTGCCTGTGGTGCTGCCTGGCCTGGGCGGCCACCATCGTGATGTTCTGCTACGTCACCGGGTTCAACATCAAGCACCGCTTCCTGCCCGTGCCCGAGGGGCTGCGGCGCGGACTGCTTGAGTTCCACTGGGTGGTGCCGGTGCTGTGGATGGGCGTCATCGCGATGCTGATCCTCACCAAGTGGAAGAGCCAGCTCTGGGCCTGAGCCCGTTGGGGCCGGGTCCGGCCGGGGACGTGCCCCCGGCCGGACCCGGCCTTCTTCTTTGGTACGTCTGTGCCCGCTGCGGCCCAGGTCAGGCCAGGGGCGGGCGGTCGCGCCGGCCCGTTGTCAGTGGGGTGGCATAGGCTTCCTGCGTGGAGCCAGACCTGTTCACCGCCGCCGCCGAGGAACGCCAGGAGAAGGACCCGGCCAGCAGCCCGCTGGCCGTGCGGATGCGCCCGCGCACGCTCGACGAGGTCGTGGGGCAGCAGCACGTGTTGCGCCCGGGCTCGCCGCTGCGCCGGCTCGTCGGCGAGGGCAGCGGCGGTCCCGCCGGCGCCTCGTCGGTCATCCTCTGGGGCCCGCCGGGCACGGGCAAGACGACGCTGGCGTACGTGGTCAGCCAGGCCACCAAGAAGCGCTTCGTGGAACTGTCGGCGATCACCGCCGGGGTCAAGGAGGTGCGTGCCGTCATCGACGGCGCCCGCCGCAGCTCCGGCGGGTACGGCAGGGAGACCGTGCTCTTCCTGGACGAGATCCACCGCTTCAGCAAGGCCCAGCAGGACTCGCTGTTGCCCGCGGTGGAGAACCGCTGGGTCACCCTCATCGCGGCCACCACCGAGAACCCGTACTTCTCGGTGATCTCACCGCTGCTCTCCCGCTCGCTGCTGCTCACGCTGGAGCCGCTGACCGACGACGACGTGCGCGCGCTGCTGCACCGGGCGCTGGCCGAAGAGCGCGGGCTCGGTGGTGTGGTGCGGCTGCCGGAGGACGCCGAGGCGCATCTGCTGCGGATCGCCGGCGGCGACGGGCGGCGGGCGCTGACGGCCCTGGAGGCGGGCGCCGGGTCGGCGATAGCCAAGGGCGAGCCGGAGATCACGCTGGCGACGCTGGAGGAGGCCGTCGACCGGGCGGCGGTGAAGTACGACCGCAACGGCGACCAGCACTACGACGTGGCCAGCGCACTCATCAAGTCCATCCGCGGCTCGGACGTGGACGCGGCGCTGCACTATCTGGCCCGCATGATCGAGGCGGGTGAGGACCCGCGGTTCATCGCGCGCCGGCTGATGATCTCCGCGAGCGAGGACATCGGCATGGCCGACCCGACCGCGCTCCAGACGGCGGTCGCCGCCGCCCAGGCGGTCGCCCTGATCGGCTATCCCGAGGCGCGCATCGCGCTGGGCCAGGCCACGGTGGCGCTGGCGCTCGCGCCCAAGTCCAACGCGGCGTACCTGGCCATCGACGCGGCGTTGGCGGACGTCCGGGCCGGCCTCGCGGGGCCGGTCCCCCCACACCTGCGCGACGGTCACTACAAGGGCGCCCAGAAGCTCGGCCACGCGCAGGGCTATCTGTACCCCCACGACCTGCCGGGCGGCATCGCCACGCAGCAGTACGCGCCGGACGCGGTGCACGGCAAGCAGTACTACGCCCCCACGAGGTACGGGGCGGAGGCGCGGTACGCGGACGTGGTGGAGCGCGTCCGGGCCCGGCTGCGCGGCGACCCGCCACCGGCCAGGCCCCGGGAGGGCGCCGGCCGCGAGGAGGGCGGCCGGGACGGCCGGGGCCGGGAGTCCTCCCGGGAGGAGACGAGCGGCGAGGGTGAGGCCCGCGCGGCGACGCCGGCGAAGGGCGACGGCGAGCCGACCGGCGGCTGAGGGCCGGGCGCGGCCGGGCGTGTCGTGTGCGCGGGTCTGCTGTGCGTACCGCACGTACGGGCGTGGAGTGCGGTGCGGGCGTGCGGTGCGTGCGGAACCCCCGCGGTGGCGGGTGGGCCGGCTGCGCGGGTGGGCCCGGTGGAGCGGTGCGGCCCGGTGGCCGGGCAGCCGCCCGGGCGGGCGCTCCAGTGGCGGTCAGCTACTACCAACTACCGCACCGCGCGAGGTAGTTGGGCTGTCGGGCGGCCGAGATGGCGCCCCGGAACCGGGTCCGGAGCGCCGACGGGCCGAGCGGGCCACCGGCGGATGAGGGGTGCCGTGGCCGGGCGGGCGGGGGAGAGGGTCGGAGCAGAGGGAGAAGGCGCGGGCGAGCAGGCGCGCGGGTGCGCGGGGAGTGGCCGGGGCCGCGTGAGGAGAGCGGTGCCCCGGGGGCCCGGAGCGCCCGGGGTGTCCGGGCTGGCCGGGCCTATTGCGCCGCGGCCTCGAACAGGGTGTGCATCGCGCGGCGCAGTTCCCCCACGTCGCTTACCGGCTGCGGGAAGTCGAAGCGCGCGTCGAAGGAGCGGTTGTCGGCGTCGGTGAAGCGGACCCGCAGCCCGAAACGGGTGAGGGAGACCGGCACGGCGCGCACCGCTCGTCCGGGTGGTGTCTGCGGCCCGTCGGGCTCCCGGCCGCCGGGCTCGCGCGCCGCGCCGCAGCCGCCGGCGCGGTCCCCGAAGAGCGTGCACAACAGGTGCACCTGTTCGCTGTGCGCCGCGTGCAGGTGCTGGAGGAGTTCGGATTCGTGTTCCACCAGCGGATCGGGGTCGGCGGCGGCGAACGCCTCCGGCTCGACGCTCTGGGCGCCCCACAGATCATCCACGCACGCCTCCCCGACCTCTAGTCGCAGCAGCACCCAGGCGGGGCGCCCGCCGGGCCGCTCGGTACCGGGCGGACGCAGCACCTCCTGCATGCCGAGGATCTCGCCGACCGGGTGCCGCTCGGCGAGCAGCATGGCGCAGGCGGCCCGCTCCTCGTTCCGCACCGGAGTCAGCCAGCCGGCGATCCAGGCGCGCCCGCGCACGCGATACGGCACCGAAACGGGTGCTACATCTGTGATCTCCATCACGCAGCCGAGGTCGTCGTCCTGCGCGTACGCGGCGGCTCTGGCCGCCGGCGAGCCGCCAGGAACCAGCAATAGCACGTCTCCATCGGGCGTTACGGTGCGTGCTGTGGGGATTCCGGCGGCGAACTCTTCCGGCTCCTCGATTCCAAGAATCGCGAGAGACGCCGTAGCGTTGGACTCTACGAGGGTTCGTACGCGCTCGGCAGCAGTGGGTTGCCGGGCGTCTTCCGCGGGGCGCGGCTGACCCACCTCAGTGCCAGCAGGGCCGGAGTCGTCTGACTCCGTGCCGTGGGCAGCGCTGGACGTGGGGCTCCCAGGTCGAAACATACATTCTCCTCGGCTAAGGTAAGCCTTACCTAACTTACATGGAGGTTCGTTCCACGTGAACCAGTCGCGTCCCAAGGTCAAGAAGTCGCGTGCGCTCGGCATCGCGCTGACTCCGAAGGCCGTCAAGTACTTCGAGGCCCGCCCCTACCCGCCGGGCGAGCACGGCCGTGGCCGCAAGCAGAACAGCGACTACAAGGTCCGTCTTCTTGAGAAGCAGCGTCTGCGCGCTCAGTACGACATCAGCGAGCGCCAGATGGCCCGTGCCTACGACCGCGCTCGGAAGGTCGACGGCAAGACGGGCGAGGCCCTGATCATCGAGCTTGAGCGCCGCCTGGACGCGCTCGTCCTTCGGTCGGGCATCGCCCGGACCATCTACCAGTCGCGGCAGATGGTCGTGCACGGTCACATCGAGGTCAACGGCCGCAAGGTCGACAAGCCGTCCTTCCGCGTCCGCCCGGGCGACGTCGTGATGGTCCGCGAGCGCAGCCGCGAGAAGCACCCGTTCCAGGTCGCCCGCGAGGGTGGCTACGACACCGACGGTGAGACCCCGCGCTACCTTGAGGTCAACCTCAAGGCGCTGGCGTTCCGCCTCGACCGGGACCCCAACCGCAAGGAGATCCCGGTGATCTGCGACGAGCAGCTCGTCGTCGAGTACTACGCCCGCTAAGCAACGCTCAGCAGGCAGGCCCCGCCCTCTTCGGGCGGGGCCTCGTGCGTTTCGGGCCCCGCGGGCGCCCGGCGAGCCCCCTCTCGGGCCCACGGGCGCCTGCACCGGACCTCTCGGTGCGGATGGCGCCGGTTACGTGGGGCTGACGGCCGTACGGGAGGCGTACGGCCAAGTGGGTGGTTCGTCCGGCGGGGCCCGTTGTGGAAGTGCCCTCGGGCGGGGGCTGCTGCGGAGCTGCTTCGGGCGGTGTCTGCTTCACACAGGTTCAGGTCGGAGCTGCTTCGGCCGGGCCTGGTCCGTACGTGCCGTGTGGGGACAGGGCCCGGCGGGCCGCCCCCTCGTGGCCGCACCCCTCAGTGGCCTCGCCGGTCCGTACGGGCCCCGGCGGGGGTTCACTCCGGGGCGTCGGCTTCGGGTGTGGCCGGCGGCGGTCCCGCCGGCTGCTTGCGGCGCAGCGCAGCCGCCGCGTCCGCGGCCCACTCCTCGGCGGCCCGGCCCTCGCTCGCCCGGTCCTCCTCGGGCCAGGGCCGCCCGGCCACCCCACCGGCCTGGCCGACGAGACTGGCCGGTCGGCCCCGGCCCCGCTCCAGGACCTGGGCCACCGCCGACTCCAGGCCACCGCGGCGGCCACCGCGCCGGGCCGCCTCGTACCCCGCGTCGCCGATGATGCCCTTGGCCCGGGCGGCACACCGCTCGTGCCGGTCGCGCAACTGCGAGGAGCGCAGCGGCTCGCCGCTCAGGTCGCGCCAGCCGGTGGCCGCGGCGCCCTGGAGCTCGGCCGCCCACTCCGGCGCGTCAAGCACCACCAGCGGCGCCAGCCGCTCCAGCGCCAGCGTCATGCCGAGGGCGTCGCCGAACTCCTGCTTGATCTCCAGACAGTCCACCAGCAGTTCGCGGGCGAGCTGGTCCTCGCCGCGCTCGGCCCGCGCGCAGGCCAGCGCGTACAGGGCGTACGAGCGCACCCACCGCTCCCCGCTGTCGGCCGCCACCTGTCGGGCGTCCTCGGCCAGCGCCAGGGCCGCCTCCAGGTCGCCCACCAGGGCCAGCGCCAACGAGAGCTGTACCTGTGCCAGGAGGACCAGGGCGTTGAGCTCGCCGCGGGTGCGGTACCGCTCCAGGCACTCGCGCAACAGGGCCACCGCGCCCGGCAGGTCGTCGTTGGAGAGCGCGGTCACGCCCAGCATCTGCGTCGCCAGCGCCGCCGCGCTCTCGTCGCCGGTGCTCTCGGCCAGCTCGCGACACTCGTGCAGGGCGGTCAGCGCGGCCACCGCGTCCCCCCGCGCCGCCGCCGTCAGACCCACCGCCCACAGCGCCTTGGCGCGCGGTTCGGGCTGGTCGCTCTCCAGCTCAAGCGCCCGCTCCAGCCACCGCTGGCCCTCGGCGAGCCGCCCGCAGCCCACCCAGTAGAACCACAGCGTGCCGGTCAGGTACTGGCCGATGTGCGCGTCGTCCGGGCTGTCCAGGCTGTACTCCAGGGCCAGCCGCAGGTTCGGCAGCTCCGCCTCCACCCGCTGCGCCACCTCGACCTGCCGCAGGCTGAACCAGTCCAACTCGCACCAGGTGGCCAGCCCCAGGTACCAGTCGCGGTGCCGCTTGCGCAGCCGCTGCGTCTCGCCCAGCTCGGACAGCCAGCGGGCCCCGTACGCGCGTACCGGGTCCAGCATCCGGTAGCGGGCCTGCCCGGCTTCGTCCGGCGGGGCGTCGCGGACTATGACGGACTGCGCGACCAGGCCGGTCAGCGCCGCCAACACCTCGTCCGCCGGCAGGTTCGTACCGGCGCACACGTACTCCACGGCGTCCAGGTCGAAGCCGCCGTCGAAGACCGAGAGGCGGGACCACAGCAGCCGCTCGGCCGGGCTGCACAGTTCGTGGCTCCAGCCGATCGCGGTGGACAGCGAGCGGTGCCGGTCGGGTGCGCTGTGGCCGGTGGTGGTCAGCAGCCGCAGCGGGTCGTCGAGCCGGTGCAGGACCTGTTCCAGGGAGAGCGTGCGTAACTGGGCCGCCGCCAACTCGATGGCCAGCGGAATGCCGTCGAGCCGCCGGCACACCTCGCCCACCGCCTCCCGGCCGACCGCCGGCGTGAAGGCGGGCAGCACCGCGGACGCGCGGTCGGCGAACAGCGCCACGGCCTCCGGCCGGATCGGCAGCGGGCCGAGCGGCAGCAGCCGTTCGCCGGTGATGCCCAGCGGGCGCCGGCTGGCGACCAACACCCGCAGCCCGGGCGCCCTCCGCAGCAACTCGGCCACCAGCGCGGCGCACGGCTCGACCACCTGCTCGCAGCCGTCGATGAGGAGCAGGGTGTCGCCCTGCGCGAGTCGTCGCACCAGCACATCGCGCGGCGAACGACCGCCGGGCGCCACCAGCCCCAGCGCATCGAGCAGGGCCTCTTCTGGGGTTCCGGTTGTGGGTAGCTCGTCCATGGGGACCAGCCACATTCCGTCGCAGAAGCGATTCCGCATGCGCTTGGCACCGCGGCGCGCCAGGCGTGACTTACCGATCCCGCCCACCCCGGTGACCGTCACCAGACGGGACCGGGAGAGAAGTCGCTTGAGTTCGGCCAGTTCCGCGGACCGACCGATGAATCGACTGACGTCGGCGGGCAACCCGCCTGTTCTGGCTGGCCCGGCGAGCGGACCGGGCCGTGGAGATCCGGGGCGCGGAGCATGTCGCATAAAACACGGAGCGTACTGAACGGTTTGCGGGCCGTACAATCCCCTCCCGCGCCACTTCGCCACCGCCCGCGACCTGCCAGGAACGGCCCGCTGCGGGCGGCAATGCAGTACGGCCGACGACCCGCGGCGCGATATGGTCGGGGTCTGCCGCCCGCGCCCGCGGTGACCCCGCCGTCCGTGCGCGGCGGCCGACCGGGACGACCAACAGCGGCCCATGACGAGCCCGAGATTCAGCAGGGAGCGGTGCGAGATGTCCGGTGGAGAGGTGGCCGGGATCCTCGTGGCCGTCTTCTGGGCGATCCTGGTGTCGTTCCTCGCCCTTGCCCTGGTGAGGCTCGCCCAGGCGCTCAGGGCGACCACCAAGCTGGTGGCCGAGGTCACCGAGCAGGCCGTGCCGCTGCTGAGCGAGGCGTCCGCGACGGTGCGCTCGGCCCACACCCAACTCGCCCGCGTCGACTCGATCGCAGCCGACGTCCAGGAAGTGACCTCCAACGCGTCGGCGCTCTCCTCCACGGTCTCCTCCGCGTTCGGCGGCCCGCTGGTGAAGGTGGCCGCGTTCGGCTACGGGGTGCGCCGGGCGATCGGCCGCAAGGGCGAGGCCGCGGACCCCGCGACCGTCGTCGTCGGCAAGACGGTGCCCGCCGCGCGCCGCGGAGGCCGCCGCAGCCGGGTACGCGACCGGGGCAACAACCGCAGCAAGAAGGACTGATCGCGATGTTCCGCCGCGCATTCTGGTTCACCACCGGCGCCGCAGCCGGCGTGTGGGCCACCACCAAGGTCAACCGCAAGCTGCGCCAGTTGGCGCCGGAGAGCCTCGCCGCACAGGCCGCGGACAAGGCGGTGGAGACGGGGCACCGGCTCAAGCAGTTCGCCCTGGACGTACGGGTCGGAATGGCGGACCGGGAGGCGGCGTTGAACGACGCACTGGGTCTCGCAGCGGGGCCCGACGTCCGGGAACTGCCCGCACAGCGCGCGCAGGTGCTGGAGTCGAAGACGTACCGCCCCGTGAGCCTGACCACCCACGGCGACCCGGCCACCGACCGGGCCCGCGACTGGAACGACCGGAAGTCCGGCCGCAACGACGACCGGAACACCGACCGGCACGACGGCCGGAGCGACCGGAACAACGAGAAAGAGGACTACTGATGGAGTCGGCCGAAATCCGCCGCCGCTGGCTACGCTTCTTCGAGGAGCGGGGGCACACCGTCGTGCCGTCGGCGTCGCTGATCGCGGACGACCCGACGCTGTTGCTGGTCCCCGCGGGCATGGTGCCCTTCAAGCCGTACTTCCTCGGCGAGGTCAAGCCGCCCTTCGACCGCGCGACCAGCGTGCAGAAGTGCGTGCGCACGCCCGACATCGAAGAGGTCGGTAAGACCACCAGGCACGGCACGTTCTTCCAGATGTGCGGCAACTTCTCCTTCGGCGACTACTTCAAGGAAGGCGCCATCAAGCTCGCCTGGGAGCTGCTCACCAGCTCGCAGGAGGACGGGGGCTACGGCCTCGACCCGGAGAAGCTGTGGATCACCGTCTACGAGCAGGACGACGAGGCCGAGCGCATCTGGCGTGAGGTGATCGGCGTCCCGGCCGAGCGCATCCAGCGCCTGGGCATGGGCCCCAACTACTGGTCCATGGGCGTGCCCGGCCCGTGCGGCCCCTGCTCGGAGATCAACTACGACCGCGGGCCCGAGTTCGGCGTCGAGGGCGGTCCGGCCGTCAACGACGAGCGGTACGTGGAGATCTGGAACCTGGTCTTCATGCAGTACGAGCGCGGCCCGGGCTCCGGCAAGGACGACTTCCCGATCCTCGGCGAGCTGCCCAGCAAGAACATCGACACCGGACTCGGCCTCGAACGCCTGGCGATGATCCTCCAGGGCGTCCGCAACATGTACGAGACCGACACCCTCCGCGTCGTCATGGACAAGGCCACCGAGCTGACCGGCGTCGCCTACGGCGCCGGCGCGGACAGCGACGTCGCGCTGCGCGTGGTCGGCGACCACGTCCGCACCTCGGTGATGCTCATCGGCGACGGCGTCACGCCCGGCAACGAGGGCCGCGGTTACGTGCTCCGCCGCATCATGCGCCGCGCCATCCGCAACATGCGCCTGCTCGGCGCCACCGGCCCGGTCATCGGCGAGCTCGTGGACGTGGTCCTGAAGACCATGGGCGAGCAGTACCCGGAGCTGCTGACCGACCGCAAGCGCATCGAGACGGTCGCGCTGGCCGAGGAGGGCGCCTTCCTCAAGACGCTCAAGGCCGGCACCAACATCCTGGACGCCGCCGTCAGCGAGACCAAGGCCGCCGGCGCCAGCCAGCTCGCCGGTGACAAGGCGTTCCTGCTCCACGACACCTGGGGCTTCCCCATCGACCTGACCCTGGAGATGGCCGCCGAGCAGGGGCTCAGCGTCGACCAGGACGGCTTCCGCCGGTTGATGAAGGAGCAGCGGGAGCGGGCCAAGGCCGACGCCAAGGCCAAGAAGCAGGGCCACGCCGACGTCTCCGCCTACCGCGCGGTGGCCGACGCCTCCGGCGCCACGGTCTTCACCGGGTACGTCGACACCGCAGGCGAGTCCTCGGTGGTCGGGCTGCTGGTGGACGGCGTCTCCTCGCCCGCCGCGCACGAGGGCGACGAGGTCGAGGTCGTCCTCGACCGCACCCCCTTCTACGCCGAGGGCGGCGGCCAGCTCGCCGACACCGGCCGGATCAAGCTCGACACCGGCGCGGTGGTCGAGGTCCGCGACGTGCAGCAGCCGGTGCCCGGCGTGAGCGTGCACAAGGGCGTGGTGCAGGTCGGCGAGGTCACCGTGGGCGCCAGCGCGTACGCCCAGATCGACATCGCCAGGCGGCGGGCCATCGCCCGCGCCCACAGCGCCACCCACCTCACCCACCAGGCGCTGCGCGACGCGCTCGGCCCGACGGCCGCCCAGGCGGGCTCCGAGAACTCGCCCGGCCGCTTCCGCTTCGACTTCGGCTCGCCCACTGCGGTGCCCTCCGCCGTGCTCACCGACGTCGAGCAGAAGATCAACGACGTGCTCTCGCGCGAGCTCGACGTCACCGCCGAGGTGATGAGCATGGACGAGGCGAAGAAGCAGGGCGCCATCGCCGAGTTCGGCGAGAAGTACGGCGACCGGGTGCGCGTGGTCACCATCGGTGACTTCTCCAAGGAGCTGTGCGGCGGCACGCACGTGCACAACACCGCCCAGCTCGGCCTGGTGAAGCTGCTCGGCGAGTCCTCCATCGGCTCCGGGGTGCGCCGTGTGGAGGCCCTGGTCGGTGTGGACGCGTACAACTTCCTGGCCCGTGAGCACACGGTCGTCTCGCAACTGACCGACCTGGTCAAGGGCCGGCCCGAGGAGCTGCCGGAGAAGATCTCCGGGATGTTGGCCAAGCTCAAGGAGGCCGAGAAGGAGATCGAGCGGTTCCGCGCGGAGAAGGTGCTCCAGGCCGCCGCCGGGCTGGCCGACGGCGCCCAGGACGTGCGGGGCGTGGCCCTGGTCACCGGCCGGGTGCCGGACGGCACCGGCGCGGACGACCTGCGCAAGCTCGTCCTCGACGTGCGCGGTCGCATTCAGGGCGGCCGGCCGGCCGTGGTCGCGCTGTTCACGGTCAACGGCGGACGTCCGCTCACCGTGATCGCCACCAACGAGGCGGCCCGCGAGCGCGGCCTGAAGGCCGGCGAGCTGGTCCGCACCGCGGCCAAGACGCTCGGCGGCGGAGGCGGCGGCAAGCCGGACGTCGCGCAGGGCGGCGGACAGCACCCGGAGGCCGTGGACGAGGCCATCGCCGCGGTGCAACACCTGGTCGCCGAGCAGGCGTAGCGAAGGGGCCGGCCGGGCGGAGGGAGAGCCACCCGGCCGGCCCAGCCGGCCCCCTCGGGTGTGTGGTACACCCGATCGGGCCAGTGGGACCCGGGGGCGCACGGGCGTCACCCGGGCGGTGCGAGACGGCTCCGACGCGTGGATCGCGGGGCCGGCGGGAGCGAGGACGAGGCGGCATGAGCGAGGAAGCGCCCATGCGGCGTGGGCGAAGGATCGCCATCGACGTCGGCGACGCCCGGATCGGAGTCGCCTCCTGCGACCCCGACGGCGTCCTGGCGACACCGGTGGAGACGGTGCCCGGACGAGACGTGCCGGCGGCGCAGCGCCGGCTGGCGGCGATCGTCGCCGAGTACGAGCCGATCGAGGTGGTCGTGGGGCTGCCCAGGTCGCTGCGGGGCACCGAAGGGCCGGCCGCGACGAAGGTACGGGCCTTCGCGAGCACGCTCGCCCGTGCGCTCGCCCCCCTTCCCGTACGGCTGGTCGACGAGCGGATGAGCACCGTCACCGCAGCTCAGGGGCTACGTGCCGCGGGGGTGAACAGCAAGAAGGGTCGGTCGGTCGTGGATCAGGCCGCCGCCGTCATCATCCTCCAGAACGCACTGGAAACCGAGCGCACCTCGGGGCGCCCGCCGGGGGAGGCCGTCGAGGTGGTCATCTGATCGCAGTACGGTAACGTTCCGCGCGGCATGGCAGCCGTTCGAAACCCGGGAATCGTGATAGCCCGGCGGAGCGAACCCCGCGCCCCACGCGCGTACCGGCTGCCGCAGCGCGGCACTAGGGGATCGATGACTGAGTATGGCCGGAGCCCCGGCTCCCAACCGTGGGACCCCGAAGACCCCCTGTACGGGGATCCGGGGTGGCACGGGCAGCAGGCCGCAGGTGGTCAGAGCCCCTACGGCGATCAGGCCCAGCAGTATGCGCAGCAGCAGGAACCTTTCGGGCAGCAGCAGTACGGCTGGGACGACTCGCAGGGCGCGGGCGTGCCCTACGCCGGCGGCCAGGCCGATCCGTACGCCACCGGCCAGCACCCCGGCCAGCCCCTCGATCCCTACCAGGCGCAGGCGGCCCAGCACGGTGACCCGTACGGCGGGCAGCACGCCGACTACTACGGAACGCCGGACGGCTATCCCGCACCGGGCCCGGGCGGACCGCTCCAGGGCGAGCACCCCCACCCCCCACATCCGGGCCATCCCGGCCAGCCAGGCCAGTACCCCGCCCCCGGGCAGCACCCGCACCCGGGTCAGCAGCAGCCGCAGCACTTCGCGCCGCAACCGCAGGACCAGCACCCGCACAGCCAGCGCCCGCACCTTCAGGACGAGCACCTCCAGCAGCAGGCCGCGTTCGGTCAGCAGCCGGGGGCCGCGGCGCAAGGGCGGGGGCCGGCGAATGCGCTGGTGGACGAGCCGGTGGACGACTGGCGGGCCGAGCCCGAGCCCGACCTCGCACCGGAGCGGCCCGCGGACGAGCTCTTCGCAGGTGGGAACGGCCCGCGGCGCGGCGAAGGCGGTGCCGGCGGGCCCGACGATCGTGACGGTGACCGCCGTGGGGGCCCGGACGAGGGCTACGACGACGGTTACGAGGAGGAGTACGACGACGACGTCCAGGAATCGCGCGAGGAGCGTCGGCGCGGCCGGGAACGCCGTAACAAGACCAAACGCCGTAGTGGCGCCGCCTGTCTGGTGGTGACGGTGGTGCTCGGCGGGGTGGTGGCCGGTGCCGGGTACTTCGGCTACCAGTTCTGGCAGGAGCACTTCGGCGCCGCCCCCGACTATGCGGGCGAGGGCACCGACGAGCAGGTGCAGATCGAGATCCCCGAGGGCACCGGCGTCTCCGCCATGGGCGACATTCTCACCCGCGAAGGCGTCGTCAAGAGCAGTCGGGCGTTCGTGGAGGCCGCCAACAAGAACCCCAACGGCGACCGCATCCAGGCCGGTTCGTACACCCTCAACAAACAGATGTCGGGCGATGCGGCGGTCACCATGATGACCGACCCGTCCGCGCTCAACTTCCTGATCGTCAGCGAGGGCATGCGCAACCGGGCGGTCTACGCGGCGATCGACAAGAAGCTCGGCGCGGCCGAAGGCACCACGATGAAGGTGGCCAAGGACGAGTACCGCAACCTCGGACTGCCGTCCTGGGCCAACGACGACCCGAACATCAAGGACCCACTGGAGGGCTTCCTCTACCCCTCCCGCTACAGCGTCGGCAAGGACGCCAAGCCGGCCGACGTGCTCAAGAGCATGGTCAAGCAGGCCAACAAGGAGTACACGAAGCTCGGCATCGACGAGGCCAAGGCGCAGAGCCTGGGGCTGAAGTCGCCGCTCGACCTCGTCACCGTGGCCAGCCTGGTCAACGCCGAGGGCATGACGCACGACGACTTCCGGAAGATGGCCGACGTCGTCTACAACCGCCTCAAGCCCGACAACGTGCAGACCAACGGGCTGCTGGAGTTCGACTCCACGTACAACTACGTCAAGAACCAGAGCAAGATCGACTTGACGATCGAGGAACTGCGCAACTACGACAACCCCTACAACACGTACCACGACGAGGGGTTGCCGCCCGGACCCATCGGGAACCCGGGCGAGGACGCGCTGAAGGCCACCCTGGAGCCGGAACGTGGCGGCTGGTACTACTTCATCTCCGTCGACCTCAAGACGACGAAGTTCACCAAGACCTATGCCGAGCACGACAAACTGGTCAAGGAATTCAACCGCAAGCGCCGCAGCGGCAATTGACACAACGGACACAGGGGGCGGGGACAGACAGATGCCGGACGACCGCAGGGCGGCGGTCCTTGGATCGCCCATCGCGCACTCGCTCTCGCCGGTGCTGCACCGTGCCGCGTACGACAAGCTGGGACTGACCGGCTGGCGGTACGAGCGGTACGAGGTGGACGAGGCCGGGCTGCCCGCCTTCCTCCAGGGCCTCGACCGGGAGTGGGCCGGCCTCTCGCTGACCATGCCGCTCAAGCGGGCGATCATTCCGCTGCTGGATGAGATCAGCGAGACCGCGGCTTCGGTGGAGGCGGTGAACACCGTGCTGTTCACCGCCGAGGGCCGCCGGGTCGGCGAGAACACCGACATCCCCGGGATGATCGCGGCGCTGCGCGAGCGCGGGGTGGAACGGGTCGAGCGGGCCGCGGTGCTGGGCGCCGGGGCCACCGCCTCGTCGGCGCTGGCCGCCCTCGCCCGCATCCAGGTCGGCGAGGTCACCGCCTATGTGCGGGGCGCGGCCCGGGCGACCGAGATGCGGCAGTGGGGCGAGCGGCTCGGGGTGCGCGTGCACACCGCCGACTGGGCCGATGCCGCGGCGGCGATGAGCGCCCCGCTGGTGATCGCGACCACCCCGGCCGGCAGCACGGACGCGCTGGCCGCGGCCGTGCCCGAGCGGCCGGGCGCACTCTTCGACGTGCTGTACGACCCGTGGCCGACCGCGCTCGCAGCCGCCTGGTCCGGCCGCGGCGGGGCGGTGGTGGGCGGGCTCGACCTGCTGGTGCACCAGGCGGTGCTCCAGGTCGAGCGGATGACGGGCTGCGCGGCGGCGCCGCTGGCCGCGATGCGCGAGGCCGGCGAGGCGGCGCTGACGGCCCGGCAGCGACCGGACGCGGGCTGAGGGCGGGGTTGGCCGTTTGCGCCGGCCGGTGCCCCGGCCCTGCGTGGGCGTCGGGGCGCCGGCCCTCCGCGATCCGGTAGCGAGCGGACAGAGATGGGACAACGGTCGGAGAACGGTCTCGGACTGCCGTAGGGCGATCGAAAACGGTCAGCAGGTGGCCATATCCCGTCGGTGCCAGCTAACCGAACTGGCCGACAAACGGCCGGTATCCGGTCGGTCTGCGACCGGATCGGCCCGCCCGCGAGAACTCCGCTTGAACAGTGCGCCGTACCCCGCGCAGGGGCGCCCCGCAGTCCGTAGCGTGGACGAGCGATCAGGCTCCGTCGCAGCTCATGGGAGGATCGGGGCTGAGAAGTCGCACGGGCGCGAGGTTAAGGAGCAACGTTGAGCAGGTTGCGTTGGCTGACCGCGGGGGAGTCGCACGGCCCCGCACTGGTGGCGACCCTGGAGGGGCTGCCGGCCGGGGTACCGATCACGACCGACATGGTGGCCGACGCCCTCGCCCGCCGGCGGCTCGGCTACGGGCGCGGCGCCCGGATGAAGTTCGAGCGCGACGAGGTCACCTTCATCGGTGGCGTGCGGCACGGCCTGACCCTCGGCGGCCCGGTCGCGATCATGGTCGGCAACACCGAGTGGCCCAAGTGGGAACAGGTCATGTCGGCCGACCCGGTCGACCCCGAGGTACTGGCGGGCCTGGCCAGGAACGCCCCGCTGACCCGCCCCCGGCCCGGCCACGCCGACCTGGCCGGCATGCAGAAGTACGGCTTCGACGAGGCCCGGCCGATCCTGGAGCGCGCCTCCGCCCGCGAGACCGCGGCCCGGGTGGCGCTCGGCGCCGTGGCCCGCTCCTACCTCAAGGAGACCACCGGCATCGAGATCGTCTCGCACGTGGTGGAGCTCGCGGCGGCGAAGGCCCCGTACGGCGTCTACCCCAAGCCCGCCGACGTCGAGCGGCTGGACGCCGACCCGGTGCGCTGCCTGGACCCGCAGGCCAGCGAGGCGATGGTGGCCGAGATCGACCAGGCCCACAAGGACGGCGACACGCTCGGCGGCGTCGTCGAGGTGCTGGCGTACGACGTGCCGGTGGGCCTCGGCTCGCACGTGCACTGGGACCGGCGGCTCGATGCGCGGCTCGCGGCTGCGCTGATGGGCATCCAGGCGATCAAGGGCGTCGAGCTCGGCGACGGCTTCGACCTGGCCCGTGTACCCGGCTCGCAGGCGCACGACGAGATCCTGCCGACCGAGGACGGGATCAGGCGCGCCACCGGCCGCTCCGGCGGTACCGAGGGCGGGCTGACCACCGGCGAGCTGCTGCGGGTGCGAGCCGCGATGAAGCCGATCGCGACCGTGCCGCGCGCCCTGGCCACCGTCGACGTCACCACCGGCGAGCCCACCCAGGCCCACCACCAGCGGTCGGACGTGTGTGCCGTGCCCGCCGCCGGCATCGTCGCCGAGGCGATGGTGGCGCTGGTCCTCGCCGACGCGGTGGCCGAGAAGTTCGGCGGTGACAGCGTCCCCGAGACCCGCCGCAACGTCCGCGGCTTCCTCGACCACCTCCAGATCCGGTGACCGGCCAGGACCCGAACGCCACCACCGGCGGCGCCGCCGGCGCGGCCAACGCCGCCGGTGCGGCCGGCGGGCCCAGCGCCCCCGGAGACCCCGGCGCCCCAGGCCAGGGCCCCGCCGTGATCCTGGTGGGCCCCCCGGGCGCGGGCAAGTCCACCGTCGGCGCGCTGCTCGCGGAGCGCCTCGGCACCACCTACCGCGACACCGACGCCGACATCGAGCACACCGCGGGCCAGCCGATCCCGGAGATCTTCTTCGAGCACGGCGAACCGCACTTCAGGGCGTTGGAGCGGGCCGCGGTCCGGGCCGCGGTGGCCGAGCACCCCGGGGTGCTCTCGCTCGGCGGCGGCGCGGTCATGGACGAGGAGACCCGGGCCCTGCTGGTCGGCCGCCCGGTGGTCTTCCTCGACGTGCAACTGGCCGCCGCGGTACGCCGGGTGGGCCTCGACGCGCCGCGCCCGCTGCTCGCCGTCAATCCGCGGCAGCGCTGGCGGGAGCTGATGGAGGCGCGCCGGCCGCTGTACACGGAGGTGGCGCGGGCCGTCGTGAGCACCGACGACCGCACCCCGCAGGACGTGGCCGGCGCGGTCGCCGAGGCGCTGGAGCTCGACGCGTGACCGCCGCGCCCGCACCCCCCAAGCCGTCGCATCCCGCTGTGAGGAACGCATGACTGACCCGTCCCAGACCACCGCGGCCCCCGCTGCCGAGGCCCCCGAGCCGCCGATCCGCATCCACGTCGGCGGCAGCGCGGGTTCCGCGCCGTACGAGGTGCTCGTCGGCCGCCAGCTCCTCGGCGAGCTGCCCGGACTCATCGGTTCCGGCGTCAAGCGCGTCGCCGTGCTGCACCCCGAGGCGCTCTCCGCGACGGGCGACGCGCTCCGCGCCGACCTCGCCGACCAGGGGTACGAGGCGATCGCCATCCAACTGCCGAACGCGGAGGAGTCCAAGACCGCCGAGGTCGCCGCGTACTGCTGGAAGGCCCTCGGGCAGACCGGGTTCACCCGCTCCGACGTGATCGTGGGCGTGGGCGGCGGGGCCACCACCGACCTCGCCGGCTTCGTGGCCGCCACCTGGCTGCGCGGGGTGCGCTGGATCGCGGTGCCCACCACGGTGCTCGGCATGGTCGACGCCGCGGTCGGCGGCAAGACCGGCATCAACACCGCCGAGGGCAAGAACCTGGTCGGCGCCTTCCACCCGCCGGCCGGCGTGCTGTGCGACCTGGCCGCGCTGGACACCCTGCCGGTGCACGACTACGTCAGCGGCCTGGCCGAGGTGATCAAGGCCGGGTTCATCGCCGACCCGGCGATCCTGGAGCTCATCGAGTCCGACCCGGAGGGCGCCCGCAGCCCGCAGGGCCCGCACACCGCGGAGCTGCTCGAACGCTCGATCAAGGTGAAGGCCGAGGTCGTCTCGTCCGACCTGAAGGAGTCGGGCCTGCGCGAGATCCTCAACTACGGCCACACCCTCGCGCACGCCATCGAGAAGAACGAGCGCTACAACTGGCGGCACGGCGCGGCCGTCTCGGTCGGCATGGTCTTCGCCGCCGAACTCGGCCGACTGGCCGGCCGGTTGGACGACGCCACGGCCGACCGGCACCGCGCCGTCCTGAAGAGCGTGGGCCTGCCGCTCAGCTACCGCGGTGATCAGTGGCCCAAGCTCCTTGAGACCATGCGCGTGGACAAGAAGTCCCGCGGCGACCTGCTGCGCTTCATCGTCCTGGACGGCCTGGGCAAGCCCGTCGTCCTGGAGGGCCCGGACCCGGCGGTGCTGCTCGCCGCGTACGGAGAGGTGGCGGAGTGAGCGACGACCGGCGCGTCCTGGTCATCAACGGTCCCAACCTGGGGCGGCTGGGCAGCCGCGAGCCCGACGTCTACGGGGCGACCTCGTACGCGGGCCTCGTCGAACAGTGCACCGCACTCGGCAAGGAACTCGGCTTCGACGTCGAGGTCCGGGAGACCAATGACGAGGGCGAACTGATCCGCTGGCTGCACGAGGCCGCGGACGGCGCGCTGCCGGTCGTGATCAACCCGGGCGCCTTCACGCACTACTCGTACGGCATGCGGGACGCGGCGGCCCAGCGCACCGCCCCGCTGATCGAGGTGCACATCTCCAACCCGCACGCGCGGGAGGAGTTCCGTCACAACTCTGTCATCGCGGCCGTCGCCAGCGGCACCATCGCGGGCTTTGGAATCGGGTCATATCGGCTCGCCCTGCGGGCCCTGGCCGACGAGATCGACGGCTGACGCACCCCGCCGCACCCCGCCGCACGCCCCGGACGACGCCCCGCACAGCCGGCGCCGCCCGGGGCCGGCGACGGGCGCTCGTTGCGGTCAACGGCCTGGTAGTACGGGCGAGTTGAGGGTGCGGCGGCGGAGCGCCTGGGCGTGCCGTCGTTCGCCTGACGGGCCGTCACCAAGGGCATGGCGGGGGCCCGGCGGGCGCCGAACTGGCGGGAACGCGCCGTGGCCGGCGAAGGTCGGGTCGGGCGCCGGGTCGCCGGGTGCGGGGGAGTACCGTTCGGTAGCACACCTGGTCGGCGTACGTGCGAACGGCCGGGTCCAGCCAAGGTCAGCCGCCGGCACGAGACGGAGAGCCACCGGATGCAGCACGTAACGGGAGTTCCGCTGCCCCCGTCCCACGGACCGGGCGTCACGGGTGCCGCGGGCGCCGTCCAGCACCCGGGCCACCCCGCCCCGCCCGGACAACCGCCCGCCACCGGCGGCCCGCCCCCGGCCGGCGGGCAGGTGCCGGCCCCCGGCTGGCCGGGGCAGGGCGCACAGCCCGCACCGGCGCAGCCCGCGCCCCCGCACCACACGGCCCCGCCGATGGCGGCGCCGTCCGGGCCGCCGCCACCGCCGGCCGACGGCACCACGGGCCCGGTGACGCTGCCGCCCGGCGCGCCGGTGCCGCTGCCGGACGCCCCGCAGGACCAGCCCGTGATCGACGCCTCCCGGGCCGCCGTCGCCGTCCTCCTGATCGGCCCGGCGGGCGCCGGCAAGACCACCGTGGCCCGGCTGTGGGCCGACAACCGCCGGGTGCCCACCGCGCACATCAGCCTGGACGACGTACGCGAATGGGTCAGGTCGGGCTTCGCCAACCCGCAGTCCGGCTGGAACGAGAACTCCGAGGCGCAGTACCGGCTCGCCCGCCGCACCTGCGGCTTCGCCGCTCGTAACTTCCTCGCGAACGGCATCTCGTGCATCCTCGACGACGCCGTCTTCCCGGACCGCCCGGTGGTGGGGCTCGGCGGCTGGAAGCGCCACGTGGGACCCGGGCTGCTGCCGGTGGTGCTGCTGCCGGGCCTCGAAGTCGTCCTGGAGCGCAACGCGGCCCGCTCGGGCAACCGCAGGCTCAGCGACGAGGAGGTCGCCCGCATCCACGGCCGGATGGCCGGCTGGTACGGGTCGGGCCTGCCGATCATCGACAACTCCACGTACGACGTCACCCAGACCGCCCAGGCCCTGGACGAGGCGATCGCCCGCAGCATCGCCAGTCCGCCCACCTGGTAGTCGGACACCGGGCCCGGGCCGCCGCCCGGGGTGCGGTCCGGTTCGCCCCGGGCAGCCGGTGGAGAAACCTTCCGCGGCGCCCGGGGCGGGCCGGCGCCGCCGCGTGGCTTCCCGCCGCCACGTGGCTTCGACGGCGCGGCACGGTGCTGCTCCGCTGCGGACGGCGCCGCGGAGCGTCCCCAGTCGGACGCGCCCGACCGGCGGGCCGCGCGCCGCGCACCTAGGCTCGGAACATGTCCGAGGTGTTCGCGGCCCGCCGCACCCGGCTGCGCGAGCACTGCGCGGCGGCCGGGAGCCCGGCAGCGCTGGTCTCCCGCCCCGCCAACGTCCGCTACCTGTGCGGCGACGCGCCGCCGGGCTCCGTACTGCTGCTCGGCCCGCTCGATGACGTGCTGCTGCGCCCGCCGCCGGTGATGGCCGACGCCACGGCCACCCGCCCGCCCGACGAACTCGGGGTGCGCGAGGTGGCCGGCACGGGCGGCGACCCCGCCATCGCGGGTGCGGAACTCGCCGCGGACCAGGGCGCGCACCGCATCGCCGTCGAGGAGCACCACCTGACCGTCGCCCGGCACCGGGCGGTGCGCGCCGCCGTGCCCGGGCTCGATCTGGTCGGCCTCGGCTGCACGGTCGAGCAGCACCGGATCGTCAAGGACGACGACGAGATCGCCGCCCTGCGCATCGCCGCCGAGATCGCCGATCAGGCCCTCGGCGAACTCCTGGAATCCATCCTGGTGGGCCGCACCGAGCGGCACCTCGCGCTGGAGTTGGAGCGCCGCCTGGTGGACCACGGCGCGGACGGCCCGACCTTCGCCACCTCCGTCGGCACCGGCCCGCACTCGGGGCGGCTCGGCCACCTGCCCACCGACCGCAGGGTGGAGGAGGGCGACTTCCTCACCGTCTGCCTGGGCGCCGGCTACCGCGGCTACCGCTGCGAGGTGGGGCGCACCTTCGTGATCGGCCCCTCGCCGGCCGACTGGCAGATCGAGCTGTACGACGTGGTCTTCGCCGCCCAGCGGGCCGGCCGGGAGGCGCTGGCGCCGGGTACCGCGTGCCGCGAGGTGGACCGGGTGACCCGGCAGGTGCTGGCCGCGGCGGGCTGCGAGGCGACGCTGGGAGCCAGGGTCGGGCACGGCGTGGGCCTGGAAAACGACGAGGACCCTCGGCTGGCACCGGAAGCCATGGGTAAACTGGACGCTTGTGTGCCGGTCACCGTCGAACCGGGGGTCCACCTCCCGGGGCGGGGCGGTGTCCGGATCGATGACACGCTCGTCGTCCGCCCCGAGGCGGACGGCGGTCCCGAGCTACTCACCATCACGACCAAGGAGCTGCTCGCGCTCTAGCGCGCACCCCTGGTTCCACCAGCTTCAGTCCAGGAGATTCCGCAACCGTGGCATCCACGAACGACCTCAAGAACGGCCTGGTGCTCAAGCTCGACGGGGGCCAGCTCTGGTCCGTCGTCGAGTTCCAGCACGTCAAGCCCGGTAAGGGCCCCGCCTTCGTCCGCACCAAGCTGAAGCATGTGCTGTCCGGCAAGGTCGTCGACAAGACCTTCAACGCCGGCGTGAAGGTGGAGACGGCCAATGTCGACAAGCGCGGCATGCAGTTCTCGTACAAGGACGGCAACGACTTCGTGTTCATGGACACGGAGACGTACGACCAGATCAACGTCACGCCCGAGACCGTGGGCGACGCGGCCAACTACCTCCTTGAGGGCAACGAGGCCGTCGTAGCGATGTACGAGGGCTCGGTCCTCTACATCGAGCTGCCCACCTCGGTCGAGCTGGTCATCGAGTACACCGAGCCCGGCGTCCAGGGCGACCGCTCCACCGGCGGCTCCAAGCCCGCTCGGCTGGAGACCGGCTACGAGATCCAGGTGCCGCTCTTCATCACCACCGGTGAGAAGATCAAGGTCGACACCCGCTCCGGTGAGTACCTCGGTCGGGTGAACAGCTAACCGTGGCTGCCCGCAACAAGGCCCGCAAGCGTGCCTTCCAGATCCTCTTCGAGGCCGATCAGCGCGGCGTCGCCGTGCCGACCGTCCTCGCGGACTGGATCAGGCACGCGCGGACCGATGACCGGCAGCCGCCGGTCACCGAGTACACGATGCAGCTCACCGAGGGGTACGCGGAGCACGCGGCCCGCATCGACGAGCTGATCGCCACCTATGCGGTCGGTTGGACGCTGGACCGGATGCCGGTCGTGGACCGCAACATCCTGCGGCTCGGCGCGTACGAGCTGATCTGGGAGGACGAGACGCCCGACGCCGTCGTCATCGACGAGGCCGTGCAGCTCGCCAAGGAGTTCTCCACGGACGACTCGCCGTCCTTCATCAACGGCCTGCTGGGCCGGCTGAAGGACCTCAAGCCCAGCCTGCGCCGCGACGACGCGTAGCGGCCCCACGCATGCCGCTGCCCCTGGTCCGACCCGAGAGGGTTGGACCAGGGGCAGCGGCATGTTGCGTACGGGGGCCGTGACGGGGCCGTCGACGGTCGCTCGTGGCCGGGCCGAGGGGCCCGCGAGGTGAAGGACGGTGCGGGTCGCTGCGGCGGGACCGCTGCGATGAAGGTCCCAGGCGGGCCCGGGACGGCAGCGGGAGCAGTCGGGGCCCGCGGGGGCCCGTTGGGGCTCGGGAGGGCTCCCGGTGTCGCGGGGAGCGCCCGCCCCGCGGCGGCGGAGATGGAGCGCTGACGCACCGGCGCGCCGGGCTTCCCGGAGCCTGGCGCGCTGACAGGCACCACCCCGCGGCAACGCGCCGTAGACGCCCGCGAGGGGCCTCCAGCGGCACCCGGAGAGAGCCCGGCGTCACGCAGTGAGCGGCGCCACCCGGAGGGCGACGGCCGGCCCACAGGAGACTCCGGCGGGCCCCACGGCGCCGGTGCGCGCCAGTTCGTGGTGTGGGGACCGGATGCAGCCCTCCGCCGCATCCGGGCCCTCCACATCACACGGGCGGTCACCGACCGCCCGCGACACGCACGCCGGGTCGGTGGTGGCCCGGCGGTCACCGGCGGTCGGTCAGAGCTCCTCGTGCTGCACGGCGCGGCGGGCGTCCGCGTCCAGCACGCCCCAGCCGATGAGCTGCTCCGTCAGCACGGAGGGCGACTGGTCGTAGATCACCGCGAGGGTGCGCAGGTCGTCCTGGCGGATGGAGAGCACCTTGCCGTTGTAGTCGCCGCGCTGGCTCTGGATCGTCGCCGCGTAGCGCTGCAAGGGGCCCGCCTTCTCGGCCGGCACGTGTGCCAGCCGCTCCAGGTCGAGGACCAGCTTGGGCGGCGGCTCCGCGGCCCCGCCGGGCGTCGTGCCGGGCAGGAGCTCCTGCACGGGGACGCCGTAGAAGTCGGCCAGCTCGGCCAGCCGCTGCACCGTCACGGCCCGGTCGCCGCGCTCGTACGAACCGACCACCACGGCCTTCCAACGGCCCTGGGACTTCTCCTCGACCCCGTGGAGGGAGAGCCCCTGCTGGGTGCGGATGGCGCGGAGCTTGGCTCCGAGCTGTTTAGCGTATTCGCTGGACATAAAGCTCCCCGGACGAAGACTGGTAACTCACTGTGAGGTTACGCAGCGTAATTTGGCTTCGTCAAGCCGAAAGTTGCGTACGCCTGCTCGGGCGGGGGGCCTGAGTCCGTACGTTTTCGGTCCTGGTACCGTCAATATCGTAAATCCGACGTCCTTTAAGGTCCGTCCCGTGAGGCGGAGAAGGAGGTCCGTTCCGTTATGGACGCACCCAGCCAGCCCGCTGGCCCCGCATCGAGCAAAAGTTCTGGCCAGAGTTTCGGCCAGGAAGGTCATGCCCGGCCGGTTCTCGAAGCCCCGGACATCGCCCGCGTACTGACGCGCATCGCACACGAGGTCGTGGAACGCGCCAAGGGCGCCGACGACGTGGTCCTCCTGGGCATCCCGACCCGCGGCGTCTTCCTCGCCCAGCGGCTCGCCGCCAAGCTCGCGGAGATCACCGGCCGCGCCATCCCGGTCGGCTCGCTCGACATCACCATGTACCGCGACGACCTGCGGCTCGGCCCCGCACGCACCCTGGCGCGCACCGAGATCCCGGCCGACGGCATCGAAGGCCGGGTCGTGATCCTCGTCGACGACGTGCTCTTCTCCGGCCGCACCATCCGCGCCGCCCTGGACGCCCTGAACGACATCGGGCGCCCCCGCGCCGTACAACTGGCGGTGCTGGTCGACCGCGGCCACCGCGAGCTCCCGATCCGCGCCGACTACGTCGGCAAGAACCTCCCGACCTCACTGCGCGAGACGGTGAAGGTGCAGCTCACCGAGTTGGACGGCCGGGACAGCGTGCTGCTCGGCGTACGCCCCGCGACCTCACGCGGTGCCGACGACGAGCGCACGGACACCGGGCGGTAGCACCCCGGCACGGCCCCGCGCGACGGGCCGCGCTGCCGCATGCCCGCACGCCCGCATCCCCACCCTCCCCACTCACGGAGCCTCCAGATGAAGCGTCACCTCATCTCGGCCGCCGACCTCACCCGCGACGACGCCGTCCTGATCCTCGACACCGCCGAGGAGATGGCCCGGGTCGCGGACCGGCCGATCAAGAAGCTGCCCACGCTGCGCGGGCGCACCGTCGTCAACCTGTTCTACGAGGACTCGACGCGGACCCGCATCTCCTTCGAGGCAGCGGCCAAGCGACTCTCCGCCGACGTCATCAACTTCTCCGCCAAGGGCTCGTCGGTCTCCAAGGGCGAGTCCCTGAAGGACACCGCACTGACCCTGGAGGCGATGGGCGCCGACGCCGTCGTCATCCGGCACCACTCCTCCGGCGCCCCGCACCGTCTCGCCACCTCAGGCTGGATCAACGGCTCGGTCGTCAACGCCGGCGACGGCACCCACGAGCACCCCACCCAGGCCCTGCTCGACGCCTTCACCATGCGCCGCCACCTGGCCGGCGCCCCCGACGGCGGCCCCACCCACCACCGCGGCCCCGGCGACGGCACCGGGCGCGACCTGGCCGGCCGCAAGGTCACCGTCGTCGGCGACGTGCTGCACAGCCGGGTCGCCCGCTCCAACGTCCACCTGCTGACCACGCTGGGCGCCGAGGTCACCCTCGTCGCCCCGCCCACCCTGGTGCCCATCGGAGTCGAACACTGGCCCTGCGAGGTCAGCTACGACCTCGACGCCGTCCTGCCCACGTCGGACGCCGTGATGATGCTGCGGGTCCAGCGGGAGCGGATGAACGCCGCGTTCTTCCCCACCGAGCGGGAGTACGCCCGCAGGTACGGCTTGCACGGCGCCCGCATGGCCCGAATGCCGGAACACGCCATCGTCATGCACCCCGGCCCGATGAACCGGGGTATGGAGATCACGGCCGAGGTCGCGGACTCGGCCCGCTGCACCGCCGTCGAGCAGGTCACCAACGGCGTGAGCATCCGGATGGCCGCCCTGTACCTGCTGCTCGGCGGGAACGAGCCCGCCATCGCCGCCGCCCCACCGGCCCCCGCCCGCACTGAGGAGACCAGCACCCCATGAGCGACACCACCAAGACCCTGCTGCGCGGTGCCCGGCTGATCGGCGCCGACGCCACCGACGTCCTCATCGAGGGCGAGACCATCGCCGCGGTGGGCCAGGACCTGCCGGCCGACGGCGCCACCGTGATCGAGGCCGCCGGCCAGATCCTGCTGCCCGGCCTCGTCGACCTCCACACCCACCTGCGCGAGCCCGGCCGCGAGGACTCCGAGACGGTGCTCACCGGCACCCGGGCCGCCGCCGTCGGCGGTTACACCGCCGTGCACGCCATGGCCAACACCTTCCCCGTCGCCGACACCGCCGGCGTCGTCGAGCAGGTGTGGCGGCTCGGCCGCGAGTCCGGCTACTGCGACGTGCAGCCCGTCGGCGCCGTCACCGTCGGCCTCGAAGGCAAGCAGCTCGCCGAACTCGGCGCGATGCACGACTCCGCCGCCGGCGTCGTGGTCTTCTCCGACGACGGCAAGTGCGTGGACGACGCGGTGATCATGCGCCGGGCGCTGGAGTACGTGAAGGCGTTCGACGGCGTCATCGCCCAGCACGCCCAGGAACCCCGGCTCACCGAGGGCGCCCAGATGAACGAGGGCACCGTCTCCGCCGAACTCGGCCTCGGCGGCTGGCCCGCGGTCGCCGAAGAGTCGATCATCGCCAGGGACGTGCTGCTCGCCGCCCACGTCGACTCCCGCGTGCACATCTGCCACCTGTCCACGGCCGGCTCGGTGGAGATCGTGCGCTGGGCCAAGTCCAAGGGCTGGCGCGTCACCGCCGAGGTCACCCCGCACCACCTGCTCCTCACCGACGAGCTCGTACGGTCCTACAACCCGGTCTACAAGGTGAACCCGCCGCTGCGCACCGAGGCCGACGTGATGGCGCTGCGCGAGGCGCTCGCCGACGGCACCATCGACTGCGTCGCCACCGACCACGCCCCGCACCCGCACGAGGACAAGGACTGCGAGTGGGGCGCAGCCGCCATGGGCATGGTCGGCCTGGAGACCGCGCTCTCCGTCGTCCAGCACACCATGGTGGACACCGGCCTCCTGGACTGGGCCGGCGTCGCCGACCGGATGTCCTTCCGCCCCGCCGCCATCGGCCGCCTCGCAGGACACGGCCGCCCGGTCGCCGCCGGTGAGCCCGCCAACCTGACGCTGCTGGACCCCGCCTACCGTGGTGTGGTGAACCCCGCGGGCTTCGCCTCCCGCAGCCGCAACACCCCCTACGAGGGGCGCGAGCTGCCGGGGCGCGTCACGCACACCTTCCTGCGGGGCCGGGCAACGGTCGTGGACGGGAATCTGACGTGACACCTGTGACAGTTCTGGCGGCAACTGACGGCTCGGGTAGCTGGGCCGCGCGCACCGGCTGGGTGGTGGGCCTGCTGCTGGTCATCGCGCTGCTGTACTGGCTGATGCGGGAGGGCTGGAAGTGGCGCGGACTGCTCCAGTCCGACCTGCCCGACCTCGCCCAGGTCCCCGCCGACGCCGGCGCGCCCCAGCTCACCATGGCCGGGCGCTACCACGGCTCGACCAACGCCGGACAGTGGCTTGAGCGCATCGTCGCGCACGGCCTCGGCGTCCGCAGCCGCGCGGAGGTCACCCTCACCGACGGCGGGCTGAGCGTGCGCAGGCCGGGTGCCCGGGACTTCTTCGTCCCCGCCGCCGACCTGCGCGGCGCCCGGCTCGACAAGGGCATCGCCGGCAAGGTGCTCACCGAGGGCGGTCTGCTGGTGATCACCTGGCAGCTCGGCGAGCGCACCATCGACTCCGGCTTCCGCTCCGACCGCGCCGCCGAACACACGGCGTGGGTCACGGCCATCAACGACCTCACCGGCGGCCCCGACGACGCGACCGCGACGCAGCGTGACGAACCCGCCACCGGCGTGGCGGCCGACGCCGACGGCGCCCGGCCCCGTGCGGCTGCACCACTGCGCGGGGCGACCCCCGCGACTTCTGAGAAAGGCACATGATGACGCTCTCCACCCAGGGGGCCAAGGTCCCCGCCGTACTCGTCTTGGAGGACGGCCGCACCTTCCGTGGCCGGGCCTACGGGGCAGTGGGGGAGACCTTCGGCGAGGCGGTGTTCTCCACCGGCATGACCGGCTACCAGGAGACCCTGACCGACCCCTCGTACCACCGTCAGGTGGTCGTCATGACCGCCCCCCACATCGGCAACACCGGCGTCAACGACGAGGACCCGGAGTCCGCGCGGATCTGGGTCTCCGGTTACGTGGTCCGCGACCCCGCCCGCAAGCCGTCCAACTGGCGCTCCCGGCGCACCCTCGACGAGGAGCTGGCCGCTCAGGGCGTCGTCGGCATCAGCGGCGTCGACACCCGCGCCCTCACCCGCCATCTGCGCGAGCGCGGCGCGATGCGGGTCGGCATCTTCTCCGGCGTGGCCATCGCCGAGGACACCGAACTCCTGGAGCGGGTGCGCACCGCCCCCGCCATGAAGGGCGCCGACCTGTGGCGCGAGGTCACCACCAAGGAGACGTACGTCGTCCCCGCGGTCGGCACCAAGCGGTTCACGGTGGCCGCTATCGACCTGGGCATCAAGACCATGACCCCGCGCCGGATGGCCGAGCGGGGGATAGAGGTCCACGTCTTCCCGGCCACCGCCAGCCTGGCGGAGATCTACGCCATCGAGCCCGACGGGGTCTTCTTCTCC
The DNA here is from genome assembly GCF_047525675.1 of Streptomyces sp. 796.1. NCBI lineage: Bacteria > Bacillati > Actinomycetota > Actinomycetes > Kitasatosporales > Streptomycetaceae > Streptomyces > Streptomyces sp. 796.1. Next base: position 116,859 of record NZ_JBLIWA010000010.1, on the reverse strand, counting down.
AACGGCCCCGGTGACCCGGCCACCGCCGACCACCCGATGGAACTGGCCCGCGGCGTCCTGGAGCGCCGCACCCCGCTGTTCGGCATCTGCTTCGGCAACCAGGTGCTGGGCCGGGCGCTCGGCTTCGGCACGTACAAGCTCAAGTACGGCCACCGGGGCATCAACCAGCCGGTGCAGGACCGCACCACCGGCAAGGTGGAGATCACCGCGCAGAACCACGGCTTCGCCGTCGACGCGCCCCTGGACGAGGTCGTGGACACCCCCTACGGCCGGGCCAGGGTCGCCCACGTGGGCCTCAACGACGACGTCGTGGAGGGCCTCGAATGCCTGGACGTGCCCGCGTTCAGCGTCCAGTACCACCCCGAGGCCGCCGCGGGTCCACACGACGCGGCCTACCTGTTCGACCGGTTTGTTTCCCTGATGGAGGGCCCCCGTGCCTAAGCGCACCGATATCCAGTCCGTCCTGGTCATCGGCTCGGGCCCGATCGTCATCGGGCAGGCCGCCGAGTTCGACTACTCCGGCACCCAGGCCTGCCGCGTGCTCAAGGCCGAGGGCCTGCGCGTGATCCTGGTCAACTCCAACCCGGCCACGATCATGACCGACCCGGAGATCGCCGACGCCACCTACGTCGAGCCGATCACCCCGGAGTACGTCGAGAAGATCATCGCCAAGGAGCGGCCCGACGCGTTGCTGCCCACTCTCGGCGGCCAGACCGCGCTGAACACCGCCATCGCGCTGCACGACTCCGGCGCCCTCACCCGGCACGGCGTGGAGCTGATCGGCGCCAACGTGGAGGCCATCAACAAGGGCGAGGACCGCGACCAGTTCAAGGACGTCGTCGCGGCCGTCAACGCCAAGATCGGCCACGGCGAGTCCGCCCGCTCGGTGATCTGCCACTCCATGGACGACGTCCTGGAGGGCGTCGACAAGCTCGGCGGCTACCCGGTCGTGGTCCGCCCCTCCTTCACCATGGGCGGCGCCGGCTCCGGCTTCGCGCACGACGAGGCGGAACTGCGCCGCATCGCCGGCCAGGGCCTGACCCTCTCGCCGACCACCGAGGTCCTCCTTGAGGAGTCCATCCTCGGCTGGAAGGAGTACGAGCTTGAGCTGATGCGCGACAAGAACGACAACGTCGTGGTCGTCTGCTCCATCGAGAACTTCGACCCGATGGGCGTGCACACCGGCGACTCGATCACCGTCGCGCCGGCGATGACGCTCACCGACCGCGAGTACCAGATCCTGCGCGACATCGGCATCGCCGTCATCCGCGAGGTCGGTGTGGACACCGGCGGCTGCAACATCCAGTTCGCCGTCAATCCCGAGGACGGCCGGGTCATCGTCATCGAGATGAACCCGCGCGTCTCCCGCTCCTCCGCGCTCGCCTCCAAGGCCACCGGCTTCCCGATCGCCAAGATCGCCGCCCGGCTCGCGGTGGGCTACACGCTGGACGAGATCCCCAACGACATCACCCAGGAGACCCCGGCCTCCTTCGAGCCCACGCTCGACTACGTCGTGGTCAAGGTGCCCCGGTTCGCCTTCGAGAAGTTCCCGGCCGCCGACGCGACGCTGACCACCACCATGAAGTCGGTCGGCGAGGCGATGGCCATCGGCCGCAACTTCACCGAGGCGCTGAACAAGGCGCTGCGCTCGCTGGAGAAGAAGGGTTCGGCGTTCGACTTCGTCACCCCGCCCGGTGACAAGGCCGCCCTGCTTGAGCGGGCCGCCGTGCCCACCGACGGTCGGATCAACACCGTCATGGCCGCGATCCGCGCCGGCGCCACCCAGGAAGAGGTCTTCGACGCGACCCGGATCGACCCCTGGTTCGTCGACCAGCTCTTCCTGATCAAGGAGGTCGCCGACGAGATCGCCGCCGCCGACAAGCTCTCGCCGGAGATCCTGCGCGAGGCCAAGCGGCACGGATTCTCGGACGTGCAGATCGCCGCCATCCGCGACCTCGGCCCCGAGGTGGTCCGCGAGGTGCGGCACGCGCTCGGCATCCGCCCGGTCTACAAGACCGTGGACACCTGCGCCGCCGAGTTCGCCGCCCGCACCCCGTACTTCTACTCCTCCTACGACGAGGAGACCGAGGTCGCGCCGCGCGAGAAGCCCGCGGTGATCATCCTGGGCTCCGGGCCCAACCGCATCGGCCAGGGCATCGAGTTCGACTACTCCTGCGTGCACGCCTCCTTCGCGCTCAGCGCGGCGGGCTACGAGACCGTCATGGTCAACTGCAACCCGGAGACCGTCTCCACCGACTACGACACCTCCGACCGGCTCTACTTCGAGCCGCTCACCCTGGAGGACGTCCTGGAGATCGTGCACGCCGAGCGCGCCGCCGGACCGCTCGCCGGCGTCATCGTGCAACTCGGCGGCCAGACCCCGCTCGGCCTCGCCCAGGCGCTCAAGGACAACGGCGTGCCCATCGTCGGCACCTCGCCCGAGGCCATCGACCTCGCCGAGGAGCGCGGCGCCTTCGGCCGGGTGCTCACCGAGGCCGGGCTGCCCGCGCCCAAGTACGGCACCGCCTTCTCCTTCGACGAGGCCAAGGGCATCGCCGCCGAGATCGGCTACCCGGTCATGGTCCGCCCCTCCTACGTGCTCGGCGGGCGCGGCATGGAGATCGTCTACGACGAGCCCTCGCTCGCCGAGTACCTCACCCGGCACGCCGGGCTGATCTCCGAGCACCCGGTGCTCATCGACCGCTTCCTCGACGACGCCATCGAGATCGACGTCGACGCCCTGTACGACGGGCACGAGCTCTACCTCGGCGGCGTGATGGAGCACATCGAGGAGGCCGGCATCCACTCCGGCGACTCGGCGTGCGCGCTCCCGCCGATCACCCTCGGCGGCTTCGACATCAAGCGGCTGCGGGCCTCCACCGAGGCCATCGCGCGGGGTGTCGGGGTGCGCGGCCTGATCAACATCCAGTTCGCGATGGCCGGCGACATCCTCTACGTCCTTGAGGCCAACCCGCGCGCCTCCCGCACGGTGCCCTTCACCTCCAAGGCCACCGCCGTACCGCTGGCCAAGGCGGCGGCCCGCATCTCGCTTGGCGCCACCATCGCCGAACTGCGCGCCGAGGGCCTGCTGCCGGCCACCGGCGACGGCGGCACGCTGCCGCTGGACTCGCCGATCTCCGTCAAGGAGGCCGTGCTGCCCTGGAGCCGCTTCCGCGACGCATCGGGCCGCGGCGTGGACACCATCCTCGGCCCGGAGATGCGCTCCACCGGCGAGGTCATGGGCATCGACTCGCTGTTCGGCACCGCGTACGCGAAGTCGCAGGCCGCCGCGTACGGGGCGCTGCCCAGGGGTGGCCGGGCCTTCGTCTCGGTCGCCAACCGGGACAAGCGCTCGATGATCTTCCCGGCCCGGGAACTGGTCGCCCACGGCTTCGAACTGCTCGCCACCTCCGGCACCGCCGAGGTGCTGCGCCGCAACGGCATCGACGCCACCGTGGTGCGCAAGCAGAGCGAGGGCGAGGGGCCGAACGGTGAGAAGACCATCGTGCAGCTCATCCACGACGGTCAGATCGACCTCATCGTCAACACCCCGTACGGCACCGGCGGCCGGCTCGACGGCTACGACATCCGCACCGCGGCCGTCGCCCGCGCCGTGCCCTGCCTGACCACGGTCCAGGCGCTCGCCGCGGCCGTCCAGGGCATCGAGGCGCTGGCCAGGGGCGACGTCGGGGTCCGCTCGCTCCAGGAGCATGCGAAGCAGCTCATCGCGGCCCGCGGCGAGGAGTAGCCGGCGCGGCGGCCGGGCCGGGCAGGATCTGATCCCACCGGGGTCCGACCCGGCCCGGCCCGATCCGGACTGACCTGGACCGGGCTGGAGCGGCCTGGTCTCGGCCCGGCCCGATCTGGAGCGGGCCGCTTCGATCCAGCCACGCCCGGCCGCCGCCCGCAGCCCCCACCCCGCCCACCTGCCTAGCGAAAGCCCGCGACCGCATGCACCCCTACCGTCTCCTCTTCCGCCTCCTCTTCCAGCGCATGGACCCCGAGCGGGCCCACCACCTGGCCTTCGGCTGGATCAGGCTCGCCGCCCGCATCCCCGTCCTGCGCACCTTCATCGCCGCCGTGCTCGCCCCTCGCCACAAGGCGCTGCGCACCGAGGCGCTGGGCCTGCGGATGCACGGCCCGTTCGGGCTGGCCGCCGGATTCGACAAGAACGCCGTCGCCATCGACGGCATGACCATGCTCGGCTTCGACCACGTCGAGATCGGCACGGTCACCGGCCACGCCCAGCCGGGCAACCCGCGCAAGCGCCTGTTCCGGCTCGTACCTGACCGCGCCCTGATCAACCGGATGGGCTTCAACAACGAGGGCTCGGCGGCCGTCGCCGCCCGGCTCGCCGCCCGCCGGCCGGCCTTCAAGACCACCGTCGGCGTCAACATCGGCAAGACCAAGGTCGTCCCCGAATCGGATGCCGTCGCCGACTACGTCACCTCGACCGAGCGGCTGGCCGCGTACGCCGACTACCTCGTCGTCAACGTCTCCTCGCCCAACACGCCGGGGCTGCGCAACCTCCAGGCCGTCGACCACCTGCGCCCGCTGCTGACCGCGGTGCGCGAGGCGGCCGACCGCACGGTGCCCGGTCGCCGGGTCCCGCTGCTCGTCAAGATCGCGCCGGACCTGGCCGACGAGGACGTGGACGCGGTCGCCGACCTCGCCGTCGAACTCGGCCTGGACGGCATCATCGCCACCAACACCACCATCGCCCGCGACGGCCTCGGCCTGACCAGCGACCCGGCCCTGGTCGCGGAGGCCGGCGGCCTCTCCGGCGCCCCCGTCAAGGCCCGCTCGCTGGCCGTACTGCGCCGGCTGTACGCCCGAGTGGGCGACCGGGTCACCCTGGTCGGCGTCGGCGGCATCGAGAGCGCGGACGACGCCTGGGAGCGCATCCTGGCCGGCGCCACCCTGATCCAGGGCTACAGCGCCTTCATCTACCAGGGCCCCTTCTGGTGCCGCACCCTGCACAAGGGGCTGGCCGAGCGGCTGGCGGCCAGCCCGTACGCCACCCTGGCCGAAGCGGTCGGGGCCGAGACCAAGGAGCAGGCGGCATGAGCGCAGCCAACGACCCGCACGCCCCGCAGCAGGCCGACGGCGCCGCCGAGCCCTTCGGCAGCAGGCTGCGGCGGGCCATGGACGCCCGCGGCCCGCTGTGCGTGGGCATCGACCCGCACGCGGCCCTGCTCGCCGACTGGGGCCTGGCCGACGACGTGGCCGGCCTGGAGCGCTTCTCGCGCACCGTGGTGGAGGCGCTGGCAGGCCAGGTGGCCGTGCTCAAGCCGCAGTCCGCGTTCTTCGAGCGGTTCGGCTCGCGCGGGGTCGCCGTCCTGGAGCGCACCGTCGCCGAGGCCCGGGCCGCCGGGGCGCTGGTGCTGATGGACGCCAAGCGCGGCGACATCGGCTCGACCATGGCCGCGTACGCCGCCGCCTATCTGGACCCGGCGTCGCCGCTGTTCTCCGACGCGCTGACGGTCAGCCCCTACCTGGGCTTCGGCTCGCTCGCGCCGGCGGTCGAGCTGGCCCGGGCGAGCGGCAGCGGGCTGTTCGTGCTGGCGCTCACCTCCAATCCGGAGGGTGCCGAGGTGCAGCACGCGCTGCGGGCCGACGGCCGCAGCGTCGCTGCCACCGTCCTTGGCCACCTCGCCGAGCAGAACGCGGCCGAGCGCGCCGCGGGCGCCCCGCTCGGCTCCTTCGGCGCGGTCGTCGGCGCCACGCTGGGCGACGCGGCCACCGCCGCGGGCGCCCCGCTCGCCATCGACGGCCCGCTGCTCGCCCCCGGCATCGGCGCCCAGGGCGCCACGCCGGCGGACCTCCCCGCGGTGTTCGGCGCGGCGGTCGGCAACGTGGTCCCCAGCGTCAGCCGCGGGGTGCTGCGCCACGGCCCGGACGCCGCCGCACTGCGTGCCGCGGCGGCCCAGATCGCCGATGAAGTACGGGCCGCCGTGAAATAAGTACCTCAGAACCCGGTGCATTTGCCCCGAAAAGTCCTGGTCGAGCGAGTCTGACCAGGACTTTTCGTCTGTTCTCGCTGACTGGAGCGGCCGTGGCCGCTAGTCTCCGACGAGTGGGGGCTCCTCCCACGCCGTTGAGGCAGCGGGGGAGGAACGCACAAGCGCGTTGCGCGTTGCTCCCCAGGTGAGGGGCGACTAGGTTCCTCACCGGTCCGTATCCGACAGTTCGATATCCGAGGTGACGTAGGCGTGGCTCTTCCGCCCCTTACCCCTGAACAGCGCGCAGCCGCGCTCGAAAAGGCCGCCGCGGCTCGCCGGGAGCGCGCCGAGGTCAAGAATCGGCTCAAGCACTCCGGCGCATCGCTGCACGAGGTCATCAAGCAGGGCCAGGAGAATGACGTCATCGGCAAGATGAAGGTCTCCGCCCTCCTGGAGTCCCTGCCCGGCGTGGGCAAGGTCCGTGCCAAGCAGATCATGGAGCGGCTCGGCATCTCCGAGAGCCGCCGCGTGCGCGGTCTGGGCTCCAACCAGATCGCTTCCCTGGAGCGTGAGTTCGGCGGCAGCGCCGCCTGACGTTCTCAGGGGCTCGCGGGAACCTGGATAATCGCCGCATGGCAGCACACCCCCAGGGGGCGACCAGCCCCCTCGCTTCGCAGGCGGTATCCCCCGTAACTCCGGACGCTCGTCCGCGGCTGACCGTGCTCTCCGGCCCCTCAGGGGTCGGCAAGAGCACGGTCGTCGCGCATCTGCGCAAGGCCCACCCGGAGGTATGGCTCTCGGTCTCCGCCACCACCCGCAAGCCGCGCCCCGGCGAGCGCCACGGCGTCCAGTACTTCTTCGTCGAGAACGAGGAGTTCGACAAGCTGGTGGCCAACGGGGAGCTGCTGGAGTGGGCCGAGTTCGCGGGCAACCGCTACGGCACCCCGCGCCGCGCCGTCCTCGACCGGCTTGAGGCCGGGGAGCCGGTGCTGCTGGAGATCGACCTCCAGGGGGCCCGGCTGGTGCGGGAGTCGATGCCGGAGGCGCAGTTGGTCTTCCTGGCCCCGCCGAGCTGGGAGGAGCTGGTGCGCCGGCTGACCGGGCGGGGCACCGAGTCGCCCGAGGTGATCGAGCGCCGGCTGGCGGCGGCGAAGGTCGAGCTGGCCGCCGAGTCGGAGTTCGACACCACCCTGGTCAACACCTCCGTCGAGGACGTCAGCGCCGAGCTGCTAGCCTTGATGCGAGTGGTCTGATCTTTTCTGATTCTTTGACCCTCCTTGTTCCAAACTGCTCCAACCTGTTCCACCGCTTCTCGTACGACCTGTTCCACCTGCTCCACCCCTCTGGTTTGCTCCAGAGGCATCCCCTTGGTCGCACCCGTGACCAAGACCCCCAGCCGAGACCTTCGGCGGGGGCAGGGACGGCGCCGCGGTTCGCGGCGCTGGCGTCCCGACAGACGCCGTCGCCACGGGCGACCGGCGGCCACGCAAGGGTGACACCGTCACCACGCGGATCGCCGCAGCGTCTGTGAAACCGCTGAACCCGATCGGAAGGCAGAGAGTGTCCTCTTCCATCACCGCGCCCGAGGGCATCATCAACCCGCCGATTGATGAGCTGCTTGAGGCCACCGACTCGAAGTACAGCCTGGTGATCTACGCCGCCAAGCGCGCTCGTCAGATCAACGCGTACTACTCGCAGCTCGGTGAGGGCCTGCTGGAGTACGTCGGCCCGCTGGTCGACACGCACGTCCACGAGAAGCCGCTGTCGATCGCGCTCCGCGAGATCAACGCGGGCCTGCTGACCTCCGAGGCCATCGAGGGCCCGGCCCAGTAGTCACCGCGGGCGGTACGTTCTCTTCACCACGGGCCCGGCAGCGGGCGCCTCCGGCACGGGCCGGTGGAGCGGCTGCCGGGCCCGTGGTGTGTCATGGGGCCGATGCGACAGCGCGCGGAGAGGTGAACGATGGACAAGCCCACGAAGCAGCCGACCGACCGACCTGCGACAGGCGGCGAGCCGGAGCCGGCGGCAGCCGAGCCGGCCGCGCAGCCCGCGGCCGAGAAGCCGTCGGTGGTACTCGGCGTGAGCGGCGGCATCGCCGCGTACAAGGCGTGTGAGCTGCTGCGCCGACTGACCGAGTCCGGGCACGACGTACGGGTGGTGCCCACCGCGTCCGCGCTGCACTTCGTCGGCGAGGCGACCTGGTCCGCGCTCTCCGGCCACCCGGTGGCCACCGAGGTCTGGGCGGACGTGCACGAGGTGCCGCACGTGCGGATCGGGCAGGCGGCCGATCTGGTGGTGGTCGCCCCGGCCACCGCCGACACGCTCGCCAAGGCCGCCCACGGGCTCGCCGGCGACCTGCTCACCAACACCCTGCTGACCGCCCGCTGTCCGGTCGTCTTCGCGCCCGCCATGCACACCGAGATGTGGGAGCACCCAGCGACCCAGGAGAACGTGGCGACCCTGCGCCGCCGCGGCGCCGTCGTCATCGAACCCGCCGTCGGCCGGCTGACCGGCGTGGACACCGGCAAGGGGCGGCTGCCCGACCCCGCGGAGATCTTCGAGGTCTGCCGCCGGGTACTGGCCACCGGCCAGCACCCCGCCCACGACGACCTGGCCGGCCGCCACGTGGTGGTCAGCGCGGGCGGCACCCGGGAGCCGCTGGACCCGGTGCGTTTCCTCGGCAACCGTTCGTCGGGCAAGCAGGGGTACGCGCTGGCGCGGGCCGCCGTGGCCCGGGGCGCACGGGTCACTCTGGTCTCCGCGAACAGTGCGCTGCCCGACCCGGCCGGCGTCGATGTGGTACGCGTGGGCACGGCCCTGCACCTGCGCGAGGCGATGCTCAAGGCGGCGGCCGACGCGGACGTGGTGGTCATGGCCGCGGCCGTGGCCGATTTCCGGCCCGCCGTCTACGCACCCGGCAAGATCAAGAAGCGGGACGGGCAGGAGCCCGAGCCCATCGCGCTGGTCCGCAACCCGGACGTGCTCGCGGAACTCTCCGCCGAGCGCACGCGCACCGGCCAGGTGGTCGTCGGCTTCGCCGCCGAGACCGACGACGTGGTGGCCAACGGCCGGGCCAAGCTCGCCCGCAAGGGCTGTGACCTGCTGGTCGTCAACGAGGTCGGCGAGCACAAGACCTTCGGTGCGGAGGAGAACGAGGCCGTGGTGCTCGGCGCCGACGGCAGCGAGACGCCCGTACCGTACGGCCCCAAGGAAGCACTGGCCGAAACCGTGTGGGATCTGGTCACCCGCGCGCTGAGCCCGGCCGTCTGAGGCAGTCGTACCACTATGTGAGACCGCTGGTGGCGGAGTGCGGACGCGCGCGGGAGCGCTCATGGTCCGTGCTCCGCGACCGGGTGCGCCGGTGGGTCCCGGCGGCGCACCCGCGCCCGGCGCCGCGGGCGCCGATCATGGACTGCGGGGCGGCCAGCGGCCGTTGGGCCGGTGCGGGGCCGCCCTCCCCGCCCGCCGGGACCGGCCGCGCGACCTGGGGACCCGCCGCCGACTCGGCGCAAAAGGGCCGCCCACTGTGTGGTTGAACGCACAATTCACCCCAACCAAGCGTGTGGGACGAGTCACCCTGCGCCCGTGTTGCGAGACACGCGGCCCAATCGGCGAGAGTGACCGATAAACTGGTCACGGATTCGCGTCGGGCGCAGCTCCCGTGCGTCTCCGCCCATGCTCAGCCAGCAGCCGCTGCAACCCCAGGGAGCGATGTGTCCCGCCGCCTGTTCACCTCGGAGTCTGTCACCGAGGGCCACCCTGACAAGATCGCTGACCAGATCAGCGACACCATCCTCGACGCCCTCCTGAAGGAGGACCCGCACTCGCGGGTCGCCGTCGAGACCCTGATCACCACCGGTCTGGTGCACGTGGCGGGTGAGGTGACCACCAAGGCGTACGCGCCGATCGCCTCGCTCGTGCGCAACAAGATCCTTGAGATCGGGTACGACTCGTCCAAGAAGGGCTTCGACGGCGCCTCCTGTGGCGTCTCAGTGTCGATCGGCGCGCAGTCGCCCGACATCGCCCAGGGTGTCGACACCGCGTACGAGGCCCGTGTCGAGGGCTCGTCCGCCGGGGACAAGGACGACGACCTCGACAAGCAGGGCGCGGGCGACCAGGGGCTGATGTTCGGCTACGCCTGTGACGAGACCCCCGACCTGATGCCGCTGCCGATCCACCTCGCGCACCGGCTCTCCCGCCGGCTGTCCGAGGTGCGCAAGAACGGGACCATCCCCTACCTGCGCCCCGACGGCAAGACCCAGGTCACCATCGAGTACGACGGCGACAAGGCCGTCCGCCTCGACACCGTCGTCGTCTCCTCGCAGCACGCGTCCGACATCGACCTGGACTCGCTGCTCGCCCCCGACATCCGCGAGTTCGTGGTGGAGGCGGAGCTCAAGGCCCTGGTGGACGACGGCATCAAGCTGGAGACCGAGGGCTACCGGCTGCTGGTCAACCCGACCGGCCGCTTCGAGATCGGCGGCCCCATGGGCGACGCCGGCCTCACCGGCCGCAAGATCATCATCGACACCTACGGCGGCATGGCCCGGCACGGCGGCGGTGCCTTCTCCGGCAAGGACCCGTCCAAGGTGGACCGCTCGGCCGCGTACGCGATGCGCTGGGTCGCCAAGAACGTGGTCGCCGCGGGTCTCGCCGCGCGCTGCGAGGTCCAGGTCGCCTACGCGATCGGCAAGGCCGAGCCGGTCGGTCTCTTCGTGGAGACCTTCGGCACCGCCACGGTCGACGCCGAGCGCATCGAGCAGGCCATCACCCAGGTCTTCGACCTGCGCCCCGCCGCGATCATCCGCGACCTCGACCTGCTCCGCCCGATCTACGCCCAGACCGCCGCGTACGGCCACTTCGGCCGCGCGCTGCCGGACTTCACCTGGGAGCGCACGGACCGGGTGGACGCCCTCCGCCAGGCCGCCGGCCTGTAACCCACCGACCCACGCGCCATTCGCGCTGCCGCAACCACGCGGCACGGGCCGACAACATGCGCCGCACCGCGGCCCCGGACCCTTTGGGGGTTCGGGGCCGCGGTGTTTTTTGGGGCGGGGTGGTGGGAGAAGGGAGGGGGCGTTAGCTGTCGGTTGTGGTTGCGGCGTTGTCCGAACTGCCGGCGGGCTCCGGATCGGATGGCCCCGCGGGGGCCGCGGGGGCGTCGAAGGCGCTGCGTACCTCGGCCGCCCGCTCGCCACACCCGGCGCCCACGAGCAGGTCGGCCAGGCGCCGGGCGAACAGGGCGCGCTCGGGCCCCTCCGCGGCCAGCCCCGCACTGGTCATCAACCGGTCCACCTGGTCGGCGAAGCCGCTGCCGTTCGATGTGGCAGACCCGGGCGCGGGCCCGGTGCCGTCGAAGAAGAGGCCGGCCGTCGAGCCGTGGCCGTTCGCCGCCGGGATGGAGCCGGTGGGCGGCGCCTCCTGTTCGGGGCGGGCCGTGGGCACCAGGTGCCGGAAGGTCTCCGGCACCTCCTGGTTGTGCGCGGCCGACGAGAGCTGGGCCAGCGGCCCGATCAGGTGCACGGTCTTCTCGATGGCGTCGTCGTTGCGCGCCATCCACCACACCACCGCGCTACCGGGGTCCTTGAGCACGTCGTTGGACAGATAGGCCCGCTTGTTCCGTTCCCAGTTGCGCTCGTGCTCCCATATCTCCTCGTCCTTGCGTACGGTCGACAGCTTGCGCAGGCGCTCTTCGTCGGCGTCGCTCAGCCGCAGGCCCACCCCCTCGGCCATGGCCGTGACCCGCCCCGTCGGATCGGGAAGCATGGTGGCCAGTGCGCCGTGCAGGTAGTGCTGGGTGAGTGAGGCGCGGTGCGGCGGGTGGAGGGCGGCGATGTGCCTGGCCCGGTCCAGTACGGCATCCACGGCCAGGGCGCCGGCATTGATCTGCGGGGCGTCCGGTGCGACGGGCAGGGGGCACCACCGCACGGTGGCCGAGAAGAGGAAGTCGTAGTCCTCCTCGGCGCTGGGCAGGGCCACCGCGCACACCGCTCGCTCCCACCGCTCCGGCTCCTCGATGGGGCGGTCGGGCTCCAGCAGGAACTGCTGCGGCACGGTGCCACGGCGTCGGTTGGGAACCCCGGCGAACAGGGCCGAGGCGACGATCAGGGCGAGCGCGAGCAGCGGATACACCCGCAGCGGCCAGCCGGCGCCCAGCCCGACGATGCCGAGGACCAGCGCGCAGATGGTGGCCAGGAAGGCGGTCAGGGTCTTGCGACCAGAGCTCATGGTGCGTCTCCCACGTCCGGGTTCACAGGGCGAAGGCGGGGCTCTCGATGCCCTGGGCGGCATCGATCTTGTCGGCCAGCAGGCGGGCCACCTCACTCCGGCCGGGCCCGGGCGCCGCGGCCCAGTCGCGGGCGATGACGTGCAGCCGGCTGAGCGGGCCCGGGCGGCTCGCGGCGGCCCCGACGAGAACGTCCAACAGCGCCGCACCGTACGCGTCCGCTGCGAGGGCGGCCGACAACCAGTGGTTGACACAGGGGCGCCACCGGTCGTACGCGCCGTGCTCGAACACCGCAGCCCAGCCCGTGCCCAGCCGGGCGCGGGTGGTCGGCTCGGTGTACAGGGCCGGGGTGCGCGAGGCGGCCTCGGCGAGGGCCAGGAAGATCTCCGCATCGGCGGGCCAGGCGTCGGGGCGGAGCCGGTCGAGCAGGTAGCGGCAGTGCCGGCCCTCACGCGTGGCCAGGGCCAGCAAGGCCGAAAGCGCCAGCCGGTCGCGGGTCGTGCGCTCCTGGCGCGCGAGGTGGTGCAGCCGCACCAGGGCCTGGCTGGGGTGGCGCTCGGCCACCACCTTCTTGCAGGCCGTCACCAGGACGTACCGGAACGCGGAGGGCAACCGGCTCTCCCGCGACCACTCGTAGACCTTGCGGCGGAACGCCTGGCCGTGCCGGTCGTGACGGAGCCCCTCGGCCAGTGCTTGGGCGGCGTCGGGGATGAGGCGGGCCGCGTCAGGAGAGCGGCACCAGCGGTCGGCCAACTCCCACAGATCATCGGGACGGTCGGAGCGCAGGCTCTGCTCAGCGAAGGACGCCACCAGTGCGGCACGCGCCGTGTCGTCGAAGCGGCGGGAGCGGACGCAGCGGCTCACCCACTCCTGGAAGCTGGGCCGGAGGTCAGGGAAGTACGTCCAGAAGTGGGTGCGGACCGCCTTGGCGTACGTCGGGGTGTCGAACCGCACGGTTCCGCCTGCGCGGTGCTGTGCGCGGACGGCACGGAACTCCTCGGTGAGGTCGGTCCGGTCGAAACGCGGGCGGTCGTCCTCGGCGTGGTCGACGATCGACAACAGGTGGGCCGCCGCTTCGTGGACCACCTCGGGCGAGCGCTCGTGGAGCATCGCCAGGGCGAGGGCGACGGCGCGTTGTCTGCCGGTCAGGGAGACGACGAACCGTGCCACCTCGGGCGTGTGGTCGGTGATGCCGGCCAGCGCCCGGTCGCGCCAGTCCCCGATGCCGTACGGCGGGTCGGGATGTGCGTCGCGCTCGCGACGCATGAGGTCGGCCAGGCCCGCGAGATCGCGGGCCGGCGCGTACACGAGGTATTCGGTCAGCTCCGTTGAGCCGAGGTCGGCCAGATCGGGGACGATGCCGTGGTGGCGCAAGTGGCGCATGAGGACGCTGCGGGCGTCTGGCCGGCCCAGGTGCACTGTGAGTTGCCGGTGGCTGTTCTCCCGCAGATAGCCGAGGTGGTGGGGGAGGACGACGGCCAGCCGCGCGTCCTGCTCCCGCAGTTGTGCGCGGAAGGCGGACAGCTCCTGTTGCACCTTCAGGTACCACGTCTCGTCGCTGCCCGACAGGTCGAGCAGCATCCGGTCGCCCCTGCCGATCATCCGCGGGTCGAGCGCGGCCCCGTCCTCGCTGTCGCTCGTGTCGGGCAGTTCGTGGAAGCTGCCGGCGGCACCGGCGAGCTCGTGCAACAGGACCAGCGCCGCCGCTCGCCGGCCGCTGCCCGGTTGACCGGTCAGGAGTACGAGGCCCTGGCTGCGCAGCAGTTCGCGGGCCTGGCGGAACTGGTCGGGGTAGACGAAGCAGCGGCTCAGCCACCCCAGGTCGTCTTCGGCGATGGTCTGCCGGGGCGTGTCGATCCGCTCCTCGGCTTGCGAGAGGGCGGCCTGGATGATGTTGAACTGGTGCCCTTCGCCGGTGTGGGTGGGGCCGAAGGCCGCGCCCAGGTGGGTCGCGATGTGCTCCGCCAACGGGTCGTTCACCGGTCCTCGCCGTCCTCGGGCTCTTGGGGGGCCTCGAAGCGCTGGTGGATGCCGCCACGGTTGTCACCCGCGATGTACTGGGCATGACCGCCGTTGAACTCCGGCCGATGTAACTGCCCGCCGTTGATCTGGTCCCCGTTGACCTGTCCGCCGTTGATCTGGTCGCCCCGGATCTGGTCCCCGTTGATCTGGTCGCCGTTCCCCGTGTGCAGCGGGCCGTGCGCCTCGCCCACGAACGTGCCGAGGTTCCCGGTGAGCGTGCCGATGCCGCCGCTCTGGCCGGTGGGGCGGGGCGGGCCGGGCTCGGGGTCCGCCGGCGCGGGCCGGCTCGCCCGCTGGTCGAGCTTGGCCAGCACCGGCACCGAGCTGACGAGGCGATCACCGAGCCGGTCGAGGTCGGCGGCGCCGCCGCGTTCGGTGAACCGTTCGTACTGGCACTCGGCGAGCTGGGCGATCGACTTCGGCAGGCGGCGGGGATCGAGCTGTTCCGTGGTCCGGCCGATGAGGACCGGCACCACCAGCACCCCGTACGCGAACGCCTCCTCAAGCTCGCGGCGCACCCAGTCCTGCGGGTCGGTCAAGGCCCGGCGGTTGGGCCGCTTGGCGTGCGGGGTGTCGATCCAGCCCCCGTCGATGAGTGCCAGGAACACCGCGCAGCGCCGCACCGCGGTGCACAGCACCGAGTCGAAGTTCGTCCCGACGTCGATGGACTTGCGGGCGAGGAAGACGCTGTCGGTTCCGAAGCGCTGCGAGAGCGCCTCGTTGAACAGGTACGCCGTGGTCTTGCCGCCGGCCGTGCGGTAGTTGATGAATATCTCGTGCATGGGAGTCTCCCCGGTTCGTTGGTCGGCTTCGGTGGTGCGTGGAGCGACTACGCGGCTGAGGCACTTGCGGCGAGGGCGAGGTCGGGGCTGAGCTCGCGCACGGAACGGTGCCGCGGATAGCGGTTCAAGGTCCTGGACAGCCGGCGCAGATCCGCCCGGATGGTCGCGGAATGCACCAGGCCGACCGAACCGAGCAGCTCCCGGGTCAGGACGCAGGACCGTTCGATCTCGCCCGCCGCGGCGTGCGCGAGCGCGGCACGCACGCCGTAGCGCGTCCGAGTGCGCAGGGCGTGCGCCGGGAGGCGGCCGATCTCCCGCTCCAGCGTCTCGGCCGCCCGGGTCGGCCGGCCGAGCTCGTACAGGCACCACCCGGTGAACATGGCCGCGACGTCCGGCAGGTGCGAGGCTCCGATGACGGGCTTGGCGCCGTCGTCACTGCTGCGTGCCAGGAGGTCGCGGGCCCGGTCCAGGTTGCGCATGCAGGCGTCGTACGCGCCCTCGACGGCCAGGCTCTGGGCGAGGTGCTGGGCGGCGATGCCACGGACCCGCGGCGATGCGTCGCAGGCCAACACGTGCTCGGCGAGCCCACTGGCCTGCGCGGTATCGCCGCGGAAGAGGCTGATCAACGCCCTGCGCACCACGGTGTACGCGGCGTGTTCCCGATCGTCACAGGCCGTGGCCAGCTCCACGGCCCGCTCCGTCCACCACAGGGCGCCGGCGTCCTGACCGGCTTCCTGCGCCATCCACCCGGTGTACTCCGCGTAGCGCGACGCCAGGACCAGCAGGTCGTGCCGGGTCCGGGTGCCGGAGCGCGCCGCGAGCTGCTCCAGGCTGTGGGTCTGGGCGATGAGCACGGGCAGCAGGGTGCTGGGCCCCGAGGTCTGCCCCAGCCGGCGGAACTGGTCGAACAGTGCCCGTGAGGTGTCGACGAGGCCGGCTCCCAGCACATCGGCCGGTACGGGCATCCCGCCGCCGGCGCCGATCGCGAGCACCGAGCCGGCCCCCGCCGTGATCACCTGCCTACGGGCCACGGGCTGGAACGCACTCGATCCGTCCTTGTTGAGCTGCATCAACCACACCTCACCGTCGTCACTGGAGCGGGCGTCGCGAGCCTCGGTCCTGGGGCCCGCCACGAGGGCGGAGAGGGCACCGCCCGTTTCCAACCGTGCGTCGCACATCCGGGCGAGCTCGACGGTGGGGCGTTTGAGTCCGCGTTCCACCTTGCTGAGCTGGCCCTTGCTGTAGTGCACCAACGCGCCCAACTGCGCGAGCGACAGCCGTGCGGCCAGCCGCCGCCTGCGTAGCTCCCGGCCGAATTCCTGTGGCTGCTCCAGCACGTCAACCTCCGTCACGGTTCCCCGAGCAGCCGCCTGTCACCGCGAGTCAGCGTGCGGCAGGCGGCACGGCGGAACAAGGCGAAATGGGGTGTTTCCCGTTTCCTGTTGGACAGGCAACGGGAAAGGCATCGGCCCTGTCGAGGGGGCCTCCCACGGCCGGCGGCCACCTCCCGGCCACCCCGCCCCTGTCGTACCCGTCTGCTAAGACTGGAGCTGTGAGCAGCGAGAACGAGCAGTCGGGAGGTGGGCCGGGGCGCGTGGGGCGTTCCGGTGGGGACCACGGGGCTGGCGCGCGGGGTGGGGAAAGCAGGGCTGGTGTGCGGGGCGGGGAAGGTAGAGCTGGCGTGCGGGGTGGGGAAAGCAGAGCTGGTGTGCGGGGTGGGGGAGACGGGGCTGGTGGGGGAGAGGTGGGGGAGCAGCTTGCGTTGATTCGGGAGACCGTGCGGAAGACCAAGGTGCCCAAGGCCAAGCCGCGCACGTGGCGGGGGGCGCCGTTGGCCAAGGAGTTGCCGGTGGCGCGGGTGTTGGTCGACAAGGGGCCGGTGCACCTGGACAAGCTGTGGGATTACGCGGTGCCGGCCGAGTTGGACGCCACGGCGCTGCCGGGGGTGCGGGTGCGGGTGCGGTTCGGGGCCGGGACGGGGCAGGTGCGGGGCGGGCGCCGGGAGGGTGGCGGGCTGCTCGACGGCTACATCCTGGAGCGGGTGGCCGAATCCGACTACCAGGGGCCGCTGGCCGTCATCGCCCAGGTCCTCTCGCCCGAGCTGGCGCTCGGGCCGGGGCTGCTCACGGTGTGCCGGCTGGTGGCCGACCGGTATGCGGGTTCCCTCGCCGACGTGCTGCAACTCGCCGTACCGCAGCGGCACGCCCGGGTCGAGGCCCAGCCGTCGCCGGCGCCGCTGCCACCGCCGGGGCCGCCGGAGCCGGGCGGCTGGCGGCGCTATCCGCACGGGCCCAGCTTCTTGCAGGCGCTGGCCAGGGGCGATGCGCCGCGGGCGGTGTGGACCGCGCTGCCGGGCCCGCAGTGGCCGGACGAACTGGCCCGGGCGATGGCCGCCACGCTCGCCTCCGGGCGCGGGGCGCTGGCCGTCATGCCCGACGGGCGCAGTGCCGCGCGGGTGGACGCCGCGCTCACCGCGCTGCTCGGCGCCGGCCGCCATGCGCTGCTCACCGCCGACAGCGGCCCCGAGGAGCGCTACCGCCGCTGGCTCGCGATCAACCGGGGCGCGGTGCGGGCCGTGGTCGGCACCCGGGCCGCGATGTTCGCCCCGGTGCACCGGCTCGGCCTGGTCGCGATCTGGGACGACGGCGACGCCAACCACAGCGAGCGGCACGCGCCGCAGCCGCACGCCCGCGAGGTGCTGCTGTTGCGCAGCGCGCACGAGCGCACGGCGTTCTTGCTGGGCGGCGTCAGCCGTACGGTGGAGGCGGCGCAGCTCGTGGACAGCCGGTGGGCGCTGCCGCTCGCGGCCGAGCGCGAAGTCGCCCGTGCCGCGGCCCCGTTGGTGCGCACGGTCGGCGACGAGCAACTGGGGTGGGACGGCGCCGCTCGGGCCGCGCGGTTGCCCAGCCTGGCCTGGGAGACGGCGCGCGCGGGCCTGCGGCACGGCCCGGTCCTGGTGCAGGTGCCGCGGCGGGGGTACGTGCCGCGGCTCGCCTGTGACCGCTGTCGTACGCCCGCGCGCTGCACCCGCTGTCAGGGGCCCCTCCAGGCGCCGGCCGCGGACGCGGCGCTGTGCTGCGGCTGGTGCGGGACCGGGTTCCCCGACTGGCACTGCCCCGAGTGCGGCGGGCGGCGGGCCCGGGCGCAGGTGGTGGGCGCGCAGCGCACGGCCGAGGAGTTGGGGCGGGCCTTTCCCGAGGTGCCGGTGTTGTCATCGAGCGGGGACCACATACGGACGACCGTCCCCGACCGCCCTGCGCTGGTGGTCGCCACGCCCGGTGCCGAACCCGTCGCCGCTGGTCCCGGCTATGCCGCGGCCTTGTTGCTGGACGGCTGGGCCCTGTTGTCGCGGCCCGACCTGCGGGCCGGCGAGGAGGCGCTGCGCCGCTGGCTGGCGGCGGCGGCGCTGGTGCGCGGGCAGGACGTGGGCGGCGTGGTGACCGTGGTGGCCGAGCCGACGCTGCGCCCGGTGCAGGCCCTGGTGCGCTGGGACCCGGCCGGGCACGCGGCGCGTGAACTGGCCGAGCGGGCCGAGCTGCGGTTCCCGCCGGTCTCCCGGATGGCGGCCGTCTCCGGGCCCGGCGGGGCCGTCGCTGACCTGCTCGATCTGCTGGAGCTGCCGGACACGGCCGAGGTGCTCGGCCCGGTGCCGGCGGCCGACCCGCGCCCTGGCCGGGGCGGCCGGGCGGGCGATGGGGCGGCCGAGCCGCGGCTCGCGACGCCGTTCGAGGCGTCCGCCGGGGCGCAGGAGTGGCAGCGCGCACTGATCCGAGTCCGCCCTGGCCAGGGCGCGGCACTCGCTCGCGCACTGAAGTCGGCCCAGGCCACGCGGTTGACCAGACGCCAGGGCGACCCGGTGTGGGTGCGGGTGGACCCGCCCGATATCGGGTGAGGGGTGAGGCCGTGGGTGCGTGCGGCGTGCCGTGCCGGTGCGGGGTCGCCGCCGGGCCCGGTCGCCGGGCGACGGCGGCGGAAGCCGGCCCGACCGGTCGGGCCGCGGGGAGGCCGCTGCGGAGGCGGGACGCGTACGGGCGGGCGTACGGGCTCGGTAGCCGACGGCCGGCCCGCTTCGGCCCGTGCAGCACACTGGCCCGGCGGTGAGGTGCCGCCGGGCCAGTGTGGAGGGGGAGGAAACAGGGGGTGGAGAGCGGAGAGCGGGGAGTTCGGCAGGTGGGGGACGGGGCGGCGGCGGTCAGCCGTTGCGGGGGCCGGGGAGGGCGCCCGGGCGGGGCTCTTCGCGGAGGGCGGGCCCGGCCGACGGGGCGGGGAGGGACGGGACGGAGCGGGCGGCGGGGACGATGGGGACGGCCGTCTCCGTCGGGCGCTCGGCCGTGCGCAGCACCTCACCGTCGCCGACGGCGGCCGAGGTGGAGCGCCGGCTGCCGTACCTGCGGTGCACCGCCTGCTTGGTGACGCCGAGCGCCGACCCCACCGCGTCCCACGAGAAGCCCAGTGAACGGTCGAAGTCCACCGCGGCCGTGACCAGCGTTTCGATGCTGTCCCGCAGCTCCTGCGCCAGCCGTACGGTGGGGGCTGGTGCCCGCCCGTAGACGACGAAGCCCGCGGACGGGCCGGTGCGTCGCGGGCGGTAGACGTTGCCGAGCTGGGCGGTGAGCGTACGCAGTGCGTCCACCTGCCGCCGGACCCGCTCGATGTCCCGGACCAGCAGATGGAGGCTGGCCCGAGCCTGGGCGTCGTGGGTTGCGTGGTCGGCCATGAACAAGCCTCTCGAACCGGCGTTGAAATTGACAGGGAATAAGGATCGGGCCGCTGGAGCAGCCCGATTTCGGTCAATCTGACTTGACCAACGCCCCAGCCGCCCTCGTGGTCACGGTCCGGGGCGCGCGGGGCCGGACCCGTACGCCCCCCGATCGGGGCTCGGCCCAGCGGGGGCCCGGCACCGGGCCCGCGCGCGGCCGGCGGCCTAGACTGGGGCGCCGTTCCGCAGCGTGTGAGAGGTAGTCCGCCAGACATGAAGCTCGTCTTCGCCGGTACCCCCGAGGTCGCCGTCCCCGCCCTGGACGCACTGCTCGCGTCCGACCGGCACGATGTGGTGGCCGTGGTCACCCGGCCCGACGCGCCCGCCGGGCGCGGTCGGCGGCTGGTCGCGAGCCCGGTGGCGCAGCGCGCCGAAGAGGCCGGCATCGAGGTGCTCAAGCCGGCCAAGCCGCGCGACGCGGACTTCCTGGCCCGGCTGCGCGAGATCGCCCCCGACTGCTGCCCGGTGGTGGCCTACGGGGCGCTGCTGCCCAAGGTGGCGCTGGACATCCCCGCCCACGGCTGGGTCAACCTGCACTTCTCGCTGCTGCCGGCCTGGCGCGGCGCGGCCCCCGTGCAGCACGCGGTGCTCGCCGGTGACGAGATGACCGGCGCCTCCACCTTCCTGATCGAACAGGGCCTTGACTCCGGGCCGGTGTACGGGGTGCTCACCGAGCAGGTGCGGCCCACCGACACCAGCGGTGACCTGCTGACACGGCTGGCCTTCGCCGGTTCGGGACTGTTGGCGGCGACCATGGACGGCATCGAGGACGGCACCTTGCAGCCGGTGCCGCAGCCCGCCGACGGCGTCTCGCTCGCGCCCAAGATCGAGGTCGCGGACGCGCAACTGGACTGGGCGGCGCCCGCGCTGCGGGTGGACCGGGTGGTACGCGGCTGCGCCCCGGCCCCCGGGGCCTGGACCCTCTTCCGCGGCGAGCGGCTGAAGGTGATGTCCGTACGGCTGGTCGTCGACCGTACCGACCTCGCCCCCGGTGAGCTGGCCGCGACGAAGAACGCCGTGTTCGCCGGCACCGGCAGCCACGCCGTCGAACTGCTGTGGGTGCAGCCGCAGGGCAAGAAGCCGATGGCCGGCGCAGACTGGGCGCGCGGGGTGCGGATCGCGGCGGGGGAGCACTTCGAGGCGTAGCCGCCGCGGCGGTCCTTGCTGCGCCGCCCCGCAGCCGCCCCGCGCCCCGGCGGCCGGCGGGGCACCTCGCGTACGCGCTCCCGCCGGCCCCACCTCGCGTACACACTCCTCGCCCCACCCTGCGCACGCATCCCACGCGCGCACCCCGCGTCCGGGCCCCGCGGGCCCCGTCCCGTCCGCAGGCCGCAGCCGTACGCCCCATCCCATCCGCTCCGCACCCTGGACAGGCCGGGGCAAGCTCGCCAACACTTTCCGGGACGGCGTCCGGATGGCCCCAACTCCCGTGTCCGCACGGCGCGTTCAGTGTCTCCCGTACGCCCGCCCAGGCCCCTTTCCGCTGCGATGAGGCGGCGCCCATGCGGTTCAGCTACGCCCTGCTCCCCGACTACCCGCTGGTCGAGTCCCTCGCCTCCATCCGGCTGGCCGACGCGCTGGGCTTCCACGCCTGCTACGTCGCGGACGAGACCTGGCACAAGGACCCGTGGCAACTGCTCGCGGTGGCCGCCGGGCAGACCCGCACCATCCGGCTGGGCACCTGCGCTTCGCCGGTCACCCTGCGCGATCCGACGCTGATCGCGCAGGCGCTCGCCACCTTGGACGAGCTCTCCGGCGGCCGGGCCGAGGCGGTGCTCGCCAGCGGGAACTGCGGCCTCCTCGCCCAGTACGGCATCGACGGCGCAGCCCACCGCCCGCTCTCCCGGGTCAAGGAGGCGCTCGGCGTGGTGCGCACCCTGCTCGACGAGGGGGCCATCACCCGGCGGGGCGCGTTCGCCTCGTACGAGGGGCTGTTCACCTTCGCCCGTCCGGTGCAGCAGCGGGTGCCGCTGAAGCTGGGGGCGATGCGCGGGCCGAGGTCGTTCGTCGCGGCGGGTGAGTCGTCGGACGGCTGCCACCATTCGATGAGCGCCACCCGGGAGGCGTACGAGTACGCCGTACGCCATCTGCGCGCCGGTGCCGAACGGGCCGGGCGGGACTGGCGCGACCTGGACATCGGCGCCTGGGTGGTCTTCGCCACCGGCCCGGACGGGGCGCTCGCCAGGGAAGCGGCCCGCAGCATGATCGGGCCGTACGCCTCGGCCGTCTCCGACGAGCAACTGCTGCGCAACGGCGTCGACCCGGGTGCCCTGCGGCCGGTGGTGGCCGCGGTGCGCGCCGGCGATCCGGCCCGTGGCATCGAGCTGACCGACCCGGGCGTCGTCGCGCGGCTCGCGATTGCGGGGACGCCGGCCCAGTGCGCGGAGCAGATCCGCACCCAACTCCGCCCGGCCGGCGTCAACCACGTGATCTGTGCGATCGTCGATCCGACGCTGGTGCGGCTGTTCACCGGGCGCGAGCTGCCCGGGCTGCCCGGGGTGGACGAGCAGTTGCGGCTCGTTCACGACGCGGTGCGGCCGGCGGTCGGGTGAGCCGCCGCCGGGGCTTGAAGCGCCCGCCACGCCGTGGCACGTAGGCTGGGGCCGTTCGTCTTCCCAGCTCCGGAGCACCTTTCGTGAACGATCGCCGCCCAGCCAAGCCCTACCGCCGGCCGAAGAAGGACCCCGTACGGGTGCTCGCCTTCGAGGCGCTGCGGGCCGTCGACGAGCGGGACGCCTACGCCAACCTGGTGCTGCCCCCGCTGCTCCGCAAGGCCAGGGAGGACGGCTCCTTCGACGCCAGGGACGCGGCGCTCGCCACCGAACTGGTCTACGGCACGCTGCGCTGGCAGGGCACGTACGACGAGATCATCGCCGACTGCGTCGACCGGCCGCTGCGCGAGGTGGACCCGCCGGTGCTCGACGTGCTCAGCCTGGGCGCGCACCAGCTCCTCGGCACCAGGATCCCCACCCACGCCGCGGTCAGCGCCAGCGTGGAACTGGCCCGGGTGGTGCTCGGCGACGGGCGGGCCAAGTTCGTCAACGCCGTGCTCAGGAAGATCGCCGCGGACGACCTGGAGGGGTGGCTGCGCCGCGTCGCGCCGCCCTACGAGGAGGACGCCGAGGCCCACCTGGGCGTCATGCACGCCCACCCGCGCTGGGTGGTCTCCGCGCTGTGGGACGCGCTCGGCGGTGGCCGGGCGGGCGTCGAGGCGCTGCTCGCGGCCGACAACGAACGACCCGAGGTGACCCTGGTGGCCCGCCCGGGCCGGTCCACCGCGGCCGAGCTGCTGGCGGCTGCGGGGCCCGACCGCGCGCTGCCCGGCCGCTGGTCGGCGCAGGCCGTACGGCTCGTCGAAGGCGGCGAGCCCGGTGCGCTCGACGCGGTGCGCGAGGGCCGGGCCGGTGTGCAGGACGAGGGCAGCCAACTGGTGGCCATGGCGCTGGCGAACGCCCCGCTCGACGGTGCGGACGCGCGCTGGCTCGACGGCTGCGCGGGACCCGGCGGCAAGGCCGCCCTGCTCGCGGCGCTGGCCGCCGAGCGCGGCGCGGCGCTGCTCGCCTCCGAGAAGCAGCCGCACCGGGCCAGGCTGGTGGCCCGGGCGCTGGCCGGCAACCCCGGCCCGTACCAGGTGATCTGCGCCGACGGCACCCGCCCGACGTGGCGGCCCGGCTCCTTCGACCGGGTCCTGGTGGACGTGCCGTGCACCGGGCTCGGCGCGCTACGCCGCCGCCCCGAGGCCCGCTGGCGCCGCCGCCCCGAGGACCTGGAGGGCTTCGCCCCGCTCCAGCGCGGACTGCTGCGCGAGGCGCTGGCGGCGGCCCGGGTGGGTGGTGTGGTGGCGTACGCGACGTGCTCGCCGCACCTGGCGGAGACCCGGGCGGTCGTCGACGACGTCCTCAAGGCCACCGGCGGCGCCGAGTGGATCGACGCCCGCCCCCTGCTGCCCGGCGTCACCGACCTGGGCGAAGGGCCTGACGTGCAGCTCTGGCCGCATCTGCACGGCACCGATGCGATGTACTTGGCGCTGTTGCGGCGTACGGGCTGACGTCAGCCCGGCCCGATCCCAACGGGGCCAAGCCGGGGCCGCGGGCCCGCGGCCCGGCTCCGCGCTCTCGCCGGCCGCGCCCCGGGCCGCTGCCGAGGGCCGCGACCCACCGCCGGGCCTCCGCCTCCGCGGCCGTTTCCGGCTACCCGCCCACAGCCGCTGACTCCGGGTGGCCACACAGGCCCCGTATTCGCGTAACGGTACGAACCACCGCGCCGGCCGTCCGATTTCCGCGATGTGACGGAGCAACCAGTTGGCTGGTACAGCGTGTTGCTGGCGGGGCGTGCATGATTCGTCGGGTGAATGAGTCGGGAGAGGCAGAAGGAACGGAAGAGATATCCGATCGGTCCCGAAGACGGTGGGGCGTGTTGGCCCAGCGGGACTTTCGGCTGTTGTGGATCGGCGAGACCGTCAGCGGGTTGGGCAACAGCATGACGTCGGTGGCGTTGCCGCTGATCACGGTGGTGGCGCTGGACGCGGGTGCCACCGCGGTCGGGCTCGTCGCCGCCGCGGTGTGGCTGCCCTGGCTGGTCGTGGGGCTGCCGGTGGGGGCCTGGGTGGACGGGATGCGCAAGCGGTCGGTGATGATCGTGTGCGACCTGGTGGCGGGCGCGGCCCTGGTGAGCATTCCGGTGGCGGCCTGGCTCGACGCGCTCACCCTGACCCAGTTGATCGTCGTCGCCCTGATCTGCGGCACCACCGGGGTGTACTTCAAGACCGCCTACCACACGTACGTCAAGACCGTGCTGCACGGCCGGGACCTGATGGAGGGCAACGCCAAGCTGCACGGCAGCGAGGCCGCGACCCGGGCCGCGGGGCCGGGGGCGATGGGCGTGCTGGCCCAACTCGTCGGCACGGTGGCCGGTTTGGTGGTCGACGCGGTCACCTTCCTGGTCTCCGCGGTGTGCCTGACGCGGATCGAGGTGGTCGAGCCCGCCAAGGCGCCCACCGCGGAACGGGTGCCGCTGCGCCGGCAGATCGCGGTGGGGCTGCGCTTCGTGGCCCGGGACAGGTACCTGCGGCCGATGGTGATCTGGGGCGCCACGGTCAACATGGCGCTGATGGGCTATCAGGCCGTGCAGGTGGTGTTCCTGGTGCGCACCGTCGGGCTCAGCCCGGCGATGGTGGGGCTCGTGCTGGCCAGCGGCAGCGTCGGCGGCATCGTGGGCGCGTTGCTGGCCACCCGGATCAGCCGCCTGGTGGGCTCGGCCCGGGGGCTGTTGGTCTTCCAGGCGGTGACCGCGCCCTTCGCGCTGCTGATGCCGCTGACCACGCCGGGGCCGGGCGTCTGGCTGTTCGTCACGGGCGCGCTGGCCGTCGGGATCGGCGTCGCGGTCGCCAACATCGTGGTGGGCAGCTTCCGGCAGTCCTACTGCCCGCCGCAGTTGCTCGGCCGGGTGGTGGCCACGGCCATGGTCATCAACCACAGCACCATCCCCCTCGGTTCGCTGCTCGGCGGCGTGCTCGGGGACGTGGTCGGCTACCGGTCCGCGGTGTGGATCATGACGGCGATCGTCGCCTCCTGCTGGCTGATCCTCGCCGCGAGCCCGATGCGCAGCGAGCGCGACCTACCCGACACCGAGGCGCCGGTGGAGCAGCCCGCGGCGGGCTGAGCCGGGCGGCCCCCCCCGCCCGCACGGGCCGGGGGTACGCGCCCGGGCGCACGGTGTGAAGCCGCCCGGGTACGCGCGCGCGATGACGGCCCGTGGCGGACGTACTCGATAGTGAGTAGCCCGGATTGTCGGCACGGCGGACGACGCGCCGGGGCCGTCCGGAAAGGCTTGAGGGGTTCCCCAGAGCAGTTACGGAGACCTCTCGTATGGCCAGTTACCTTTCTCGGCTGGGGCGTTGGGCGCATCGGCGCCGCCGCCGGGTCGGGCTCCTGTGGGTGGCCGCGCTGGCCGCCCTCTTCTTCGCGTCGGCCCATGCGCCCGAGCCCCCGGAGGACTCGACGTCCATGCCGGGCATCGAGGCGCAGCAGGCGTTCGACCTCATCAACGAACGGTTCCCGGAAGGCGAGGCGGACGGCGCGAACGCCCGCCTCGTCTTCGTCGCCCCGCAGGGGCAGCGGATCACCTCGGCCGAGCACCGCGCGACCATCGACGCGCTGCTGACCGACGTGGCCACCGGGTCGCAAGTGGCCGACGTGTCCGACCCGTTCGCCGGCCGCGGGGTGAGCGAGGACGCGGGCACGGCGTACGCCACCGTCGCGTACGAGGTGACGGAGGACGAGGTCAGCGACGCCAGCCGCAAGCAGTTGACCGGTGCCGTCGAGCGGGCCAGGGCGGCCGGGCTGACCGTGGAGGCGGGCGGCAACGCGCTGGAGGGCGAGGGCTCGGCCGGGGTCGGCGAGGCGCTCGGCGTCGGGGTCGCCGCCGTGGTGCTGCTGATCACCTTCGGGTCGCTGGCCGCCGCGGGGCTGCCGCTGGTCACCGCGCTGGTTGGGGTGGCGGTGAGCATGTTCGCGATCACCGCGCTCGGCAGTGCGCTCGGCCTGTCGTCGACCACTGGCGAGTTGGCGATGATGCTCGGCATCGCCGTGGGCATCGACTACTCCCTGTTCATCGTCTCCCGCTACCGCGAGGAGCGCGGGCGCGGCCACGGCCCGCAGGAGGCGGTGGGGCTGGCCACCGGCACCGCAGGCGCCGCGGTCGTCTTCGCCGGGCTGACCGTCATCATCGCGCTGGCCGGCCTCGCGGTGGTGGGCGTCCCGATGCTCACCAAGATCGGCCTGGGCGCCGCGGGGGCGGTCGCGGTCGGCGTGCTGGTGGCGCTGACCCTGGTGCCGGCGCTGCTCGGTTGGTGGCCGCACGCGGTCCTCGCCCGCCGGGACCGGCGGGCTGACCCGGGTACTGGGGGCGGGGGCGCCCGTGGTGACCGGCCCAACCGTGGTGCCCGGCGCATCCGGTTCGGCCGGGCGGGCGCGGGCCGCTCGGAGTGGCCGGAACGGGGTGGGGCAGCAGGCGTCGCTGCCGGCGCCCCCGCCGCGGGCAAGGCCAGCGCCTGGTGGGCCGGTTTCGTGCTGCGCCGCCCGGTGCCGGTGCTGGTGACCGCGGTCGTGGGGCTCGGGGCGCTCGCGGTGCCGGCGGTGGATCTGCAACTCGGTATGCCGGGCGACGAGGCGAAGCCCACGTCGACCACCGAGCGGCGGGCGTACGACGCGCTCGCCGAGGGTTTCGGGCCCGGGTTCAACGGCCCGCTGACCGTCGTGGTGGACCTGCGCGGGACCGTACGGCCGACGGCCGCCGCGGGGCGGGTCGCGGACCGGATCGCCGGCACCGAAGGCGTGGTCGCGGTCTCCCGGACCGAGTTCAACCGGGCCCGGGACACCGCGGTGTTGACCGTCACGCCCGCCTACGCGCCGACCAGCGAGCGCACCAAGGACCTCGTACACGCCATCCGCGCCCTGCGGCCGGCGGCCGAGTCCGACACCGGCGCCACCTTCGAGGTCACCGGCACCACCGCGCTCAACATCGACGTCGCGCAGAAGATGCAGGACGCCCTGGTGCCGTACCTGGTGGTCGTCGTCGGGCTGGCCTTCGTCCTGCTGCTGGTGGTCTTCCGGTCACTGCTGGTGCCGCTCAAGGCCGCGCTCGGCTTCCTGCTGTCGGTGCTGGCCGCCCTCGGCGTAGTCGTCACGGTCTTCCAACGCGGCCACGGCGCCGGCGTCTTCGGCGTGGAGCAGACCGGGCCGGTCATGAGCCTGATGCCGATCTTCCTGGTCGGCATCGTCTTCGGGTTGGCCATGGACTACCAGGTGTTCCTGGTCTCGCGGATGCGCGAGGCGTACGTGCACGGGGAGCGGTCGGGCCAGGCCGTCGCCACCGGGTTCGGGCACAGCGCGCGGGTCGTGGTGGCCGCCGCGCTGATCATGATGGCGGTGTTCGGCGGGTTCATGACGGGCGCGGACTCCATGGTCAAGATGGTCGGCTTCGGGCTGGCGAGCGCCGTGCTCTTCGACGCCTTCGTGGTCCGGATGGCGTTCGTCCCCGCCGTACTCGCCCTGCTCGGCGAGGCCGCCTGGTGGCTGCCGCGCTGGCTGGACCGGCTGCTGCCGCGGGTCGACGTGGAGGGCGCGGACCTGCGCCCGGCCGCGCCCGGCGGGCCGCTGCCGGCAACCGCCGGCGGACCGGAAGACGCCCCGCGCGCCTGAGCGGTGGCCGGGCCGCGCCGCTGCGGCCCGGCACTCCGCCCCCCCGCGGGGACCGCTGGCCGCCAGTCCACCCCGTCGCCGACCATGGGCCAAGGCTCACGACCGGAGAACTCATGCTCGCCAGCTTGCAGCGGTACGCCGACCGGCACCCCCGGCTCGTCGAGGGGGCGTTCCTGGCGTTGGTGTACGTCATCACCGCCAAGCAGTACGACCGCGGCGGCCCCGGCTGGACGGCCGGCACGGTCATCGCCGCCGGCTCCTGCTGCACCCTGCTGTTCCGCCGTACGCACCCGGGCGCGGCCGTGCTGGGCACCGGGTGGGTCGCCGCCGCCTCCGGCGCGCTCGGCTACGAGCTCGGCCCGCTGTTGCTGCTCCCGGTCATCGTGGCGCTGTACGAGTTGGCCGTACGGGTGCCGCAGCGGACCGCGCACTTGTACGGCCTCGGGGTCACCGGGTTGATCGTGTACGCGGCGCTGCGCTCGGAGGACGCCGTACTGCCCTGGACCGACCGGGTCGGGCCGACCGTCTTCTGGCTGCTGCTCCCTGTCATCCAGGGCGCCGCCGTCCAGGCCAGGCGCGCCTACCTGGAGGCGGTCCACACCCGCGCCGAACTCGCCGAGCGCACCCGCGAAGAGGAGGCAAGGCACCGGGTCGGCGAGGAGCGCATGCGCATCGCCCGCGAACTGCACGACGTGGTCGCCCACCACATGGCCCTGGCCAACGCGCAGGCGGGCACCGCGGCCCATCTGGTCCGCAGCCGTCCGGAGCAGGCCGAGCAGATACTCGGCGCGCTGTCCCACACCACCGCATCGGCCCTGCGCGAACTCCAGGCGGCCGTGGGCCTGTTGCGCCAGCCCGACGATCCGGACGACGGGGTCGACCCGGCCGAGCCGGCGCCCGGGCTCGGTCGGCTCGCCGAACTGATCACCGCGTTCGCCGCGGCCGGGCTCCAGGTCAGCGTGGTGGTGGACGGTGCGGAACGCCCGCTCTCACCCGGCGTGGACCTCACCGCGTACCGGATCGTCCAGGAGGCGCTGACCAACGTCACCAAGCACGCCGCGACGGGAACCGCGCAGGTCAGACTCGGCTATACGCACGAGTTGCTGACGCTCACGGTCAGCGATGGCGGTGGGAGGGGGAGTGGCAGGGGAAGTGGCGGGGGCGATGGTGGTGGCGGTGGTGGTGGGAGCGGTGGGCCCGCGCTGCCCGGTGGCGGCTTCGGTCTGATCAACATGCGGGAGCGGGCCCGCGGCGCCGGCGGCCGGCTCCGGGCCGGCCGCCGCCCGGAAGGCGGCTTCGCCGTCACCGCCGAACTCCCCATCCACCCTTGACCCTTGCCCGACCCTGGTGCCAACCCACCCGTAGGCCGTGCCTGCCCCCGACCCGCCACCCACCGACCCGTGAAGGGCCCCATGACCATCCGCGTACTCCTCGCCGACGACCAGACCCTGCTGCGGGCGACGTTTCGGATGCTGATCGACTCCTGTGCGGACCTGACGGTGGTCGCCGAGGCCGCGGACGGTACGAGCGCCGTCGCCGGCACCCGCGCGCACCGTCCCGACGTCGTCCTGATGGACATCCGCATGCCCGGTACGGACGGGCTCGCCGCGACGGCCGAGATCTGCGCCGACCCCGCGCTGCGGGACACCCGCGTCCTGATCCTCACCACCTTCCAGACGGACGAGCACATCGCCCGGGCGCTGCGGGTGGGGGCCAGCGGCTTCCTCGGCAAGGACGTGTCGGCCGATGCCCTCCTCGCCGGCATCCGCACCGTCGCGGCCGGTGACGCACTGTTGTCGGCCGCCGCCACCCGCTCCCTGATCACCCGGTTCCTGGCCACCCCGGCCCCGGACGCCCCACCGGCGCTCGCCGCCCAACTGGCCACTTTGACCGCCCGCGAGCGCGAGGTGCTCGGCCTCGTCGCGGACGGCAAGTCGGATGCGGAGATCGCCCGGGAGCTCTTCGTCAGTCCGCTGACCGTACGCACCCACGTCCAGCGCGCCAAGACGAAACTCGCCGCCCGCGACCGCGCCCAACTGGTCGTCTACGCCTACCAGTCGGGTCTGGCCAGGCCCCCGCGCTGAGCGGGACGTGGGGACCGGCCGGTGCCCCGGGCCCGAGGGCGCGAGGTGACCACGGCCCACGCACGGCATCGCCCCGGTGCGTGGGCCCGCCGCCGAAGCCGCAGGTCACGCCGTTGCCGTAGGCCACCCGGACGCGGCGCGGGCCGGGCCCACCGGCCGTACGGACGGCAGCCGCCGGACCCCGGGGCGCACCCGTGGGCAAGCCGCCCGGCCCGCCCGGTGCGGGCGGTCGGGGCGCCGCGGTGGGTGGCCGGGCGCGGACCGAGCGCACGGGCGGCGGTCCCGAGTCCGCCGTGCGGCGCGGGGCGTGGCAGGCTTGGCGGCATGGCCGTTCAGATCAGTCCCAGCATCCTGTCCTCCGACTTCGCCCGGCTGGCGGACGAGGCCGCAGCCGTATCGGGCCCCGACGGCGCCGACTGGCTGCACGTCGACGTGATGGACAACCACTTCGTGCCGAACCTGACGCTCGGCGTGCCGGTCGTCGAGTCGCTCGGCAAGGCGTCGGGCGTGCCGCTCGACTGCCACCTGATGATCGAGGACCCGGACCGCTGGGCCCCGCAGTACGTGGAGGCGGGCGCCGCATCGGTGACCTTCCACGTGGAGGCGGCACGCGCGCCGGTGCGGCTGGCGCGCGAGATCCGGGCCAAGGGTGCCAGGGCGTCGATGGCGCTCAAGCCGGCGACGCCGATCGAGCCGTACGAGGATCTCCTGCCCGAACTCGACATGTTGCTGGTGATGACGGTCGAACCCGGCTTCGGCGGCCAGGCGTTCCTCGACATCATGCTGCCGAAGATCCGCCGTACCCGGGAGCTCATCGCACGGCACGGCCTCCAGATGTGGCTGCAAGTGGACGGAGGGGTTTCGTCTTCGACCATTGAACGCTGTGCTGAGGCGGGCGCGGACGTCTTCGTGGCCGGTTCGGCCGTCTACGGCGCCGACGACCCGGCCGATGCGGTGCGCCGCCTGCGCGCCCAGGCCCAGCAGGCGACGGCCACGGCCGCATGGTCATGCGGACACTGAGCCACGGCTTGGTGAACGCCAAGGTAAAGGGCGAACCAAGGACCGCCGTTTCTGACAGGATGACGGTTGGTTCTAGAACGTGAACAGTGAGGAGAACGCGGTGTCGACGGGCCGTTCAGCCATGCGGATGGGACCCGCCGAGCTGGTGCAGGCGGCAGCCATGGCGCGCCGCTTCTACCTGGAGGGCAAGTCCAAGATCCAGATCGCCGAGGAGTTCGGCGTCAGCCGCTTCAAGGTCGCCCGGGTGCTGGAGACGGCGCTCGACCGCGATCTGGTGCGGATCGAAATCCGGGTGCCCGCCGAGCTCGACGCCGAACGCTCGGACGCCTTGCGCGCCCGCTACGGGCTGCGCCACGCGGTGGTCGTGGAGTCCGCGCCGGCCCCGCTGACGGAGGGTACGGACGACGCGTCGGCCCCCGCGGGCGGCGCCCCGACCGACCCGGAGAACCTGGGCGAGGTCGCCGCCGACCTGCTCGGCGAGCTGGTCACCGAGGGCGACGTACTGGGTCTCGCCTGGGGCCGTTCGACGATCAACATGGCGGCTGCCCTGCACCGGCTGCCGCAGTGCACCGTCGTCCAGCTCACGGGCGTGTACGACGCGGGGACGGCCGAGCGCGGCTCGGTCGAGGCCGTGCGCAGGGCCGCCACCGTCGCCGGCGGCGAGGCCCACCCCATCTACGCGCCGATGCTGCTGCCCGACTCGGCGACCGCCGCCGCGCTCCGCCGCCAGCCCGGCATCGCCCGAGCCTTCGACTACTTCGACAAGGTCACCGTCGCCGCGGTCTCCATCGGCTCGTGGGCGCCGGGCATCTCCACCGTCTACGACATGCTGAGCGAGGAGGAGCGCGCCCAGTACGCCTCGCTCGGCGCGGCGGCCGAGATGTCGGCCCACCTGTTTGACGCCGAGGGCCGGCGCATCGGCCGTGACCTGGGCGAACGCTGCATCACGGTGGAGGCCGACCGGCTGCGCCGCATCCCCGAGGTGGTGGCCATCGCGGGCGGGCTGCGCAAGGCGGAGGCGATCGGCGCGGTGCTCCGCTCCGGCCTGGTGACCAGCCTGGTCACGGATGCCGCGGTCGCCGACTACCTCCTCCTGGAGACCGGCCCAGGACCCCGCCCGGCGCTGGACCGGGCGGACCCGGACGGCACGGGCTGACGGCGGCTCGACCAGCGACCACCAGCGACTGACCACGGACTGCCGACGGGCGGTGCGGGGACGGCGCGGCCCCGCCGCGACCACACCCCGGACCGCCCGTGACGGTTTCCGCAGTCCGTTGCCGACGTGGCCACCGATGTGGTGGAGCCGCCCACACGCGCGGGCCAGGCGGTCACCCCTGCGACGACCGCCTGGCCCGTGCGGTCCGGTCCGGCCGGGCCTCGTTGCGGCGGGATGAGCGGCGCCTGACCGGATGCCGCGATGCCCCGGGGGGCGGCCTACGAGAACCGAACCCAGCGGCGGTACGGGCGCCCGGCCGGCGGATGCCTTCACGGCGGCCGGCCGGGCGTGGGTCCCGGCGGGCGGCTCAGTGCGGGCCGGCCGGCCAGCGCAGCAGGGCGCCGAGGCCACCGACCGGAGCGGCGCCCGGGTCGTTGACGACGAGGGCGTCGGCCCCGCTCGCCGCAGCCGACCGCAGCAGCGCGTCGTCCGCCCGGGCCGCCGCCGGACGCACCTCGCCGAGGTACTGCAACTCCGTGCTGCGCAGACCGAGTTGATCCCCCTTGGGACCCACCCACACCTCGCGTCCGGCGTCCGGCCCGGCAGGGCCGAGGAGCAGGGTGTCGATCTGGTGCTCCCGCGCCGCCTCCACCAGGGCCGGCACGCCGGCGACGGCCTGCCCGCCGCCGTCGTCCTCGCGCCCGGCGTGGTAGCGGTCCAGCACCTCGGCGGCGCGCTCGCCCTCGCGCACCGCACGCACCTGCGCGATGTCGCGGGCGAGCTGCGGGCTCTGCGAACCGGTCGGCCGCGCCCCGTGCTCGCTCTCCGCGGTGCGCGACCGCAGCGGCTCGGGCAGCAGGTCACGCACCACCTTCCGCTCCCGCGCGTCGCCGACCAGCAGCAGGACGTCGGCGCCGGTGCGCTGCCACACCTGGTGCGTGGCTGCGGCGATCTCCGCCGCGTTCTGCTCCCAGGTGTTCTCCACGGCCGTCTGGAAGTGGCGCTCGGACCAGTCCGCCGATGCGGTCTTGTGCACCGGCCAGTCGGCACCGCTGACCTGCCCCTGGTCCCGC
This sequence comes from Streptomyces sp. 796.1, assembly GCF_047525675.1. Lineage (NCBI taxonomy): Bacteria > Bacillati > Actinomycetota > Actinomycetes > Kitasatosporales > Streptomycetaceae > Streptomyces > Streptomyces sp. 796.1. Next base: position 83,594 of record NZ_JBLIWA010000010.1, on the reverse strand, counting down.
TCGCCCGCGTCGTCGTGCAGCTCGAAGTCGGCTCCGATCCGGTCCACGTACGCCACCAGGCAGGTGGGGGAGTCCCCGACGGCGCGCACCAGGGGGGTGAGCCGGGGCAGCGTGGACCAGGCGGTGGTCAGCGGCGCGGCCGGCGGGCCCGGCAGCGGTACGTCCATCACGACCTCGCCGCCGGCGGCGAACACGGCCCGCCCGGCGCGCTTGCCGGACGCCTTCGGCCGGCCGATCGGGCCGTCCCCGGCCGGGCCGGCCAGCGCCGTGTGCACGGCCTCGCAGGTCGCGGCCGGCGCCCCGAGGTCCGCCAGTTCCTGCGCCGCGGCCCGGGCCGTCAACTCCTGCCGCTTGGCCGCGTCCTGCGCCGTGTACGAGGCGTCCACGTACACGGAGGCCCAGGGGCCGTCGTGGGTGAGGATCGGGTTGAGCAGCGACAGACGCATGGTGCCTCCTTGCGGTTCGTTCTCGGGGCCGGGATCGCCGTGTGCCCCCCGCCCGGGTGGGGCGTGGGTGACGGGCGCGCCGGCTGGTCGCCGGTGGTGCCGCGTGGTGCGGGGGAGCGCCCGCGGCGCGCGGCGGGTGGGGCCGGCGCGGCTCAGCTCGGTAGCACGGGCAGCACGCTGCTGCGGTAGAAGTCGAAGAATTCCCGTTGGTCCTTTCCGATCTGGTTGACGTACACGGCGTCGAACCCGGCGTCCACGAAGGCGCTGATCGCAGCCACGTGGCTGTCCGGATCGTCGCCGCAGGGCACGTTGCGGGCGATGCGCTCGCGCGGTACGAGCGTGGTGGCCTGCTCGAAGTGGCTCGGCGTGGGCAGGACCTGCGGCAGCTCGCCGGGCAACTGCTCGGTCGACCACAGCCGGTGCGCGGTGTCGATCGCCTGCTCGCGGTCCCGGCCCCAGCACACCTTGAGGCCGCCGCGTGCGGTCTTCGGTCCACCGCCGGCGCGCCGGAAGCGTGCGACGGAGTCGGCGTCGGGCGCCATGGTGACGTACCCGTCCCCGATCCGACCGGCGAGTTCGGTGGCCGCCGGGCCGAAGCCTGAGACGTCGATGGGAACCGGTTCGTCGGGGACCGTGTACAGCCGGGCGTTCTCCACGGTGTAGTGCGTGCCGTGGTGGCTGACCTCGTCGCCCGTGAGCAGCAGCCGCATCACCTGCACGGCCTCCTCCAGCATGGCCAGCCGGGGGGGGGGGGGGGGGGGGG
>NZ_JBLIWA010000010.1:65065-82375 GCF_047525675.1 Streptomyces sp. 796.1 | reverse complement strand
CGGCGGCCACCGGTCGCCGAGCACGTGCTCGTTGAGTGCCTCGCCGCTGCCCACGCCGAGCCGGAAGCGGCCCCCGAACTGCACGGCGCAGGTCGCCGCTGCCTGGGCCGTCACCGCCGGGTGCAGTCGCACCGTGGGGCAGGTCACGGCGGTCTCCACGGGCAGCGACGTGGCCTGCGAGAGTGCCCCGAGCACCGACCACACGAACGGGCTCTGGCCCTGCTCGCCGTTCCACGGGTGGAAGTGGTCGGAGATCCACAGCGCGGTGAAGCCGGCCTGTTCGGCCATCCGCGCCTGCTCCACCAACTCCTGCGGTCCGTGCTCCTCGGCGGCGAGGAAGTAGCCGTACGTGGTCACTGTGACTCCCTTGGGCGATGGGTCGGCACCGCTCGTTGGGGCCGGGTAACCGCTGGTGGCCAGCGGAAACCTGTTCGCCCGAGGTCGATCGCCGGTCGGCCGGCCGGTTTTCCGACGCCGATGGCGGGTACCGGGGCAGGGCCGCCGGATACCGGCCGGTGTGCGGGGCGGCGCCCGGCCCCTACGGTGTGGGTCGCCGGCGGGCGCGCGGACCGCCCGACCCGGCGGAGCGTCCGGAGCCGCAGCGGCCCCAGACGCCACTGACCAGCGGGGACCCATCCCGCTGCACCGCCCCGCGCGGCACGGGCCGCCTCGGGAAGACCCCCGCGGCCCGTCCCCGTGAGCCGGTGCGCCGGCCGCGCACCGGACCTGACCACAACGCCCTTCGAGGAGGCACAGCACCATGCCCCGAGGTTCGAGCAACAAGCGCGAGCGGCAGTACGAGAAGATCAAGGAGAGCCAGGAGGAGCGCGGTGCCAGCACCAAGCGGGCCAAGGAGATCGCGGCCCGTACGGTGAACAAGGAGCGCGCCAGGGCCGGCGAGTCACGGACCGCGAGCCGCACCTCGACGCAGGACATCTCCTCCGGCCGCCGCGGTGGCAAGCGCTCGCACAGCGGCGCGGCCGGCCCCACCCGCGATCAGCTCTACGCGGAGGCCCAGCGCAAGGGCGTCGAGGGCCGCTCGTCCATGAACAAGGCGCAACTGGCGAAGGCGGTCGGCCGCTGAGGCGGCCGGGGCCGGTCGCAGGCCGGAGACACCCGCAGGCCGGCGCCGGGGGCCGGGGTCGCGCAGCCCGCCGTCCGTGTCAGCCCGCCCACCGCGCCAGCCTGGCTCCCGCGGTGGGCGCGCCGGCCCGGGGGGCGCCGGCCCGGGGGGCCATGACGACGAGAGCCGCACCCCAACGGCCGCACAGCCGTAGCCGCAGCCCGAGCCCCCCGGCACAGCCGCAGTCAGAGTCACAGCCGCGGCCTTGGGGGGTGCCACAGCCACGGGTGCCCGCGGCGAGAGCGGTGCACCCCACACCAGCAGCGCGAGGTGAAGCATGGCGGAGAAGCGGAGGACGACGGCCGACGAGCGGGCCACGGTGCGGGCACTGCTCGACGGGCACGGACAGACCTATGCCGCGGAAGCGGGCATCCGGCTGCGGGACACACCGCAGCCGCTCTACCAACTCCTCGTACTGGCCGACCTGCTGAGCGCGCGGATCAGGGCGTCCGTGGCGGTCGCCAGCTCCCGGGCGTTGACCGATGCCGGGTTGCGCAACCCCCGGCGGATGGCCGGGGCGAGCTGGCAGCAGCGGGTGGACGCGCTGGGCGAGGGCGGGTACCGCCGATACGACGAGCGCACCGCCACCCAACTCGGCGACGGCGCCGCCCTGCTGCGCGACCACTACGGCGGTGACCTGCGCCGCATGCGCGAGGAGGCCGACGGGGACGTGGCGCAGTTGCGCGACCAGCTCCAGGAGGTGCCCGGGATCGGGCCGACCGGTGCCGACATCTTCCTGCGCGAGGTCCAGCTCGTCTGGCCCGAGGTCGCGCCCTACCTGGACGCGAAGGCCCTCCAGGGCGCGGAGCGGCTCGGTCTGCCGGACCGCCCCGACCGCCTCGCCGACCTCGTCGCAGCGAAGGACGCGGCGGCGCTGGCCGCCGGCCTGGTGCGGGCGGCACTCGACGCATCGGTCGCGGAGGAGGTGCGCGAGCGGGCGGCGGCGTAGTCGCCGGGGACCGACGGGCGTGCCGTGGGGCCGGGGCCCCGGCCCGTCCGACCGGCCGCCGACGCCCCGGCACCGGGCCCGACGGCGCCTCCCGTCCGCGCCGTCTTCGGTCCGCGCGGCGCCGGGCCCGCGCGGGGCCCCGGCTCGCGAAGGCCCTCCGCAAGCGCGGGGCACCCCGCCCCGCGCCCGTACCCGCGGCCCTCCGGCGCCCGGGGACCTGAGCACGGAGCCCGCCAGGGCGCCATCGTAGGAAGCCACGAACATCGGGAACGGCAGCTCGGTGGAAGGTACACAGATGGGAACGCGGGTTCGCCACTCGCGGTGTGGATCGGTGATGATGGCGTAGGAGCCGCAGCCCGGACCGCCGTCTCCGCGTCGCCGGCCCGGCGCTGACTCCCCACCCGCCCCTCCGCAATAACCGCAGGTGAGAGAGTTAGCATGCGATTCCTGAACGATGTACGGCCGTCCCATGACCTGACGTACGACGATGTCTTCATGGTGCCCAGCCGTTCCGCGGTCGGCTCTCGACAGAGCGTGGACCTCAGCTCGCCGGACGGTACCGGAACCACCATTCCGCTGGTGGTCGCCAACATGACGGCCATCGCCGGCCGGCGGATGGCGGAGACCGTGGCCAGGCGCGGTGGACTCGTCGTGATCCCGCAGGACATCCCGATCGAGGTCGTCACCGAGGTCATCGGCTGGGTCAAGACCCGCCACCTGGTCCTGGACACGCCGATCGTGCTGGCGCCGGGCCAGACCGTCGCCGACGCGCTGGCGCTGCTGCCCAAGCGGGCGCACGGCGCGGGCGTCGTGGTCTCCGAAGGCCGCCCCGTCGGCGTCGTCACCGAGTCGGACCTGACCGGGGTGGACCGCTTCACGCAGCTCGCCGAGGTCATGTCCAAGGAGTTGCTGGTGCTCGACGCGGACATCGATCCGCGCGTCGCCTTCAACCGGCTCGACGCCGCGCACCGCAAGCTGGCGCCGGCCGTGGACCGCGACGGCAAGCTCGTCGGCATCCTCACCCGCAAGGCTGCGCTGCGCGCGACCCTGTACACGCCCGCGACCGACGCCGCCGGCGGCCTGCGGATCGCGGCTGCGGTCGGCGTCAACGGCGACGTGGCCGGGCGCGCCAAGTCGCTCCTGGACGCCGGCGTGGACACGCTGGTGGTGGACACCGCGCACGGCCACCAGGAGTCGATGATCAACGCGCTCCAGGCGGTGCGCGCGCTGGACCCGCAGGTGCCCATCGTGGCGGGCAACGTCGTCGCCGCCGAGGGCGTGCGCGACCTGGTCGCCGCGGGCGCCGACATCATCAAGGTGGGCGTCGGCCCCGGCGCGATGTGCACCACCCGGATGATGACGGGCGTCGGCCGCCCGCAGTTCTCCGCCGTGCTCGAATGCGCCGCCGAGGCCCGCCGGCTCGGCAAGCACGTCTGGGCCGACGGCGGGGTGCGCCACCCGCGCGACGTGGCCATGGCGCTGGCCGCCGGCGCGTCCAACGTCATGATCGGCTCGTGGTTCGCCGGTACGTACGAGTCGCCGGGCGACCTCCAGCAGAGCGCCGACGGCCGGTTCTACAAGGAGAGCTTCGGCATGGCCTCGGCCCGGGCGGTGCGCAACCGCACGAGCGAGGAATCGGCGTACGACCGGGCCCGCAAGGCCCTGTTCGAGGAGGGCATCTCCACCTCGCGGATGTTCCTCGACCCGGCGCGGCCCGGCGTCGAGGACCTGATCGACACGATCATCGCGGGCGTGCGCAGCTCCTGCACGTACGCGGGCGCTGCTTCCCTGGCGGAGTTCCACGAGCGGGCCGTGGTCGGCGTGCAGAGCGCGGCCGGCTACGCGGAGGGCAAGCCGCTGCACGCGAGCTGGTCCTAGCGGCAGACCGCGCGGCCCGGGGTGACCGCTCCGGGCCGCGCGTCCCTCCGAGGCGGTAGGTCGCGCGCCCCTTCGCGACGGCTAGGCCGCGCGCCCCTCCGCGAACAGCATGCGGACGTCGATCGCACCCTGTCGCAGCGCCGCCGCGCGGGTGTACTCGGGCGAGGCGTGCCACTCCTTGAGCCGGTCCAGGTCGGGGAACTCCAGCGTGGTCACCACCCGACCGGCCGGCCAGTCGCCCTCGATGACCTCGGGGACGGTGCCCTGGATCAGGTAGCGCCCGCCGTAGCGCGCGATGGACTCCTCGGCGAGCACCCGGTAGCGGGCGGCCACCTCGGGGTCGTGGACCTCGGCGTCGACGAGTACGTAGGCAGGCATGGCGAACTCCCTCCAGCGCGGCCGGCGGCCGGGCTGATACGGCGGAGAAACATGACACGCCGTATAGTTATGGAACGCCGGAGATTTGGCAACGAGGGCCAGGCCCGGCGACGGACCGAGACAGCAGCGGATCGAGGGGTGGCACGGTGGGCGAGACGACGGGTGTGGTGATGAGCCGACGCGAGCGGCTGCGCGCCGAGGCGACGGGGCAGATCCTGGAGATCGCACTGCGGCAGTTGACCACCGAGGGCCCGGGGGCGATCTCCCTGCGCGGCATCGCGCGTGAGATGGGCATGACGCCGCGCGCCATCTACAGCTACTTCGCCACCCGCGACGACCTGGTCACCGCGCTGATCGGGCAGATGAGTTCCGCTCTCGCCGAAGCCCTGGAAGCGGCCAGGGACGCGGCCCCCGCCGACCCCGAACAGCGCCTGCTCGCCTGGGGTCAGGCCCTGCGTACCTGGGCGCTGGCCAACCCGCAGGGCTTCCACCTGGTCTACGGTGACCCGATCCCCGGCTATCAGCCGCCCGCGGGGGCCGGGCCGCTCGCCGAGGCCGCGCTGCGCATCTGCGGTGGGCTCAACCGCTTGGTGGCCGAGGCGAGCGCGGACCTCCGGCGGCCGGCCACTGGCGACGAGGAGGAGCAGGTAGCCGACTGGTCCGGGTTCCCGCCGGCCTATCGGGAGCGGGTGCGCGCCGAAGTCCCGGGCCTCACCCCTGCCGTCGCCGCCCGCGCGCTGCGCGTGTGGGGCCGGCTGCACGGGCTGGTGACCCTGGAGATCCACGGCCATCTGGGCCCGGTCTACACCGATCCGGCCGCGCTGTACCGGGCCGAGACGCTGGACCTGGTGCGCGGCCTCGGCCCCGCGGCGGGCCCGGCCCCGGCCGCGACCCCGGCGGTGGACGCGGACGCCTGAGCCGCGCGACCGACCGGGCCGACGGGGCGGCCTGAGTCGACCAAGCCGGCCCTGCCCACCGCGTCAACCAGGCCCACCAGGCCAACCAGTCCCGCCGGGCCCGCCGCGCGCCGCCCGGTCCGCCCCGATGGGCAACCCGCCTACGTACGAGGTCTGTTCGCACCCGCGCGGCCCGTGTTGTGATGGCGGGATGGACGCTACGCCACGCGCGGGACACCGGGGGACCGGGCCGGGGCCCATCGCGCCCGACGGATGTGCGGTGGAGATGTACGCACGGCTGCCGGCCGGCGACGAGCCGGCGATCGTGGCCGCCCACGCACCCGCCGGCGCCAGCCTGCTCGAACTCGGCTCGGGCGCGGGCCGGCTGACCAGGCCGCTGCTGGCCCGCGGCTTCCAGGTGGTGGCGGTGGACGAGTCGCCGCAGATGCTGGCGTACGTCACGGAGGCCCGCACGGTCTGCGCGCCGATCGAAGGGCTCGACCTCGGCGAGCGGTTCGACGTCGTGCTGTTGGCGTCGTTCCTGGTCAACACCGCGGACGCGGCACTCTGCGCCGAACTGCTGGCGAGTTGCGCGCGCCATGTCGCGCCGGACGGCTGCGTACTCATCCAGCGCGAGAACGACCAGTGGCACGACGAGTCGAGGGTCCCCAGGGAGTGGGAGCGCGACGGTCAGCGCATCAGGATCGCCGCCGTGGAGCACCGTGGCGCCGACCGGGTCGCGGTGCGCATGGAGTACGGGTTCGAGGACGCCGAGTGGAGCCACTCCTTCGTCTCGCGCGTGGTCCCCGACGCCCTGTTCGAGGCCGAACTCGCCGCCGTGGGGCTGGCGTTGGACCGCTATCTGACCGATGACCACAGTTGGGCACGGGCCGTACCGGCACCGCGCGACTGACCGCGACACGTTCCGCGGGCCGCCCGCATCCGCCGCCCGGGCCCCCGGGCGCCGTTCGCCAGCCGGGCGGCTAGCCTCTCGCCCGCGCCCGGCGCAGGAAGCCGAAGCCGGCGATCCCGTACGCGGTGACGGCACCGCCCGCGGCCACCGCCCCCCAGGTCAGCGCCCAGTTCCACGGCAGCCCGTAGAAGTGGCCGATACCGTACGCCGCACAGCCCGCGATCAGCGCGCTGACCAGGGCGGACCAGACGTAGCGGGCGCGGGAGTCGACCCGGCTGGGCAACAGGTTCACTAAGAGCTCGGCGAGCAGCATCATCGGCGATCCGGCCTCTCCTGAGGTGTGGACCAGTGTCCCAGGGGGCTCGGACGGGCGGGTGGCAGGGCGATCGGGCGGGGGCGCCGGGCGGCCCGTGCGGTGGTGCTCGTGTGACGATGGGCTTGATCCACCGTTCCGCCCACCGGTCGCTGCTGGCCGGGCGCCGTAGAGAAATGAACCATCCGCCGTGCGACTGAACCCGCTGGACGAACGCATCGTGCACGCCCTCGCCGAGGACGCCCGCCGCTCGTACGCCGACATCGGCGCCGAGGTCGGCCTCTCGGCCCCCGCCGTCAAGCGGCGCGTCGACCGGCTGCGGGCGGAGGGGGCGATCACCGGGTTCACGGTGCGGGTGGATCCGGTGGCGCTCGGCTGGCAGACCGAAGGGTTCGTCGAGCTGTACTGCCGGCCCAACACCTCGCCCCGGGACATCCACCGGGGCCTCTCGCGCTACCCGGAAGTGGTCTCCGCCTCCACCATCACCGGCGAGGCGGACGCCATCGTGCAGGTCTTCGCCTCCGACATGCGGCACTTCGAAGGGGTCCTGGAGCGCATCGCCGGCGAGCCCTTCGTCGAGCGGACCAAGTCCGTCCTGGTGCTCTCGCCGCTGCTGCGCCGGTTCAGCTCGGGCGCGCCGACGTAGCCGGTGGGGGGCCGCCCGGCCCGTGGGCGGGCACGCGGCGGGGATGGGCAGTGGGGGTACGCGGCGGTCGCGGGAGCGGGTGCGCGCCGGGGACGTGGAACCCGCAGGGGCGGCCACCGGCCGCGCGATCCGTGCGCGCGACCGGTGACCGCCGGAACCGGACGGTCCGCCGGTGAGCCCCGCCCCGGGGAGGGGGACGGGCAGCGGGTGCCGGGCTCGTGGCCGGCCGTGCTCCAGGCGGCCGTGTCACGGGCCCGGCGTCGGGTCAGCGCCGATGGCACAGAGCGGCCACCATCGGCGCGGACCGGTCGTCCGGCCGCCCGGCGCGGGGTGTGACGGCCCCGGGCCGGGGGTCTGGCAGGGGAGCGGAGAGCCGGCCCGTACGCCGCCCGGGCGGGCGGGGTACGGCGGGTGCCGCGACGGCGGGCCGGCTCAGTGCGGCGGGAAAGTCTCGGTGCGGCGGGGACTACCGCGGGTCCATCGAGATGACCGTGAAGTCGCCGCGCTCCACCGTCTCGAAGGGCGCCGAACTCACGCACGGCGGCAGGTCCTTGGTGACCGTCGGGTCGTTGGTGCCGGCCCAGCTGTAGCCGAGTCGGTCCGGCTTGCCGGGGCCCTTGTCGTGCACGGTGAAGCCGACCCGCAGCCCCTTCAGGCCCGGCACGTCCGTCCTGGTGACGATGCCGGTGGCCACGGCCACCTTGCCGCCCGACGCCAGGCAGTCGATCCGGCCCTCGGCGAAGCCCCGCTCGTTCGCGGAGACGTGCCGGAAGCCGAAGGTGCCCCGGGCGGCGTCGGGCTCGCCGTGCGCGTCGAAGAAGAACCGCACGTCATCACCGTCGGGCCGGCTCAGCTTCGCCGCTCCGGTCAGGCTCGGCTCGGGCTGCTCCGCCGCCTGCCGCGCGCCGTGCGCCGCGGGCTGCGCGGCGGGCAGGGGCACCGACGCCGACCCGTCGGCGGGGGCGGCCTGGCCGGCCCGGCGCGTACGGTCGTCCGTACCGCCCCCGTCGGACGCGGCAGCGGCACCGGCGGCGCCGGCCGTTAACAGGAGTGCCGCGCCCAGCGCGCCCATCCGCACCCGGGTCGGCGTGGTGGCCGGCATACGGAGGGAGAAACGGCTCATGGTGACCCCTTCCAGACGCCGGTCGGGCGGTTCCCGACCGGCTGTGGCGATGAAGATCAGCCTGCCGCCCGGCCCGGGCCTGGCACATCGCGCCACGGGTTGACCGCGCGTACGCACCTGGTCGCCCCACCACCTGCCGCGCTCCCACCACAGAGGTAGCCAGCCGCCCCGCACCGTGCCACCAAGGGTTGACGGCACCCCGCACCACCTGCGCGAACGCGCGACGCAACGAATCGCCGCACAGCGGCCCTGTTGCGCAACGAATCGTCTCCCGCCGCGCAATGGACGCGCCTTGTCCGACGTCGGCGGCCGGCCGTAGCCTCTAATGGGTCGCGCCGAACCCGCCCGCCGCAACTCGCCGGCGGTCGGTCCGCAGCGCGGCCCCGTCACCGGTGCGGTCCGCCGCCCGCACGTCCTGCCCACCGTCGTGGCCCCCGGGCCCGCCGCACCGTCCGAGGGGTTCCATGACCACGCCGCGCACCGCCCTGCTCCAGAGCTCGGGACGGCCCGGGGACGTCGGCCACAACCTGCGTCTGATCGACGAGGCCGCGGAGCGGGCCGCCGCCGCCGGCGCCCGGCTGCTGACCGTTCCCGAACTGTTCCTCACCGGGTACGCGGTCGGGGGCCGCATCGGCGAGCTCGCCGAGCCGGCCGACGGCCCGTCCGCCGCGGCCGTCGCCCGCACCGCGACCCGGCACGGCGTCGCCGTCTGCTACGGCTACCCGGAGCGCGCCGGCGACCACGTCTACAACTCGGCCCAGGTGATCGGCGCCGGAGGCGAGCGGCTGCTCAACTACCGCAAGACGCACCTGTTCGGGAAGTTCGAGCAGCGCTGGTTCACGCCGGGCGACACCCCCGTGGCGCAGGTCGAGCTGCCGGAGCTGGCCGGCCTCCGGGTCGGGGTCATGATCTGCTACGACGTGGAGTTCCCGGAGAACGTCCGGGCCCACGCGCTGGCCGGCACCGACCTGCTGCTGGTCCCCACGGCGCAGATGCACCCCTTCCAGTTCGTCGCCGAATCCCTCGTCCCGGTCCGGGCGTTCGAGAACCAGCTCTACGTCGCGTACGTCAACCGCACCGGTCCCGAGGGCAACCTTGAGTTCATCGGGCGCAGTTGCCTGGCCGGGCCCGACGGCATCGCCAGGGCCCGCGCCGGCCACCACCCCGAACTGGTCGTCGCCGACCTGGACCCGGCCTTCCTCGCCGAATCCCGGCGGGCCAACCCGTATCTGGCGGACCGCAAGCCGGCGCTGTACACGGCCATCGGCTGACCCAGCCCCGTACGGAACCGGCCGGCCCAACCATCTCGCGCGCGCCCGCGCGCGGGGAGCCGGCCGGATCCTCCGCGCGCGGAAACGGGCCCGCCCTCCCCGCGCGGGGAGGCCGCCCGGCCCCGGCGCGCCCCGCACACCCGCCCGTCCCCACCCCCGTGCGCGCGTCCCCGCCACGCACTCACCCACCTCGTCCCACCCGCGCAGCCACCCACCCTGCACAGCCCGTCCCACCCCGGTCCCGGCTGTCCGGGCCCGCCGCGCCCGCAAGGAGTCGCATCCCATGACGTCCACGGTGCCCACCGCCGTCCACGACGAGCAGTCCCCGCAGCCGGCCAGCCCGCCGCTGACCATGTTCGGCCCGGACTTCCCGTACGCCTACGACGACTACCTCGCGCACCCGGCCGGGCTCGGCCAGGTCCCGGCCACCGAGCACGGGGCCGAGGTGGCGATCATCGGCGGCGGGCTGTCCGGCATCGTCACCGCGTACGAGCTGATGAAGATGGGGCTGCGGCCGGTGGTCTACGAGGCCGACCAGATCGGCGGCCGGCTGCGCACCGCGCGCTTCGACGGCTGCGCCACCGACGACGGGCAGCCGCTCACCGCCGAGATGGGCGCGATGCGCTTCCCGCCGTGTTCCACCGCGCTCCAGCACTACATCGACCTGGTGGGCCTCCGGACCCGGCCCTTCCCCAACCCGCTCGCCCCCGAGACGCCCTCCACCGTCGTGGACCTCAAGGGGCAGACGCACTACGCGCGCACCCTGGACGACCTGCCCGAGGTCTACCACCAGGTGATGGACGCGTGGAACGCCTGCCTCGAAGAGGGCGCGGACTTCGCCGCCATGCAGCGGGCGATCCGCGAGCGCGACGTGCCGGCGATGCGCGCCATCTGGGCGCAGTTGGTCGAGAAGCTGGACAACCAGACGTTCTACGGGTTCCTCTGCGACTCGCCGGCCTTCGCCTCCTTCCGGCACCGGGAGATCTTCGGCCAGGTCGGCTTCGGCACCGGCGGCTGGGACACCGACTTCCCCAACTCCATCCTGGAGATCCTGCGCGTCGTCTACACCGGCGCCGACGACGACCACCGCGGCATCGTCGGCGGCAGCCAGCAACTCCCCGAGCGGCTGTGGGAGCACGCCCCCGACAAGCTGGTGCACTGGGCGCGGGGCACCTCGCTCAGCTCGCTGCACGAGGGCGCGCCGCGGCCGGCGGTCACCCGGCTGCACCGCACGGCGGGCAACCGGATCACGGTCACCGACGCCACCGGCGACGTCCGCACCTACCGGGCGGCGGTCTTCACCGCGCAGAGCTGGCTGCTGCTGTCCAAGATCGACTGCGACGACTCGCTCTTCCCCATCGACCACTGGACGGCGATGGAGCGGACCCACTACATGGAGTCCAGCAAGCTGTTCGTCCCCGTGGACCGGCCGTTCTGGCTGGACACCGACGAGGAGACCGGCCGCGACGTGATGAGCATGACGCTCACCGACCGGATGACCCGCGGCACCTACCTGCTCGACAACGGGCCCGACCAGCCGGCCGTCATCTGCCTCTCCTACACCTGGTGCGACGACAGCCTGAAGTGGCTGCCGCTGTCCGCGAACGAGCGGATGGAGGTCATGCTGAAGTCGCTGCGCGAGATCTACCCCAAGGTGGACATCAGGCGGCACATCACCGGCAACCCGGTGACGGTCTCCTGGGAGAACGAGCCGTACTTCATGGGTGCCTTCAAGGCCAACCTGCCCGGCCACTACCGCTACCAGCGCCGTCTGTTCACCCACTTCATGCAGGACCGGCTGCCCGCCGACAAGCGCGGCATCTTCCTGGCCGGCGACGACATCTCCTGGACGGCCGGCTGGGCCGAGGGCGCCGTCCAGACCGCACTGAACGCCGTCTGGGGCGTCCTCCACCACTTCGACGGCAGCACGGACGCGACCAACCCGGGCCCGGGCGACGTGTACGACACGATCGAGCCGGTGGCACTGCCGGAGGACTGAGGGCGCTGAGCGGGGACGCGCGGGAGCGGGGTGCGGGCGGTCACGCACAGCGCGTACGAGGGGCCGCCCGGTGTGTGGTGCGTACGGGGCGCCGCCAGGCCCCTGACCTCCCCGTGTGCCCCTACGCCCCCGCCACCAACGGCGTCAGCAGCACCCGGCCGACCAGGCCGATGCTGGCGTCCACGCGCTCCGCGAACTCGCGGGCCAGGTCGGGTTGTTCGCGCAGGGCCCACAGGGCGCGGAAGGAGCCCCAGGCCGCGTCACGGGCGCGGTCCAGGCTCCAGGAGCCCACCAGGTGGGTGAGCGGGTCGGCGATGTCGAGCAGGTCGGGGCCCGGCATCAGGTCCTCGCGGATGTGTTCTTCCAGGCCGGTCAGGACGTCGCCGATCCGGTCGAAGTCGGCCTCCAGGGTGCCCGGTGCGCAGCCGAGGGAGACGCAGGTGTCGCGCAGCGCCAGGGCCAGGTCGTTGCCGATGTGCGCGTTGATGCCGGCCAGCGCGAACTGGACCGGCCGCACGCCCGGGTGCCGGCGCAGTTCGAACAGCGGTCTCCAGGCCGCGGGCGGCCGTCTGCCACCGGCCGCCGCGTCCACCGCGGCCAGGTAGCGGGCGGCGAACCTGGCCGCCAACTCCTCGGCCGCCGGCCCCTGGTGGAAGTAGCCGGCGGCCAGCCGGTCCGCGACCTCCTGGGTGACCGCCAGGTAGACCCCGTTGAACACGGCGACCCCGTCCCGCTCGGGCAGCGTGCGCTCAAGCCCGACCATCCGGTGCAGCGCCTGCGCCACGGTCGGCGGGGCGGTGCGCTGCGGGACGGGGCGGGTGGCGGAGCGGTGTTCGGTCTGCGTCATGCGGCCCAGCGTCCCAGCCCGAACGCCTGCCCGGCAGCCCTCGGAGGCCGCTTCCTCATAACGGATGAACCGGGGGCAAGCCGGGTGGCCGGAACGGAACATGGCCGTCCGGCACCGCGGGGGTAGGGCGTTCGTGGGTGTGGAGTGGGCGGCGGTGGGCTCCGATGGGTAGAGCCGCCGCGCCCCCGCGCTACCCGAAGTAATCCGTGGCCGTCCCGGTGCGGACCGTGTCGAGCGTGACGCAGTGCAGGCCGCCGCCGAGCAGTCGGGCGTGCCGCAGGGTGTGTCCTGCGACCTGGACGCCGTGGCGTTCGAGCGCCGCGATCAGTTCGTGCTGGGCGGCGTCGACGATCGCCAGATGGGGGTCGACCATCAGGAGGTTCATCCCGATCCAGGGTGAGCTGAGCGGGTGGGTGCCGGTCGGGGGCTGCGGTTCGTTCATCGGGGGGCACCAGATCCGGTCCCAGGAGCGCAGCGGCGCCGGCAGGTTGTCCTCGGTGACCCGGGCCGGGTTGGCCAGCAGCAGGCCGGGACGGATCAGGGACAGCGTGCTGTCGATGTGGGTGTGGGGGTAGAGGTCGCGGACGGGGTGCAGCCGGTAGTCGCCGAGCGCGGCCAGGGTGTGGGTGAGCCAGGTGAAGCCCATTTCGTTGCCGCTGCCCGAGACCTGGTAGAAGAGGTCACGGCCGCACCGCAGGACGTTGGCCGCCTCGAAGGCCGGTTCGGTGTTCCGCAGCACCGGCCGGCCCGTGTCGTCCACGCCGTACAGGTCCGCGCGCAGTTCGGGCTTGGGCGCGGCGAGCCAGGCAGAGCCGGCGGCCAGGTAGCGCTGGAAGAGCGGGCGCAGTGCGCCGGTCTCGAAGTAGCGGGCCCGCATCGGGCTCGGCACCTCGATCAGCGTCGACCCGACCACCAGCGTGAGGTCGCGCGGGCAGTACGAGTACAGTCCGCGGCTCCTCCAGTGCGGCGTGGCGAACGCCGCCCCGTGGTCGACGGCGGCCGGCCGGTGCACGGTCACACCAAGGCCCTCCAACAACCGCACCAGACACGCCAGGTCCTCCTCGGTCTCCTCGATGACGCGGCGGTCGAACGGCCCGGTGGGCACCCGGGCCACCTCGGGCGCGGTGAGTTCGGGGTGCAGGTTGAGCCAGGACGAGGGGTCGGATGCGGGGAGCCGCGCGCCGACGGCGGTGCCGACCACGACCTCCACCAGGGGCGAGAACTCGTCGTGCGACCCGGCGGCGCGCTGCGGCGGCCCCGTGCGCGTGGTGGCGCCGGCTGGCGTGTTCTCGACCGTGGTCACGACAGGGCTCCTTGCGGGGGACGGGCGCGGGGCAGTGCGCAGCGGTGCGGGCCGTGCGCGGGGGCTGTGCGCAGCGGCACGTACCGGCGGTGGGCGGCGGTGGGTACGGGCGCTGCGCGGCGGTGCGGGCTCACGCGATCACGTGCCGCGCCCCGCGGCGGCGGTGGGCCCGCGGCGACGCGCACGTCATCACGCGCAACAGCCACCGGTCGGTGCCGTCGCCCCGGGCGGCGAAGAGCGTGCGGGCGTGCGCGGCGCGTCGGTTGTCCAGCACCAGCAGGTCGCCCGGGACCAGTACGTGGCCGACGGCCGAGCGTTCCAGGGCCGCCCCGAGCCGCCGCAGCGCGGTCGCCGCCTCCTGGTCGGCGGGGTCCAGGGGCCGCAGGTAGACGGCGTCGTAGCGGAGTTCCGGGTCGGTGGTGCTGCCGCTCAGCACGGGTACCGCCGCCCCGTCCGGTGCCAGGCCCGGGCCCGCCGCATCCGCTGGGCCCGCCAGCCCTGCGAGCTCCACCGCTCCTGCCGCCCCCGCCCCTGCCACGGATTCCGCCACACGACCCGCGGGCGCGTGTGCGAGGTCGGGCCCTACGGTGAAGCGCGGCTCGCGCAGCGTCCGCTCCGTACGGGCGTCGAGACGGGCCGCGCCGACGGCCGAGAACAGCGTGCGGGCCGACGGGTCGCCGCGCAGGCACAGCAGGCCCACGTAGTCGCACCGGTCCGCGCGGAACGCGTCCTCGACGTGCCAGTCGAGGAAGGACCGGCTGCCGCCGCTGGTCTGGGCCCGCTCCTGGCCGGGGACCGGCACCACGTGCTGGACCAGCCGCCCCTCGTAGAGCGCGGTGAACGTGAACGGCTCCCCGAACAGCGCCATCACGCCGAGCAGGGTCAACATGCCCTGGCGCGCGGCGCGGCCCAGCGCCGGTGGGGTGAGGGTGGCCGGCGTCGGCTGGAGCCCGGGGGCGGGGGTGAGGCCGCGTACGACCAGGGCCTGGTGGCGGTTGCCGAGGCTGCGGTGCCGGTGGGCGGCCCTGAGCAGATGGGCGGGGAGCGCGGCGGCCATCGCCGCGCCGGCCTCGGCCGACGCGGCGGGCGAGTGCCACACGTCGGGGTGCGCGTCGTGCAGCGCGCCCGCGAGCCGGGTGATCCGGGCGTTGTCCTGGCCGCCGACGACGACGAAGGACTCGGGCCCCAGGGCGTGGCGCGGCGGACCGGCGCCCGCGGCAGATGTCGCGCCCCCGGCAGGCGCGGCGACCTCCGCGGAGGTGGCGGGCGGCGCGGCGAACGCGGTGGTCGCGCCCGGCGCGAGAGCGTGCGGCGGACGTGGGTCATGGGCGGGTACGGACACCGTGGCCCCCATCGGATCGGTGGCGCGGTGGACGGGCGGGCGCGGTGCCGCGCGGGGTGGCGCCGGCGCCCGTGTCCCCCGCGGCGTGAACTGCCCCCGATGCTCGCCGTCGGCCCCACCCGTCGCAACCGGGACGCGGCGTACGGCCGGCCCCTGGCCCGAACCGTGGTCCGGCCCGTGGCCCGCCTCCGGCCCGGCCCGTGGTGCAGCCCGTACGGTGCGTGCGCCGTACGCCGAGGCCCCGTGCACCACGTCGGCAGCACCCCCCTCCGCTCCGCCCGGCGCGCTGGCCCGCGACCCTCACCCCGCCCGGCACCCCGGCCCGCAGCCGCCCGTACCCCCGTGCCGGGCGGGCGGCCGAACGGGGTAACGGCCGTGATTCACAAGGGAGCTGGCGGATACCGGCCGGCGGTGTGCTCCGCCCACCGCCGCCCCGTGCGGTGCGCGGGCTTATGGCTCGGTTTGCCTCCGATGGGGTGGTCCGCTCATCATCACCCGGGCCCTGCGGTGCGCAGAGCCGTCGCACAGTGGAGAGTGATCATGGCGGGCTTCGGATGGAAGCTGCACGGGGACGGCAAGCGACTGCTGCCGGGGGAAGTCGTCAAGCCGGACGAGCGGCTGTCGTGGGGACGCACCGCCGGGCTCGGCGCCCAGCACGTCGTCTCGATGATCGGCGCGTGCTTCGTCGCCCCGGTGCTGATGGGTCTGGACCCGAACCTGGCGCTGATGGCGTCGGGCGTGGCGACCATCCTGTTCCTGCTGCTCACCCGCGGGCGCATCCCCAGCTACCTGGGCTCCTCGCTCTCCTTCGTCGGCGTCGCGGCCGTCATCGCCGGTCAGGGCGGTGACGCGGGGACGCTGACCGGCGCCCTGTTCGTGGTCGGCGCGGCGCTCGCGCTCAGCGGCGTGATCATCCAGCTCATCGGCGGCCACGTCATCCACACGGTCCTGCCGCCGGCGGTGACCGGCGCCGTCGTCATGCTGATCGGTTTCAACCTGGCGCCCGTGGCCGCCGGCACGTACTGGCCCCAGGACCAGTGGACGGCGCTCGCCACCATGCTCTTCACCGGACTGGCCCTGGTCGTGCTGCGCGGCTTCTGGGCGCGCATCGCGATCTTCCTCGGGCTGGTCTTCGGCTACGTGCTGTCCTGGGTGCTGGACCGCACCGCCGGCAAGATCCACTCGGCGGACGGCTCGGGCAAGGTGACCGACCACTGGCGGGTCGACTTCTCCGGGGTCGCGGACGCGGACTGGATCGGCACGCCCACCTTCCACGCCCCGAGTTTCGAGTGGTCGGCGATCCTGGTCGCGCTGCCCGTCCTGGTGGCGCTGATCGCGGAGAACGCGGGGCACGTCAAGGCCGTCGGCGAGATGACCGGCGACCCGCTGGACGACAAGATGGGCACCGCCATCGCCGCGGACGGCACCGCCACGATGCTCTCCACCGCGGTCGGCGGCCCGGCCACCACCACGTACGCCGAGAACATCGGCGTCATGGCCGCCACCCGCATCTACTCCACCGCGGCCTACTGGGCCGCCGCCGGCTTCGCCGTGCTCTTCGGGCTGTGCCCCAAGTTCGGCGCCGTGGTGGCCGCCATCCCCGGTGGCGTGCTCGGCGGCATCACGGTGATCCTGTACGGCATGATCGGCCTGCTCGGCGCGCAGATCTGGGTGCGCAACAAGGTGGACTTCGCCCAGCCGCTGAACCTGGTGCCGGCCGCGGCCGGCGTCATCGTCGGCATCGGCGGCGTCTCGCTGGAGTTCACCGACAACTTCGAGCTGAACGGCATCGCGCTCGGCACCCTGATCGTGCTCACCGGCTACCACGCCCTGCGCTGGCTCTCCAAGGCCGCCGGCACCCACCACCCGGGCCTGCTGGACGGCGGGACGACCGGGTACGACACGGACGGCAGCGGTGCAGGGCCGGGTGCGGCGCCGGATGGAGCGCGGCCCGGCCCGCGGCCTGACCAGGGCTGAGGGGGGTGCGCCGGGCGCGCGGCGGAGCGTGGGCGCGGCTACGCGTCCCGGCCGCCCCGCGCCGCCCCCGGCGCGTCCGCCGCACCACGTACGGCCCTGCCACCAGCCCCGTCCGACCCACCGCCACCGGGCCCGCGCCCCGTTTCGGCCGGTACCGGCCGGCCCGCCGCGCGCAGGACGCCCGCGCCCGCGATCAGCCCCACGGCCAACAGGGTGACCAGGCCGAAGGAGACCGTGAGCGAGGTCAGGTCGGCCACCGAGCCCATCGCGGACGGAGCGATCAACCCCGAGGTGTAGGTGATCGTCGCGACGCCCGCTATGGCCTGGCTCGGCGCCGGACCGGGGGGGGGGG
>NZ_JBLIWA010000010.1:0-65055 GCF_047525675.1 Streptomyces sp. 796.1 | reverse complement strand
GCCGCAGCGAACGCCAGCGGCACCACCACCGCGACGCCGAGCCCCAGCAGCGCGAACCCGGCGAGCGCCGCGGCCGGGTGGCCGGCCGTGACCACCAGTACGCCGCCGAGCGTGGCGCACGCCCCGCTGGCCCGCACCGTGCGCACCGCCCCGAAGCGGGTCACCGCCGCGTCCCCGGAGAGCCGCGCGATCGCCATCGTGCAGGCGAAGGCCGTGGTGGAGGCGGCGGCGAGGCCGGGCGAGGTGCTCAGCTCGTCCCGCAGGTAGACCGCTGACCAGTCCAGGCTGGCGCCCTCGGCGAACACCGCGCAGAACCCGACGGCCCCGATGACCAGGGCCGACTTCGGCGGCAGCGCGAAGTGCGGCGGCGGGTGCTCGTCCGGGGCGCTGCGCAGGTCGAGCACGCCCTGACAGGCCACTGCGCCGAGCGCGGTGAGCACCCCGGCGGTCAGCGCCAGGTGCCCGCGGGCGTCCAGCCCGGCGTGTGCCGCGACCGTGCCGACCGCCGAGCCGAGCAGCGCCCCCACGCTCCACATGCCGTGCAGCCCGGACATGATCGACCGGCCGAGCCGGGCCTCGGTCTCCACGCCCAGCGCGTTCATCGCCACGTCGGCCGTGCCCGAGGTCGCGCCGTACACGAAGAGCACCGCGCACAGCGTGGCCAACCCCGGGGCGAGCGCCGGCAGCGCCAGCGACAGGGTCCACAGCGCGAGCAGCCCGCGCAGCGCCGGCCGGGCGCCGAACCGGTGACTGACCCAACCCGCCAGCGGCATCGCGACCGATGCGCCCAGGGCCGGAAAGGCGAGCGCCAGGCCGAGTTGGCCCGCGCTGAGCCCCGCATGGTCCTGAATCCAGGGCACGCGGGTGGCGAAGCTGCCGGTGACCGAGCCGTGCACCGCGAAGACCAGGGCCACCGCGACGCGCGCCCGCCGCAGCGCGCGGTCCGCCGTCCGCCGCCCGTCCGCTTCCGTGCCGACCTGCCGCATCGTCCCCAGCCCTCCCGGCCCGGTGGCGGGCCCGTCTACGAGGTTCCCGGGGAGCGTTCCCCGGAGCGCGGTGAAACTATCAGGAAGCCTGCCTAATAAATAGGGAATTCCTGAGCGCCGTGCAAGGATTCCGGCATGACCCCGACGCGCCTGCACCAGGGAGTGCGGACCGCCTCCCCGAGCACCGCCCGCGCCATCAACGACCGTTTGGCGCTCGGCCTCTTGCAGCGCGAAGGGCCCCTGACGGCAGGTCAGCTCAAGCAGCTCACCGGGCTGTCCAGGCCCACCGTCGCCGACCTCGTCGAACGGCTCCAGGGCGCCCGCCTGATCACCGTCGTCGGCGAGACCGGCGCCGAGCGGCGCGGGCCCAACGCCAAGCTGTACGGCATCGTCGCGGACCGCGCCCATCTGGCCGGCATCGACGTACGCCCCGACAGCATCACGGTCTGCGTGGCCGACCTGCTCGGCCACACCCTGGCCGAGGCGTCGTTGCCCATCGACGCCGAATCGGCCACGGCGCCGGACGGGCGGCGCGGCGAGCGGCCCGCCGTCGCGGCGGCCGTTGAGCTGGTGGAGCGCACCGCCGCCCTGGCGGGCACCACCCCGCTGCACACCATCGGCCTCGGCGCGCCCGGCCTGCTCGACCCGGTCACCGGCGCGCTGGACGGGGTGGGCTGGCTGTCGCGCTGGCACACGGCGCTGGTCGCGGCGGTACGCGAGCGCTTCGGGGCCAGGCTGCTGCTGGAGAACGAGGCCAACCTCGCCGCGGTCGCCGAACAGCGCCTCGGCACGGCCCGCGACCGGGACACCTTCGTCCTGCTGTGGCTCGGCGGGGGGACGGGCGCCGCCGTGGTGCTCGACGGGGCGCTACGGCGCGGTACTTCGGGCGGCGCGGGGGAGATCGGGTTCCTGCCGGTGCCCGGCACCGGCGCCTTGCCGACCGCTGCCGCCTGCGACGGCGGTCTGCACTCCCTGGTGGGCGCCGCCGCGCTGGGCGCGCTCGCCCGCCGGCACGGGCTCGCCGCCGAGACCGACGACGTCCAGAGCGCGGAACGGGTGTTGCGCGCGGCGGTCACCGCGGTGGCCGAGGACGCCGGCGGCCCGGCGGCCCGCTTCCTGGACGCGTACGCCGACGGCGTGGCCATCGGCGTGGCCGCGGTCAGCGCGGTGCTCGACCCGGGCTGCGTGGTCATCGGCGGCGAGATCGGCCACGCGGGCGGCGACGAGTTGGCCCGGCGGGTGGGGGAGCGGGTGGCGCG
The DNA here is from genome assembly GCF_047525675.1 of Streptomyces sp. 796.1. Taxonomy (NCBI): domain Bacteria; kingdom Bacillati; phylum Actinomycetota; class Actinomycetes; order Kitasatosporales; family Streptomycetaceae; genus Streptomyces; species Streptomyces sp. 796.1. The sequence goes on along the minus strand of NZ_JBLIWA010000010.1, from coordinate 62,810 downwards.
GATGTCCCCGGTCCGTACCGAGGTACGGGCCGGCACGGTGGGCGGCGCCGCGGTGTTGCGCGGCGCGGTGCTGATGGCGCGGGACGCGGCGCAGGAGGAGTTGTTCGCACCGGAGGGGTGAACCGCCCTGCCAACCAACCAGCCCGCCCCCTCAGCAGGCCGACCAGGGCACCCGGCACACGTGCGGTTCCGGGTCCGGTGGGCACAGGCCCAGCAGTACCGCCGTGCGGAGCCTGCGCCAGGTCCGTAGCGAACATCGGAGCCTGACCTGCAATTCGACCAGTTCCCGCGCCCCGGCGTGCTGTCCGGGGTGCTCGATGGCCCACTGGTCCGCCAGGTGGTCGTACAGTTCGGCGGGCGCCGACTCGGGGTCGGGGTGGGTGCGGTGGACGTCCACCGCGACGATCCGGGCGCTGTGCGCCGCCACCACCCGCTCGACGACCTCCCGCACCCAGTCCAGCCCCGGCCCGTCCGCGTACAGGCCAAGCCGCAGCAAGCGTGTCCTCATGCGCATGACCTTACGGGCCGCCGGCCCCCACCGGCCGCGAATCGTCGACGGCCAGCAGCGCACGGCCGCCCCCGCCCCGCCCCCCAGCGCCACCCCACCGGAACCCGGCCCCGCCCGGCCCCGCTCAGGGCCGCACCGGCACCCGGAACCGCCGCCGGTACTCCGTCGGCGTCGTGTTCAGGCGCCGGCGGAACGCGCGGACCAGGGTGTCGGTCGTGCCGAAACCGCAGCGTGCGGCGATGCGCTCCAACGTCGCGTCCGAGGACTCCAGTTCCTGACGGGCCTTCTCCACCCGGACCGACTCGACGTAGGCGTGCGGTGTCATGCCGAGTTCGGTCTTGAAGAGCCGGGTCAGGTGCCGGTCGCTGACGTGCGCGTACGCGGCGAGGTCGGCGACGGTCAGCGGCGTGTCGAGGTGGCGCAGCACGTGGTGGCGCAGGTCCTCGATGCGGCGCGTGGTGGCGACCTGCTCCAGCGGCGCGCTGAACTGGCTCTGGCCGCTGGGGCGTTTGAGGTACATGACCAGTTGCCTGGCCACCCGCAGGGCGACGGCCTCGCCGAGGTCCTCGGCGATCAGTGCCAGGGACAGGTCGAGGCAGGCGCTGATCCCGGCCCCGGTCCACACGTCGCCCTCCCGGATGAAGATCGGGTCGGCGTCCACCGTGACGGCCGGGTGGTCGGCGGCCAGCCGCTGGGCCGTCGACCAGTGGGTGGTGGCGCGCTTGCCGTCCAACAGGCCGGCCGCGGCCAGCAGGTGCGCACCCACGCACACGGAGGTGACCCGGTGCGCGCGGGCGGCCAGCACCCGGACCCACTCCACCAGGCGCGGGTCGACGACCGGATGGACGCGGCGCTCGGCGTCGACCTCCACCGCGCCGGGCACGATGAGCGTGTCGATGGCGCCGGCGGCGACCTCGGCGAAGGTGACGTCGGGCAGTACGCGCACCCCGGCGCCGGTGGTGACCGGGTCGGTGCCCGCCGCGGCGAGCAGCACCCGGTAGCCCGCGGCCTCCTCGGTCTCGCGCAGGGCCAGCGCGAACACCTCCGGCGGCCCGGTGACGTCGAGCAGGTCGACGCCGTCGAAGAGCACGATGACGACGAGGCGACGGACGGCGTCGGGCACGGGTCCCCCAAGGGGTGTGGGCTGGGCGCGGTGGCATGTCGGTATATGCAGGTCAGACGTCATTGCCGACATCCGAGCCGGCTCCTAGTTTTACCTGCATGGCCCACGGACCGTTCGGGCCGCCCCTCCACCCGCATACCGAAGGCGGTACTCCCATGCCCAGAACCACCCTGCGCGAGCTCAACGGCTTCGACCAGACGCCCGCGGACCTGGCCGACGCCGCGCTGGTCCTCATCGACCTCCAAAACACCTACACCACCGGCGTCATGGAGCTCGACGGCTGGCGGCCCTCGCTCGCCGCCGCCGCGCAGCTCCTGGCCCGGGCCCGCCGGGCCGGTGCAACGGTCGTGCACGTGATCAACGACGGCGGCCCGGGCACCCCGTACGACATCGGCGCCGACATCGGGCAGATCCACCCGGACGTCGCCCCGCGCGAGGGGGAGCCGGTGGTGGTCAAGCAGGTCCCGAACGCGTTCGTGGACACGGACCTGGCCACCCATCTGCGCCCGGGCCAGGACGTGGTGCTCGCGGGGTGGATGACCCACATGTGCGTGGCGTCCACGGCGCAGGGCGCCTTCCTCGCCGGGCACCGCCCGACCGTCGTCGCCGACGCCTGCGCGACCCGCGCGCTGCCGCTTGCGGGCGCCGAGGTCCCCGCCGACCAGGTGCACCGGGCCGCCCTGGCCACCGTCGCCGATCTGTACGGGGTGGTCGTCGCCACCGAGCGGGAGCTCGGCCGGTGAGGTCGGCCGGAGCGGTGCGGCCTGCGGGATCGGCGCGGCCTGCGGGAGCCGCAGGGCCTGCCGGGCCGTCGCGGCTGGCCGCCGCCGCTTAGGGCAGCCCCGTACCTGGCTGCCGCGTACCGCCGGTGACCTGGGGGAACGCCCGCGCGCCGGGCCCCGAAACCGGGACCCGGCGCGCTCGTCACGTGTGGCCCACCGAGCCGGGCCCCGCCGCTGGGTGGGGGCCCGGCCCGGTGGCGCACCCGGCGGCGGGTGACGCCACACTCACCGCCGCCGGGTGGTCCTTAGTGGGTCAGCAGGCTCCTGCGTCCTGCCAGACGCCGTCGACACCGGGCTCCTGGCCCTGCGTCCACCACTTGGCCTTCCAGGTGTGGCCCTTCCAGGAGACGGTGGCGCCGCCGTTGTAGACCGCGGCCTTGTCCCAGGCGGGGGCGGTGCACTGGCCGCCGTTGCCACCGTTTCCGCCGTTGTTTCCGCCGTTGCCGCCCGTGCCGCCGCTGCTGCCGTCGCCCGGCTCGACGATCTTCGTGCCGCGCGCCAGGTCACCGGCGAGCGCGTACGACTTGCCGCCGAAGGAGACCGTCCAGTTGGACGGCGTGGAGGTCGGCAGGTAGTAGACGAGGTCGAAGGTCAGCGACGCGCCGGGGGCCAGCGACTGCCAGCTCGGCAGCTTGATCGAGGCGCGGTGGTAGTCGCCCTTGAGGCCGCCCACGTTGTTGCCCGTGTGGTCGCTGCGGATCACCCGCAGGCCCCAACCGCTCTGGTCCTTCGCGTTGTTGGGCGCGGAGGTGGCGTAGTCGAACTGGAACTCGGCGCCGCCCGGGATGGTCGACTTGGTGTTGTTGGTGATCTGCACCTTCGGGCTGATCGGGTAGTTCGAGTCACCCAGCGGGAAGTCCCGGTAGGTCACGTCGAGGTCGACCGCGTCGGTCGGCAGCTGGGTCGTGGCCCGCGTGGCACCGTAGCCGGGCGCCGCCTTGAAAGCGTCGTAGAGCGTGGTGGTGAGCGTGTTGCCGGGACCGTACTGGCCCTTGGCCGCGTCGTACGCGTAGTCGCCGGCCAGCTCCCAGATCATGGTGCCGCCCAGGCCCTTGTCGACCACATACTGCGCCTTGGCCTTGACGGACTGCTCGTCCTCAGTGGACAGGAACACCTTCTTGTCGGCGTTCCACAGCCACGGGGCGGTCAGCGTCGAGTCGTAGTTGCGGGTGTAGCTGCCGGTGAGCTTGGTGTCGGCGGGGAAGCCGTAGCGGGTGACGTAGTCGCCGACCACGCCCTTCTCCAGGTTCTTGGCGTGCCACATCGGGTTGGAGCCGGCCGGCGACTCCTTGCCGTTGTCGTCCTTGTCGTGCCACAGGTTGTCGATGCCGACGGCGCCGTCACCGCACTCGGTCAGCCCCGAGCCGGCCGGGCAGGAGCTGGCCTTGGAGGTTCCCCACAGGCCGTTCTTGCCGCCGTTCACGTTCTTCCAGCCGCGGGTGTAGTACGGCAGGCCCAGGTTGATCCGGCCGGCCGGCATCGAGCCGCGGAAGTAGTGGTAGGACCAGTCGCCGTTGAGGTAGCCGATCCCGCCGTACTGGGCCGCGTTGTAGACGCCCCACTTGATCAGTTCGGCGTCCTTGCCGTCGTCGTACAGCGCCGCGTTCGGGCCGACGAACTCGTTCCAGGCGCCGTGCAGGTCGTAGGACATGATGTTGACGTAGTCCAGGTACTTGGTCGTCTGGTACGTCTCCATGCCGCGCAGCAGGTAGCCCGAGGAGGGGGCGGCGACCGACAGCAGGTAGTGCTTGCCGTCCGCGGCGCCGGCCCTGTCCAGCTTCTCGCGCAGCGTCTTCATCAGCGCCGCGTAGCCCTTGTTGAGCCCACCGCGGCGGGCGTTGGCCAGCGGCCAGTCCTGCGGGTGGCCGGCGTCCTTCATCGAGGTCGGGTACTCGTAGTCGATGTCCACGCCGTTGAAGCCGTAGGCGCGGATGAAGTCGACCGCGGAGTCCGCGAAGGTGTTGATGCCCGCCTGGTTGACCGAGCCGTCGGCGTTGGTGGCCATCGAGTAGAAGCCGCCGGACTTGACCCGGTTGCCGTTCTCGTCGAGGTAGCCGCCGGTCTCGGCCCAACCGCCCACCGAGATGAGCGTCTTGACGTTCGGGTGCTGCTTCTTGAACTTGTTCAGCAGGTTGAAGTGACCCTTGTACGCGTACTCCGGGTCCATCTCCGCGCCGGCGACGCCGGGCCAGGTCATCCCGGTGGAGGCGTTGTTGGCGCCGTCCGCCCCCACGGAGATCTTGTTGGCCTTGTCGATGTGCGCGAAGGCGTAGTTGAGGTGGGTGACCTTGTCCCACGGGATGTTGTTGGCCAGGTAGGCCGGGGTGCCGTCCTTGCCGGTGCGCCAGCTCGTGAAGTAGCCGATGACGCGGCGCTGGTGGTCGGGGCCCATCTTCTCGCGGCCGGCGGAGTCGTAGACCGAACAGTAGGGGACGTCCACGCCCGGGGTCTGGTAGAGGCCGTCGGGGCGACAGGCGGACTGGTCCTCGGCGTGCGACTCGGTCGCCGAGAGGGTGGTGACGAGGAGCCCGGCGAGCGCTGCGGCCGTGGCCGCGAGCGTGGCTCTCGCCCGGTTACGGGACAACACGATCGGTTCCTCCTGGAAGGGGCTCGGTGGAGCTCGCGGGGGTGAGAGTCGTGCTGTGGGGGGTGCCGTACGTACGGATGGTGCGCGCGGAGTGTGGGGTGTTGCGTGTGCCGTGTGTGCTGCATGCGGTGCGTCAAGTGCCGTGGTGCGACGGTGCCGTAGTGCGACGGTGCGGTACCGAAGACACCGAACGCGCCGAATGCATCGAGTACATCGACGACGAGGCGGGGGCACGGGCCGACGGCGTGCGCACGCCGCGGTCCGATTCCTCGAAGGTGAGCCAGAGGCTAAAAGGACTAGACCAAAGCGTCAATAGGTATGGACCAACATCAACGTCCGGGTGGGTCGGCGGAGTTCCGGCATCCCGGTCTGCCGAGGGGGCGGATTTTAGACATTCGACGGCGAAAGATCTTGTGAGCCAGCCCACAGCGGCCGGCCCGCGTACCCCACCCGGCCCATGGCAGACTGGAAGGCGTACCAGTGACGTCAGCGCACTCCGGGGTCGGTGAAAGTCCGAACCGGCGGTTACAGTCCGCGACCCGTCCGCTGCCAGCGGCCGGTTGACCAGGTGAAACTCCTGGACCGACGGTTAAAGTCCGGATGGGAGGCAGTGCGCGACGGGCGAGCACCGGTGCGCCGTCGCCCGGCGGCTCCCCTTGGGGTGAGCTGCATCCCGGCCTCGGCGTCCCCGCCGTGCTCAGTCCGTTGTCCTGTCATTTCCTGACAGCCCCGGAGTCCGTGCCCGAAGAGGCAGGAGGACCCGGTGGCCGCCGAAGAGGCACCCCCGAGCGAGATCGCCGCGATGCGCCGTGCCATCGCGCTGGCAGCCCGCGGCCTCGGCCACACCCGCCCCAACCCCGTCGTCGGCTGCGTCGTCCTCGACGCCGCAGGCCAGGTCGTCGGCGAAGGCTGGCACCAGCGGGCCGGCGGCCCGCACGCCGAGGTGCACGCCCTGCGCGCGGCCGGCGACCGGGCCCGCGGCGGCACCGCCCTGGTCACCCTGGAACCCTGTAACCACACCGGCCGCACCGGCCCCTGCGCCCAGGCCCTCATCGAGGCCGGCGTGGCCCGCGTCGTCTACGCCGTGCCCGACCCGAACCCGCAGGCCACCGGCGGTGCCGCGACCCTGTCCGGGGCCGGCGTCGCCGTCACCGGCGGCCTGCTCGCCGCCGAGGCCGCCGAGGTCAACGAAGCCTGGCTGACCTCCGTGCGCACCGGCCGCCCGTTCGTGCTGTGGAAGTACGCCGCCACGCTCGACGGGCGCAGCGCGGCGGCCGACGGCACCAGCCGCTGGATCACCTCGCCCGAGGCGCGCGCCGACGTGCACCGGCTGCGCGCCCGGGCCGACGCCGTCGTCGTCGGCTCCGGCACCGCCCGCCAGGACGACCCCCACCTGGCCGTCCGGCACCCCACCCACGAGGGCGAGCCCGCCCAGCCACTGCGGGTGGTCGTCGACACCCACGCCACCGCCGTACGCCCCGGCGCCCGCGTCCTGGACGACGCCGCGCCCACCCTCGTCGCCGTCTCCCACCAGGCCGACGCCCGTCACCTGGACGGGCTGGCCGAAGTGGTCCGGCTGCCGGCCGCGCCGCACGGCCCCGGCCTCGACGTCACCGCACTGCTGGCGGCGCTGTACGCCCGCGACGTGCGATCCGTACTACTCGAAGGCGGCCCGCGACTGGCCGGCGCCTTCATCGCAGCCGGCGCGGTCGACAAGGTCGTCGGCTACCTCGCGCCGGCCCTGCTGGGCGCCGGCCCCGCCGCGCTCGCCGACGCCGGAATCACCACCATCGGACAGGCGTTGCGGCTAGGCGTGACCGACGTCGCCCGCATCGGCCCCGACCTGCGGATGACGGCCCTGCCGCAGCGGCCGAACCATCCCGCCACCTCTCAGGAGAGCTGACTGTGTTCACCGGAATCGTCGAAGAACTGGGTGAGATCGCCGCCATCGAAGAGCTGGGCGATGCACCCGCCGAAACTCCCGAAGCTCTCGAAGCGGCCCCGGCGCGCGCCGCCCGGCTCAGCATCCACGGCCCCAAGGTCACCGCGGACGCCCAGCACGGCGACTCGATCGCCGTCAACGGCGTGTGCCTGACCGTGGTCGCCGTCCAGGACGGCACCTTCACCGCCGACGTGATGGCCGAGACGCTGCACCGCTCCAGCCTCGGCGCGCTCCGCGCCGGCTCGCGGGTCAACCTGGAGCGCCCGATGGCGCTCGGCGGCCGGCTCGGCGGCCACCTCGTCCAGGGCCACGTGGACGGCACCGGCGTGATCACCCACCGGGAGCCGGCCGAGCACTGGGAGGTCGTCACCGTCTCGCTGCCGCCCGAGCTCACCCGCTACGTGGTCGAGAAGGGCTCCATCACCGTCGACGGCATCAGCCTCACCGTCGTCGACGCCGCCACCGACCACTTCACCGTCAGCCTCATCCCCACCACCCTGGCGCTCACCACGCTGGGCCACAAGCAGGTCGGCGACCCGGTCAACCTGGAGGTCGACGTGCTCGCCAAGTACGTGGAACGGCTCCTGGCACACGGCACCGTGCCCGGCGCGCCGACCAGCCCCGCCCAGGGCGCGGCCGACATCCGGGCGGAGGTGGCCCGGTGAGCTGGTGGCAGGAGCTCGCGGACGGGCTCAGCGACGAGGCGTTCACCCTCTTCGGCCAGCACGTCATCTGGTCCGACATGATCGGCAACCTCTTCGGCCTCGGCGCGCTCGCCCTCGGCTGGCGGCGTTCCATGTGGACCTGGCCGGTGCAGTTCGTCGCCGGCGCGGTGCTGGTCACCGCGTACGCCGCCGCCCACCTCAGCGGCGGCCTCGGCAAGCAGCTCCTGGTCATGGCCGTGGCCGCCTGGGGCTGGCGGAAGTGGCACACCGGACGCCAGGACCAGGGCGGCCAGATAGCGGTGCGGTTCGCGAGCTGGCGCGAGCGCGCCGTGCTCGTCGGCGGCACCGCCGCGGGCACGCTCGCCGTCGGCGGCCTGTTCACCGCCGTGCCCGAGCTGTCCTGGAACCCCTGGCCCGACGCCTACATCTTCGTCGGCACGCTCACCGCGATGGTCGCCCAGGCCCGCGGCCTGGTCGAGTTCTGGTTCGCCTGGCTGCTGGTGGACCTGGTCGGCGTCCCGCTCGCCTTCAGCAGTGGCCTGGCCTTCTCCGGCCTGGTCTACGTCGTCTACCTCGCGCTCGTCCTGTGGGGCGCCCGCGACTGGTGGCTGCGCTCGCGCACGGGCGCGCCCGCTCTGGAAGGAGCGCCCGCATGACCGCGTCCGTCAACTGGCACCACCCCGCCGCCGAGCGCGGCGGCACCGCCGGACCCACCCGCCTCGCCCCCCGGGACCTCGCCCTGGACCCGGTGGAGCGGGCGATCAGCGAGATCGCCGCCGGCCGGCCCGTGGTGGTGGTCGACGACGAGAACCGGGAGAACGAGGGCGACCTGATCATCGCGGCCGAAAAGGCCACCCCCGAGGTCGTCGCCTTCATGATGAGCGAGTGCCGCGGCCTGATCTGCGTGCCCCTTGAGGCCACCACCATCGACCGGCTCGACCTGCCGCAGATGGTGGAGCAGAACAGCGAGGCGATGCGTACCGCCTTCACCGTCTCCGTCGACGCGGGCCCCGAGCACGGCGTCACCACCGGCATCTCCGCGGCCGACCGCGCCGCCACCATCCGGCTGCTGGCCAACCCGCACAGCACCGCCACCGACTTCGTCCGCCCCGGCCACGTCTTCCCGCTCCGCGCCCGCGCCGGCGGCGTCCTGGCCCGTAACGGACACACCGAGGCCGGCGTGGACCTCGCCAGGCTCGCCGGGCTGCGCCCCGCCGCCGCCATCGTGGAGATCGCCGGCGAGGACGGGGTCATGCTGCGCCTGCCCGAGCTGGTGCCCTTCGCCCGCAAGCACGGTCTGGCGATCATCTCCATCGAGGACCTGATCGCCTACCGGGCGTCGGCCGAGCCCACCGTCCGCCGCGAGGCCCAGACCCGGCTGCCCACCGCCTTCGGCGACTTCCAGGCGTACGGGTACCGCTCCGCGGTGGACGGCATCGAGCACATCGCGCTGGTCCAGGGCGAGCTGGGCGACGGCGAGGACGTCCTGGTGCGGGTCCACTCCGAGTGCCTGACCGGCGACATCTTCGGCTCTCAGCGGTGCGACTGCGGCCCCCAGCTCCAGGCGTCCCTGGCACGGGTCACCGCCGAGGGCCGCGGCGTCGTGCTCTACCTGCGCGGCCACGAGGGCCGCGGCATCGGGCTGCTGTCCAAGCTGCGCGCGTACGAGCTGCAAGAGCGCGGCCGGGACACCCTGGACGCCAACCTGGAACTCGGGCTGCCCGCCGACGCCCGGGACTACGCGGCGGGCGCCCAGATCCTCACCGACCTCGGGGTCCGCTCGATGCGGTTGATGACCAACAACCCGGACAAGGCCGCCGCCCTCGTCGAACACGGCCTGCGCATCACCGGCCGGGAACCGATGCCGGTCAAGGCCGGTGAGCACAACCTGCGCTACCTGCGCACCAAGCGCGACCGGATGGGCCACGAACTGCCCTGGCTCGACACGGACCAGACCACCACCTGCGACCAGTGACCCCAGCGACAGCCACCGGGCCCCACACCTCCCGGGCCCACCCCGGCACACCCACACCCACCGGGCACCGCCCCGCCACCGCCCCGTACGAACCCGTCCGAAATCCGGAACACCCCGTGCACACCCCTTCTCACCAGGGCCTTCAGCAGCACAGCATGTGAGCGAGCAGGACGCGGGACGGCCCGAAAGCCAGCCAACGCCCGGGCCCGCGGCCCCCGAAGGAACAGCAGCAGCGGCCGTACCGCACGGCAAGAGCACCGCAGCAACCGCAGCACCGCACCAAAGGTTCAGAGCAGCACAACCCCAGCAGCAAGAGAACAGCACAGCAGCACAGCGCACCGAGGAGAGACATGAGCGGCCAAGGCGCCCCCGTACTGTCCGTGAAGAACTGCGGTGACCTGCGGGTCGCCATCGTCGCCGCACAGTGGCACGAGAAGGTGATGGACGGCCTGGTGGACGGCGCGCTGCGCGCGCTGGCCGAGCTCGGCATCGACGAACCCACCCTGGTCCGGGTGCCCGGCAGCTTCGAGCTCCCGGTGGTGGCCAAGGTGCTCGCCGGCCGCGGCTACGACGCGATCGTCGCGCTCGGCGTGGTCATCCGCGGCGGCACCCCGCACTTCGACTACGTGTGCCAGGGCGTCACCCAGGGGCTCACCCAGGTCAGCGTCGACACCGGCGTGCCCATCGGCTTCGGCGTGCTGACCTGCGACGACGAGCAGCAGGCGCTCGATCGGTCCGGGCTGGACGGCTCCCGCGAGGACAAGGGGCACGAGGCCGTCACCGCCGCCGTGGCCACCGCCACCACGCTGCGGACGATCTCCGAACCCTGGCGCTGAACCCGCCCCGGGCACCCCGTAGGCTAGGCACACCATGGCCAACAAGACATTCGAGGAGCTCTTCACCGAGCTCAAGGACAAGGCCGCCACCGGCGACCCCAGCACCTCGCGCACCGCCGAGCTCGTGGGCAAGGGCGTGCATGCCATCGGCAAGAAGGTCGTCGAAGAGGCCGCCGAGGTGTGGATGGCCGCCGAGTACGAGGGCGCCGACGCCACCGCCGAGGAGATCTCGCAGCTCCTGTACCACGTTCAGGTGATGATGGTCGCCCGCGGCATCTCCCTGGACGACGTATACGCTCATCTGTGACGGAGCGCCGCCGTGGCGGACCCCACGGCGGCGCCCGCCGGCGACTCGTCCCGGTCATCCCCGGGCGGGCCCTGCCGCACCGTCCCCCTCACGCCCGCCACGCCCTCCGCAGCGCTCGACCAGCGCGCCGGGCCGGCCCCGCACCGCGCGTACCAGCGGCGCACGCACCGCCGTCGCACTGCACGCACCGCACCGCAACTTGTCGCACAGCCCAGTACAAGCACCGCACCGCACGTAGAGTCCCTGCGTCTCCCGCGCCGTCTCGCGAAAAGGAAGCCCATCCCATGCTGCGCATTGCCGTCCCCAACAAGGGTTCACTGTCCGAGCCTGCGTCGGCGATGCTCCATGAGGCCGGCTACCGACAGCGCAAGGACCGACGCGAGCTGGTCCTGGTGGACAGCGCCAACGAGGTCGAGTTCTTCTTCCTGCGCCCCCGCGACATCGCCGTCTACGTCGGCTCGGGCCGTCTCGACATCGGCATCACCGGCCGTGACCTGCTGCTCGACTCCGGCTCCCAGGCCGAGGAGATCATGCAGCTCGGCTTCGCCGGCTCCACCTTCCGCTACGCGACGCGCCCCGGCACCGCCACCGACGTGCGCGAGTTCGACGGCATGACCGTCGCCACCTCCTTCTCCGGGCTGGTCACCAAGCACCTCGCCGACCACGGCGTGGACGCCGCCGTGGTGCACCTGGACGGGGCCGTCGAGACGGCCATCCAGCTCGGCGTCGCGGAGATCATCGCCGACGTCGTGGAGACCGGCACCACGCTGCGCAACGCCGGCCTCGAAATCATCGGCGAGCCGATCCTGGAGTCCGAGGCGGTCGTCATCCGCCGCGCCGGCGAGTCCGTGGACGACCCGAAGGTGCAACAGTTCCTGCGCCGCATGCAGGGCGTGCTGGTCGCCCGCAGGTACGTGATGATGGACTACGACATCCGGGTGGAGCACGTGGAGCGGGCCGTGGCCCTCACCCCGGGGCTCCAGTCGCCCACCGTCTCCCCGCTGCACCACGAAGGCTGGGTCGCCGTCCGCTCGATGGTCCCCTCGAACGAGGCGCAGAAGATCATGGACGAGCTGTACGACCTGGGCGCCCGCGCCATCTTGACCACCGGCATCCACGCCTGCCGCCTGTGACCGTCTCCGCATCCCACCGATGCACCCGCGCGTGGCCCGCACCTTCGGCCACCCGCGGGCCCGCCGGGGGCGCCGGCCACCAGCCGGCCCCGCGGCGCCCCACCCAGCACACCTGAGAGGCCAGCCCCGTGTCCGCCCCCGCGCCCCAGCCCGAGCTGCCGATCACCTTCCGTCCGACCCGCACCCGGGTCGTCCTGCTGGCCGTCGGCATCCTGCTGTTCGTCACCCTGCTGGCCATCGCGCTGGCCCTGCCGAGCCTGAGCCCCGGCGAGCGGATCAGCTTCATCTTCACCGGCGTGCTCTTCTGCGGCGTGCTCGCGCTGCTCGCCAGGCCCAAGGTGGTCGCCGAGCGGGACGGGGTGACCGTCACCAACCTGACCACCGTACGGCGCCTTGAGTGGCCCGAAATCCTCAAGGTCAACCTCCGGCCGGGTGACCCCTGGGTCTTCCTCGACCTCGCCGACGGCACCAGTCTGCCCGTCCTCGGCATCCAGCCCGGCATCGCGAAGGCGCAGGCGATCGACGACGCGCGGGCGCTGCGGGCGCTCGCCGAGACCTACGGCACCGGCGACCACACCCGCTGACGGCCCTGCCCCAGGCGACTCCTCCTTGATTACTCTGGTGCCGGGGCGCGTCCCGCGCCCCGCCCTCCGGTGGCAGCGCGCGCCGTGCGCGTGCCCGGAGGGGCACCTGCGACCCGAGGAGTGAATTCCTCCGCCGATGGACGGTTCGTCCTGTAGTACCCGCGCCGCCTCGCCACGTTCCCGGGAGGCGGCGGCATGAGCCTCACCGTCTCCCTCGCGCTGCTCGCCGCGGCGTTCTTCCTCATCCTCGCCAACGGCTTCTTCGTCGCCGCCGAGTTCGGCCTGGTCACGGTGGAGCGGGCGGACGCGGAGCGGGCCGCGGCCGGCGGCGACCGCCGGGCCGCCACCGTGGTCAGCGCGCTGCGGGAGCTCTCGTTCCAACTCTCCGGAACCCAACTCGGCATCACCATCACCTCGTTGGTGGTCGGCATGCTCGCCGAGCCCGCCCTCGGCCACCTGCTGACCGGCCCGCTGACCGCGACCGGCGTCCCCGCCGGCGCCGTGCCCGGCCTCGCCGTGGTGGTGGGGATGCTGGTGGCCTCCGCCGCGCAGATGGTCATCGGCGAGCTGGTGCCCAAGAACTGGGCGGTCTCCCGCCCGCTCCAGGTCGCCCGCTTCGTCGCCGGCCCGCAGCACGCCTTCGCCCGCTTCTTCCGCCCGCTGATCGCGCTGCTCAACACGGTGGCCAACCGGCTGGTGCGGACCCTGGGGGTGGAGCCGACCGAGGAGCTGGCCTCGGCCCGTACCCCCGGCGAACTCGTCTCGTTGGCCCGGCACTCGGCGCAGGCGGGCGCCATCGAGCAGGACACCGCCGACCTGTTCGTACGCACCCTCTCGCTGGCCGGGCTCACCGCCCAGCACGTGATGACGCCGCGACTGCGGGTCAGCGCCCTGCACGCGACGGCCACCGGCCAGGACGTGCTGAACCTGACCCGGGCCACTGGCCTGTCCCGCTTCCCGGTCTACCGCGAGCGGCTGGACGAGGTGATCGGCATGGTGCACCTCAAGGACGCGCTCGCCATACCGGCGGGCGACCGGCTGCACACGCCGGTCGACGCCATCGCCCAACCGCCCCTCCTGGTGCCCATGACGCTGCCGGTGCAACTGCTGCTCAAGCAGTTGCGCAGCGACCAGCCGATCGCCGTGGTGGTGGACGAGTACGGCGGCACGGCCGGCGTCGTCACGCTGGAGGACATCGTGGAGGAGCTCGTCGGCGAGGTGCGCGACGAGCACGACGCGGCCGACCTGCCGGAGCTGGTCCAGATCGCCGGCGAGGACGGCCGACTGGTGTGGGAGGCCGACGGGAGCTGTCGTGTGGACACCCTGCTGCGGATCGGGCTCGCCGCCCCGGACGGCCCGTACGAGACCGCCGCCGGCCTGGTGGCCGGGGTGCTCGGGCGGATTCCCGCGGTGGGTGACACCGTCGAGCTGCCCGGTGGCTGGAAGTTGGCCGTCCGCCAGGTGGGCCACCACCGGGCGGAGCGGGTGCGCATCGTCCGTACGGTGCTGCCGCCGGCCGTGCTGCCGGCCCCGGCCGCGCCCGGTAGCCAGCTCGCCAGGACCGGGGCGGCCTCCGCGGCCCGCGGTGCGGCGGGCGTCGAGCCCGGGCCGCTGGCCCCCACCGGCGCGGCGGAGCGCCCGCCGGTGGACGGCGCGGCCGTCCTCGACACCGGCGGTACGGTCCGTGCCGAGTGCGCCCCGGCCGCGCGGGGGACCGGCCGATGAGCGTGCTGCAACTGCTGTTCGCGCTGCTCCTGGTGCTCGCCAACGGCTTCTTCGTGGGCGCCGAATTCGCCCTGGTCTCCGTCCGCCGCAGCCAGATCGAGCCGCAGGCGGCGGCCGGTTCGAGCCGCGCGCGCACCGTGCTGACCGGCCTGGAGAACCTGCCGCAGATGATGGCCGCCGCGCAGTTCGGCATCACGGTCTGCTCGCTGACGCTGGGCGCCGTGGCCGAGCCGACCGTGGCCCGCCTCCTGGAGCCGGCCTTCCACGCCGTCCACCTGCCGCACGCGCTCATCCACCCGCTGGGGTACGCCATCGCGCTGGCCGCCGTGGTCTGTCTGCACCTGGTCATCGGCGAGATGGTGCCGAAGAACCTGGCGATGGCGGCCCCGGAGCTGACCGCGCTGTGGCTGGCGCCCGGCCTGGTCACCTTCGCCCGGCTGTGCCGCCCGGTGACCGCGTTCTTCGGCACCTGCGCGCACCTCGTACTGCGGCTCTTCCGCGTGGAGCCGAAGGACGAGGTGGAGGCGGTCTTCACCAGCGAGCAGCTCACCCACTTGATCGCCGACTCCCGGCAGGCGGGGTTGCTCGCCCCCGACGAGCAGGAGCGGCTGGCGGACGCGCTCGTGCTCGGCACCCGCCCGGTCACCGAGGTGCTGCTCGACCCGGCGACGCTGGTGACCGTCGATCCCGCGGTCACCCCCCGACAGGTCGAGGAGCTGACCGTACGCACCGGCTACTCGCGCTTCCCGGTGCGCGGCCCCGGCGGCGCCTTCATGGGCTACCTGCACGTGAAGGACGTACTCGACCTGGAGGAGCGGGAGCGCGCCGTGCCGCAGCACGTGTGGCGGCGGATCCACACGCTCCGGGCCGAACTGCCGCTGGACGACGCGCTGACCGTGCTGCGCCGGGCAGCGGCCCACCTGGCGGCGGTCAGCGACGCGTCGGGCCGGGTGATCGGGCTCGTCGCCCTGGAGGACGTGTTGGAGATGCTGGTGGGCGAGGTGCACGACCCCGCGCACCGCTCATCGGCGCCCGCCGCGCGCGGCTGACCACCCCGGGCCGGTGGCACCCGCCGCCGGCCCGGGCCCGGCCGCACGCACCTCGCACCACAGCCCCGGCCGCCCGGCCCCTCCCGCTCAGCCGAACGGCGGGTCCTTGCGGTGCCGGTCGGTCGGGCCCCGCCCGGACAGCACCTCGCCGTACGCCTGCATCAGGTCCGGCAGCCGCAAGGTGGCCAGGTCCTCACGCTCGGGTGTGCCGCTCCAGCCGGAGAGCCGCAGGTCACGGTAGGCGCAGCTCTTCTCGTACAGGGTGCGGAGGAAGCGGCCGTTGCCGAGCTCGTCGATCCAGCCCTGGTCCACCACGTGGCCGCTGATGCTGCGCAATTCCTCCACGGCCTCCTCGTCCCACCGGTCGCCGTTCTCGGCCGCCAGCACCTCGCCGATGGCGGTCAGCTCCGGCGGCCGGTAGCTCGGGAAGTCCACCCGGGTGGTGAAGCGGGAGCCGAGGCCGGGGTTGGCCGCCAGCAGCCGGTCCATGCCCTCCGGGTAGCCGGCGAGGATGACCACCAGCCGGTCCCGGTTGTCCTCGGCGCGCTTGAGCAGCACCTGGAGCGCCTCGTCGCCGTACGCGTCGCCCTTGGAGTAGCCGGAGTTGGAGAGGCTGTACGCCTCGTCCACGAAGAGCACGCCGCCCAGCGCCGAGTCGATCAGCTCGTTCGCCTTGACCGCGGTCTGGCCCAGGTACTCGCCGACCAGGTCCGCCCGGCCGGCCTCCACCAGGTGGTCGCCGCCGAGCAGCCCGAGCGCGTAGAAGACCCGGCCCAGGATGCGGGCCACGGTGGTCTTGCCGGTGCCGGAGGGGCCGGAGAAGACGAAGTGGCGCTTGGGCGGCTGGACTGGCAGCCCCTGTCCGGTGCGCAGCCGGGCCATCCGTAACTGCGCGGAGAGCGCCCGCACCTGACGTTTGACCGGCTCAAGGCCGACCATCCGGTCTAGTTCCTTCAGGGCGTCGGCGAGCAGCGCGGGGTCGGCGGGGCCCGGCGGTGGGCCCGCAGCGGCCGGGCCGGACGCCGACGCCCGGTGCCGCGGCCCGTCGGGGACCCGGGGCGTGCCGCCGAGCGTGGGGTCGGGGCCGGTCCGCAGCTCCCGCCCGTCGGCCGGGTCCAGGGTGGGCGCCGGGTCGCCCTCGATGCCGTCCGTGGCGTCCTGCCCGGCGCCGGCCAGCGAGACCGGGGCCAGGTCCGGGCCGTCCTCGAAGCCGTCGGACTCGGCGATGGCGGCCAGCCGGGCGGCGGTGTCCATGAAGGTGGCGTCGATGCGGTGCACCGCCCGGTACAGCGGCAGGGCCGCCGCGCTGCGCCCGATGCCCTCGTGCGCGCGGGCCAGCCAGTAGCGCAACTCCTTGCGCTGCGGCTGCTCGCTGCGGCACCGCATCAGCGCGGCGGACAGCAGTGGCTCCGCCTGCCCGTACATCTCAAGGCGCACCCGGGCCATGCCGCCGAACAGTCCGGCCTCGATGCCGAGCAGCGGGTCCTGGAGCAGCGGTTCGGTGTGCCGTACGAGCTGGTCCCAGTCCTTGACCAGATAGGCCCGGCAGGCGTGCAGGAAGCGGGCCTGCGGATCGGCCTCGACCGGCGGGCAGCCGGCGAGCGCCCGGTCGAGCTCGGGCACGTGTCGGCCGTCGAGCCAGTGCGAGGCGTGCGCGAGCAGCAGGTCACGGCCGCTCTCCAGGACCGGCTGCACCCACCAGCCGAGCCAGTACCAGGAATTGAGTGAGCGTCGGTGCCGGCTGCGCTGCTCGCCGAACCGGTCGCGGTGCCGGTACATGCGCAGCAGCGCGGTCGCGGTGTCGGCGCGCAGCGCGTGGAGGCCGAGCCAGCCGTCGGCCATGCCCGGATCGAGCTCGACCGCGGTCCGGAATTCCTCCTCGGCCTGCGGATACGCGCCCATCGTGTAGGCGTCGACGCCGCGCAGCCAGGCGAGATCGGCCGGGGCCTGCGAGCCCTGGATGCCGAAATCCATCACATCCCCCACAAACCGAGCCCCCGTGGTGTGGCGCCGGGCGGGTGCCCGGTCGCCGCCTTGCCGAACCGCCATGCCATGACCGGGGATTGGCCAGTGTGCAAGTGCGTCCGCCCGTCGGCTGCACTGTTGGGCATCGTACCTGCGAAGACGGTGCTGGCCGAAGGGTGCGCACGGCTGTTCGTCCGGGAAGGGCGTGATCCGGTCGGTGCCCCGGGCCGTTCCGGAACCGCATGGACCGATTCCGGAAGTGGTCACCCAGGGTGAGCATGGAGTGTCACAAAGCGCGCAAATCGCAGGGCGGAGAATGGACGAAGCCCCCGATCACGGGGGAACAATCGGGGGCTTCGCGTAGTAGGGCGACCCGTACGAGTCGCACATTGAGAACGTAAGACCTGTATGGCCCCCAGGTCAAGCGGAGTTGGAGCACTTGTCCGACCGGGTCGGGGCGTGGGAGCTGACCGGGGCGGTGTCGTTCACGCAGAGTGATGCTGATGGTGGCTCATGCGGTGGCTCCTGGCCCCGGCAGCACCACGTACCCCTCCGGTCCCACATCCTGCTGGCGGACCAGGGCGTCGGCGTACGGGCGCGAGGGGTCGGCGGCGAAATGTGCCTGCTCCGCGGGCACCCAACCGGCCCAGAATTCGGACATCTCGGGTCCGTCCCGCCGTTGCCCCCGGCCCCAGGAGTCGCGCGCGTCCCGTTCCATCCACAGCAGGCACGCCAGGAACGGCCGCACGGCCCGTCGCCCCGCCCCCACGCCCTCGACCAGCACCACCGGGGCCACCGGCAGCGTGCGCCGGGTGGCGAAGCGGCGGGCGTGCCAGTCGTAGACCTCGTACGAGGCGTCGACGCCGCGCGCCAGCGGCCCGAGCACCTGCTCGTGCAGGCGCGCCGACCAGTCGAAGAGCGCGGCGTGGCTGGCCAGGTCGTCGGTGTGCAGCACGGGCGCCCCGCCGAGCGCGGCGGCCAGTCGGCCCGCGAAGGTCGACTTGCCCGACCCCGCGTGGCCGTCGACGGCGATCAGCCGGACCGGGCCGCAGGACGGGGGCAGGGCGTGCAGGCGCGCGGCGAGTGCGGCGAGTGCGGGATCGGTGCGGTGGTTCACCGGCTCACCCTACGGGCGGGGCGCGCGGCGGGCGGCCCGGTGCGCTGCGGGGCGCGACGTGCATCGAACGCGCCGTCGGTCGCGTCACTGGCCCTGGGCGAGGCGAAGCGGTCATAGTGGGGCCATCTGTCGTGCACCTGACGTCGCATCGGATGACTGGGGGTTTCCCACCATGAGCAGACGCACCCCACGGCGTACGCTCCTCACCGCAGCGCTCGGCGTCACCGCCGGCCTGGCCGCGGTCTCACCGGCCCGGGGCGCGGACCGCCCGCGGGGCACCGCGGCGACGGCCGCCACCATCGGTTCGACCGTCTCGAACCGCTCCTGGTCGAGCGGCCTCGACTGGCGCACCGGCGCGGCCCGCGGCGTACGGGTCCGCGACGGTCTGCGCCCCGGCATCGCCCTGGCCGAACCCGCCGGCACCACCGACTACACCGACCCACACACCGGCACCACCGCCCGCTGGGAGTACGCCACCTGGACCAGCCCGGTGCACACCCTGCCCACGCCGGCCAACGAGGTCATCGCCTCCTGGAACGCGCACACCCCCCAGGGCAGCTGGCTCCAGGTCGAACTGCGGGTCGGGTACACCGACGGGACCGTCAGCCCCTGGTACGTGATGGGCCGCTGGGCGGCGGGCGACACGGACATCCGGCGGACCTCCGTCGACGGGCAGGGCGACACGAAGACCAGCGTCTCCACCGACACGCTGGCCGTGGACGCGGAACCGGCCGCCGCGGGGCTGCGGATCGCCGCCTACCGGCTGCGCCTCACGCTGCACCGCCGCCCCGGCACGTCGCTGTCGCCGCTGGTGTGGCGGGTGGGCGCGATGGGCTCCAACGTCCCCGACCGGTTCACCGTGCCCGCCTCCGAGCCCGGCATCGCCACCGGCCGTGAGCTGACCGTGCCGCGCTACTCGCAGGAGATCCACAAGGGCCAGTACCCGGAGTACGACAACGGCGGCGAGGCGTGGTGCAGCCCCACCTCGTCGCAGATGATCATCGAGTACTGGGGCCGCAAGCCCAGCAGCAAGGACCTCGCCTGGGTCGACCCGGCCTACGCCGACCCCCAGGTCTGCCACGCCGCCCGGTACACCTTCGACTACCAGTACCAGGGCTGCGGCAACTGGCCCTTCAACGCCGCCTACGCCGCCACCTACCGGGACCTGGCCGGCGTCGTCACCCGACTGGACTCCCTCACCGACGCCGAGACGCTGATCGCCGCCGGCATCCCCCTGATCACCTCGCAGTCCTTCCTGCCGACCGAACTGACCGGAGCCGGCTACGGCACGGCCGGCCACCTGATGACCGTCACCGGCTTCACGGCCGATGGCGACGTGGTCGCGGGCGACCCGGCGAGCGAGAGCAACGCCGCGGTGCGCCGCGTCTACCGGCGACGAGAGTTCGAAAACATCTGGCTGCGCACCAAGCGCTACAACGCCTCCGGCAAGGTCGTGGGCGGCACCGGCGGCGTCTGCTACGTGTACTTCCCGGCCCGGCCGACCTTCCGACAGCTCTGGGCGCTGCGGGCGGTGGGGATCTCCTGCTGAGCGGTGGGGCTCGGGGCGCAGCCTCCTCGATGGCGTGACGGGTGGCGCCCGCTTGACGTCGGCTGACCCGGGCCGGTGAGATCCGTCGGCATGTGCTCAAGCCGGGGCGCGAAGCCATCGACGTTCCGGGCAATGGCCGCGAGAACCGAAGGCAGCGCTCGCCGGGCCCGTTTCTGCCCGGTCGGGCGGCATCGCAGCAGCCGCGGCGCTAGCGGGGCGCCGGCTGGTCCGTAACGGTGAAATGCGCCGGCCCGTGCTAAAGCCGCAGCGCGAACCTTTCGATGCTCCGGGCGAGGGCCACGAGATCAGATGCGGCGCCGGCCAGCTCGGTCAATCCGGGCTGTGCGGCATTGCGGCAGGGCTCCGTCAATTCGCTGCGGCTGCGGCGTGCTCGACTTCGACCAGTGCTCGCGCAGGGCAGCACGCTGCTTGAGCGGGACCGAGGGCACGAACGTCCGTAGGCGTAGCGGTACCAACATCTTTGTCGTGTTGCCGGCATGGCCGCCCTTCCTGGAGCGGCTGCGCTTCGTCGCCGCATGTCAGCTCATCTCGCGGCACACCGCCTCACCCCGCGACGTATCCCGCAAGAACTCCGAAACGAAGGAAGCAGTCATGGCCGGAATCAGTGCAGCGCAACAGCACCAAGAGGACCTGGAAGTCGCGCTGTGGGACGCGCCTTCGCCCCGGCCGGAGGCATCCGCAAGGTACGAGGTCGCTGCGGTCGACGCCGACGGAAACGACCAGGCAGTGGGCAACAAGGCGGCGGGGGACGGCAGTTCGCTGCCCGATCTGGGGCCCCTGTCGGCATTCGGTACGTGGGAGTCGGTAGCCTCCACCATCATGCACAGGGCCGTGGCGATCAGCGACTTCAACCCGGAGAGCGAGGTATTCGACCCGGTCTCCTGGAACAACTATCTCCAGAAGTTCTCCACGATGCCGTTCTTCCTGTCCTATACGTCCGACCAACGCGATGCGAACATCTCCTCGCTCTCGCTGGAAAAGGGCGTCAACGCGGTGGATGACCTGCTCAAGAACATCCTGGCGCCGGCGGCCTGGGAAGGCGTTCTGACGTCCATCCAGAAGATCGGCCAACTGGCGTTGGAGAGCGAAGGAAAGACGCAGAAGCAGAGCAACCAGCAGACCGGTGTCCTCTCACGCCGCAGCAGCCGGCTCTATCTCGGAGTCGTCCGGACCATGGTGGAGATGAAATACAAGTCGGGCAAGGGGTACGAGCAGCTAGAACAGACGATCGTGGTCCGCCGCGGCTATGGCGAACTCGACTTCGAAAAGTGCAAGCGCAGCGCCAGCAAGATCCTTGAGTGGGATAGCAAGAACGTCGACGAATGGGAGAAGGGGACGGGCAGCTACCATAAGCCGCCCAACAACAGCCCAGCCTGGGGCAAGTAGGCCGGCGGAAGCCCCACCCGGGGTGCGCAGGCCAATGCACGACCCTTTCGCGATTTCCAGCGGACCCCCCGGGGCAGGACCCATGTCCAGGAGATCCACGTTCCCCGAGAAGGCAGCGCCGTTCTCCGCGAATGCGCAGCCTCTCCAGCGGGCGCCGGCATCGACCTTCACCCAGGTCCTCTTCGACAACCTCGGTCAGACGGAGGGCGGTTACGCCTTCCTCCGCGAGCACGGGCGCGAGCAGTTCGTGAGCTGGTCGGAGCTGTCGCGGGAGGCCCTGCGCCGGGGGCGCCGGCTGCTCCGGGGCGGCTGGCGCAAGGGGGAGCGCATCGCCCTCGTCATCCCCGATGAGCAGGAGTTCGTGTTCACCTTCCTGGGTGCGGTCGCGGTGGGCGTCGTCCCGGTGCCCCTCTATCCGCCCACGGGCTTCGGCGCGTTCGAGGCGTACTGCGAGGGCGCCACCGCCATCCTCCGCACGGCGGGGGCCACCGCGCTCGTACTGCCGAGGAGTCTGGTGGACCGGTTGGAACCGCTCTTCCGCGCGGTCGCTGGCCTACGGGCCATCGTTGCGGAGGAGTTGTTCACCACCCCTTCGATGGGGCGGGTGCCCAGGCCCGAGGCGATCCTCCCGGACGACGTGATGTTCGTGCAGTTCACCTCGGAGAGCACGGCGGTCCCTAGGGGAGTGCAGGTCACGCACGCCAACGTGCTCGCCAACTGCGCGGCCATCATCAGTGCCCTGCGCCTCGAACGCGGCCGGGACCGGGGCGTGAGCTGGTTGCCCATGTACCACGACATGGGGCTGATCGGCTTCGTACTGGCGCCGTTGATCGCGCGCTGCCCGGTGAGCTTCCTCCCGACGCTGCGCTTCGCGTTCGCCCCGGGCCGCTGGCTGGAGACGGTGAGCCGGCACCGTGCGACCGTGACCTTCGCCCCCAACTTCGCCCTGTCGCTGGCCGTCGCACACACGCCGCCGGCGGAGCTCCAGCGGCTGGACCTGTCCTGCTTGCGGGTCGTGGGCTGCGGCGCCGAGCCCAACCACCCCGAGACGCTGCGCTCCTTCGCGGCGCACTTCGCGCCGGCCGGGCTGCGGCCGGGGGCGGTGGTGCCGTGTTACGGCATGGCGGAGGCGACGCTTGCCATGTCGTTCTGCGAGATCGGAGTCCCGGTCGCCCCGGACGTCATCCAGCGGGAGCCGTACCACGCGAGCGGCCTGGCGCGGCCGGCGCCGGCGGCGGGGCCAGACCAGGCAGCGGGCGCCACCGGGGCCCAGATGGCCTTCGTGCCCTGCGGACGCCCCATCGCCGGTCACCGCCTCCTGATCGTGGACGAGGAGGGGAAGCCGCTCCC
Organism: Streptomyces sp. 796.1; assembly: GCF_047525675.1. Lineage (NCBI taxonomy): Bacteria > Bacillati > Actinomycetota > Actinomycetes > Kitasatosporales > Streptomycetaceae > Streptomyces > Streptomyces sp. 796.1. Next base: position 40,206 of record NZ_JBLIWA010000010.1, on the reverse strand, counting down.
CGAGCGGCACGTCGGCGAAGTGGTCTTCCACGGGCCGAGCGTGGCTGCGGGCTACCAGGGGGACGCGGAGGCGACCCGCCGGAGCTTCACGGCGCACGGCCTGCGTACGGGGGACTGCGGATACCTGGCGGCAGGCACCCTCTATGTGACGGGCCGCAAGAAGGACCTGCTGATCATCAACGGGCGCAACCACGATCCCCAGTCGGTGGAGTGGGCCGCGGCCGAGGCGGCCGGCCTGCGGCAAGGCAGCGTCGTGGCCTTCACCCGGCCAGGACGGGCCACCGAAGAAGTGGTGATCGTCGCCGAACTCCGCGACGGGGACGCCGCTGCGGTCGCCCGACAGATCCGCGGCCACATCCAGACGGAACTGTCCCTGCCCGTGGGGGACGTCCTCCTGGTGAAGCCCGGGGAGCTGCCCAAGACCTCCAGCGGCAAGGTCAAGCGGAGCGCCACCCGACAGCGGTACCTCCAGGGCCGGTGGCGTGCCCTCCCGAGCGAGCTGAAGACTCATTCGTACCCCCTCGACGAGGAACAGCCATGAGCACCCGTACGAACCACCCCCAGCTACCCCCGCACGAGCGGGCGCGGCTGTACGCCCTGATCCACGAGAAGCTGGACCTCGGCGGCGAGGATTGGCCCGATGAGGTCAACGGCACCACCGTGGTGCGGGAGTTGCCGGGGGTCGACTCCCTCAAGCTGCTCCGCCTGCTGGGCGCGATCGAGTTGGACTTCCGGGTCAACCTGGGCTTCGAGGCCATCCCCCAGGTGCAGACCGTGCAGGACGTCGAGCGGCTGATCTGCACCTCACGCGCGTCGCGCGATGCGGCCCGCGATGCGCACACCCCGAGCGCCGGAGGGCGACCGTGAGCGCGCTGACCCAGGGCCAGGCGCGGTACGAGGCGTTGCAGATCGCCCTGTGGGCGGCGGGCCCACGGACGCTCTCGTGGGAGGTGCTGGAGAAGCTCGGGTTGCTGGGCGACGACAGCGACCACGAAGCGGGCGTGGGCAACGCCTACGGCGGGGACAGCAGGGGGCTGCCCAGCCTGGGGCCGCTGGAGCCCTTCGGCTCGTGGCAGTCCGTGGCCGCCACCATCCTGCGCAAGGCCGAGCACTCCGCCGGTTTCGACCATTCGTCCACGGTCTTCGACCCCGTCCAGTGGGTCACCTTCCGGGATCAGTTCGAGACGATGCCGTTCCTCACCGGCATCACCGACGACAGCTACGTCGCCGCCATCTCCGCACTCTCCCTGCGGCCGGCCATCTCGGCGGTGACCGAGCTGATCGGCGGTCTGGTGACGTCGGACACGCTCACCGCCGTCATCAACTCCATCAAGAAGATCGGCCAGTTGGCGGTCGAGAACGAGAGGCGGGAGCAGAAGAACAGCAATGTGCAGCAGGGGGTCCTGACCGTGGTGCGCGGCGAGCTGCGCCTTGGGCTGCTCAGGACCACGGTTCAGATGGTGTACCGGTCGGGCAAGGGGTACGAGCAGCTCAACCAGAAGATCACCGTCAACCGCCTATTCGGGAGCCTCGACTACGACAAGTGCATCCGGAACGCCGGGACGCTGCTGGAGTGGGACAGGCGGGACGTGGACGAGTGGGTGAACGGCACCTGTAGCTTCCCGTTCCCCCGCAACACCAGTCCTGCCTGGGACAACTGAGGGGACGGCGGGGCGCGGCGCGGGCCGGCATCGGGCGGGCCCGCACCGGCGCGGCGCTGGGGGAGCGGACGGCGGGGGGGATGGGGCGGCGGTGGTGCGGGGCTGGGGCGCCGGGTGGCGCCGGGCCGCACGCCGAGGCGTTCGTGGGGGGATCGGGCGCGGCGCACCAGAGCGCGGTGGGCGGGGAAGTGGCGGGAAAGCGCCAAGAGGGGAACGCTCGTACGACGAAAAGTGGCCGCGCATGGAAACTCCTCGGCCACGGCGCTGTATTGAGACGCCACGTGCGTACCTGTGAGCCTCCTCTACCTCATCAGGCCCACTTCACACGCGCACCAGGCGACGGAGCCACCCTGAGCACGGCAGAATTCCCCCTGGCCCGCGGCCAGATGCGGATCGTAGATTTCCGTTTGCGTCTTCCCTTCGAACGAGCGATCAGTAATGTCTGCTCAGCAACGGCGCGCGGAGCCGGATCACATTCCCCGGGAGAGGCGGAGATTACCGATGGAGTGGGCCGTAGTGAGGCGCGAGGCGTGACCGCGGGGCCGAGTGGAAGACAGGACGGCGATCCCTACGGCCTGGGGCCGGGCAGCGAAGAGGACCGGCTTCGGCGCTTCGCCACGATCTGGAGCCGGGCCGTCCGCCCGGCCACGGCAACGCCCATGGCGGAGCGCGAGTTCGAGGAGTACCTGGTGCCGCTCGCGCGCCGGCTCGCTCACGCGCTGCGCACCATGCCGCTGGACACCCGGCCCGCCTACGAGGTGGGGCAGGCGCTCGTCGCGGCGCGGTGTTACGACGCGGGCGCACTGCCCCTGACGCTCGGGGTGCTCGACGCGTACCTGGTGCTCTACTGCCCGCCCGACCGCCCGATGCTGGCCGAGGAGAGCCGGGCCCGCTGCGCCAGGCTCCAGCACGCGGTGGCCGCCGGCTTCGCGCACGCGCTCAGCGAACGGGCCAAGGGCGAGCAGGAGTCGGCCTCCCGCGAGGCGCTGGCCGCCCGGGCCGCCGCCGAACAGGCCCTGCACGCCAGCGAGGCGCGCTTCCAGGCGGTCTTCGACGGCGCGGTGATCGGCGTCGGCGTGGCCGACCTGGAGGGTCAGGTGCTGCTCGTGAACGACGCGGTGGCCCGGATGTTCGGCCGCCCCGGCGACCACCTGCTGGGCGAGAACGTGGCGGACTGGGCGCACCCCGAGGACGTCCCGACGGCCATGGAGGTCTACCAGGAGCTGATCACCGGCCAGCGCGAGCACTTCCGGATGGAGAAGCCGTACTACCGCGGCGACGGCAGCGTGCTGTGGACCAACCTGACGGTCACGCTGCTGCGGGACGAATCGGGGGCGCCGCAGTACCAGTTGGCGCTGATGGAGGACATCACCGAACAGCGCAGGCTGCGCGACCGACTGCGGTACGAGGCCACGCACGACGAGTTGACCGGGCTGCCCAACCGCACCCTCTTCTTCGAGCGCCTGGACGAGGCGGTGTCGGCCACCGTCACCCGCACGCCCGCTGCCGACACGGCGGCTCCGACGGCCACCTCCGCCTCCGTGGGCGCCTCTGCCCCCGCGGCACCTTCCGCGTCCACCGCCCCTTCCGCGTCCACGGTGCCCGTCGCCGCCTCCGTCCCGTCCGCCCCGGTCGAGGCGGAGCCGATACCCGAGCCCCCTGCCGACGCCATTCCCCTTCCGTCCGCACCACCCGCCGGCGAGATACCCGCCGGCGGAACACGCCCGGATGAGCCCCCCACCCCCGTTCCCGCGACGGAAGCCCGCTCCGACGCCCATGCCCAGGCCGACGCCGAAGCCCCCGCGTCCGGTGGGTCCGGCGCGGACCCCGGCTCCGCGTCCGGCTCCGCCGCCGGCCGGCCGGCCCCGAGCATCGCCGAATCCGGCAAGTTCGGCATGTGCTACGTGGACCTGGACGGCTTCCGCGCCGTCAACGACAGCCTCGGTCACGCCGTCGGCGACCACCTGCTGATCGCCGTGGCCGAGCGCCTCCAGACGTGTCTGACCCAGCCGTCGCAGATCGTGGCCCGCCCCGGCGGCGATGAGTTCTTCGCCCTGACCGTCGGCCCGACCGCGCCCAGGGACGCCGTCGACCTCGCCGAACGGATGCTCCAGGCGCTCGCCGAGCCGGTCCGGATCAAGGGCCGTGACCTGCTGGTGCGGGCCAGCATCGGGGTCGCGAGCGGCGTGCGCGGCGAGACCACCAGGGCCGCCGTGCTGCGCAGCGTCGACATCGCCATGTACCGGGCGAAGGCGGCGGGCGGCAACCGGTACGAGGTGGCCGACGCGGCCTCCGACGCCCGGGTCATCGCTCGGCACAGCCTCACCAACGGGCTGCCGGCGGCGCTGGAGAACGGCGAGTTCTTCATCGAGTACCAGCCGCTGGTGCGCCTTGAGGACGGTACGGTGCGCGGCGCCGAGGCCCTGGTGCGCTGGCTGCACCCGGTGCACGGGGTGCTCGGGCCCGACCAGTTCATCGCGCTGGCCGAGAACACCGGGCTGATCGTGCCGCTCGGGCGCTGGGTGCTGGCCGAGGCCGCCCGCCAGGCCAGGGCCTGGCGCGACGCGGGCTGCGGCGCCGAGCCGTTACGCGTCAACGTCAACCTCTCGCCCTGCCAGCTCCGCTACCCGGACCTGGTCGCCGACACCGTCGCCGTACTGGAGAACGCAGGGCTCGAACCGGCGGCGCTGTGCCTCGAAGTGACCGAGAACGACCTGATCGGCGCGGACGAGGAGGCGCTTCGCCCGCTGCGGCAACTCGCCGAGATGGGCGTGGACATCGCCCTGGACGACTTCGGCACCGGCTACTCCAACCTCGCCTACCTGCGCCGGCTGCCGGTCAGCACGCTCAAGCTGGACCGGTCGTTCACGCTCGGCATGCAGAGCGATCCGGCCGACCCGGTGGACGTGAAGATCGTGGAGGGCATCGTGTCGCTGGCGCACACGCTCAACCTCGCGGTCACCGTCGAAGGCGTGGAGACCGGTTCCCAGGCGGAGCACCTGCGGATGCTCGGCTGTGACACCGCCCAGGGCTGGTACTACGCCCGCCCCGGCCCGCCCGATCGCCTCCACCAACTGGCCCTGACGGATGCCGCGGGCGGCTGACCCCGCCCGCTCGGCCCCGCCCGCAACCCCCGCGCCGGCCCCGCCCACCCCCGACCCTGCCTGCCCGCCGGCCCCGCCCACCGGGCGCCCGTAGCCGAGCGGGTCCGTACGGAGTGTGGGCGGGGGCCGGCCCGCTACCGGGCTGAGCGGCTGACGCGCCGTCCACGCCAGCCGCCGTCTCATGGGCGTCGACCCGCGCCGACGCCTGCCGTCCGGGGAGCGGTTCACCCGTCGAGTGTGCGCCGCTCCTCCTCGCTGAGCAGCCGGGAGCGGATCAGGAAGCGCACGCCCTCGGGGGCCTCCACCGAGAACCCGCTGCCCCGCCCCGGCACGACGTCCACCGTCAGATGTGTGTGGCGCCACCGCTCGAACTGCTGGCCCGCCATCCAGAAGTCGATCCGCTCGGCCACCCCGGCCACCACGAGCGAGGCGAGCAGCACATCGGACGAGCCGGTACGGAACTCGCCGCGCGGATAGCACATGGGCGCGCTGCCGTCGCAACATCCGCCGGACTGGTGGAACATGAGCGGCCCGTGCATCGCGGTGAGCCTGCGCAGCAGCTCCTGCGCGGCCTCGGTCAACGCGACGCGCGAGACCCCGTACGGCTCCCTCATCCCGTCCCCTCCCTCGCCCGCGCGGCCCGGCCTACGGGCAGTCCGGCCTACGGACAGCCCGCCGTGCATCGGGCGCGCCCGAGCCACCCCGAGGCCGTTCGGGGACACCTAACCCCGCCCGGGGTTGCGCGATGGTTGCACGGGGCGTGCGGCCAGGTCCGCGGGCGCGGGGCCGGCGTTCGGGCGCGCCGAGTACGAATCCGCGCCTACGAGTGCGCGTACGGCACCGCGCCCCGGCCGTCCCGATCCTCGTCACCCGGCCCGGCCCACCGTCAGACGTTCCACAGGGTTATGACGCAATGGGAGTAGGCGCGCCGCGGGGCGGTCATTACGTTGTGTCCACGACAAGAGGGCGTGGTTCGGCCCCTGTCATCTCCCTCTCCTTCCCCCCCGCATGTTCGTTCTGAGACGAGGTGCCCCCGTGAGCCGTGCACGACGTACCCTCAGCCTGCTGGCCGGCTGTCTGGCCCTGTCACTGGGTTCGGGCCCGCTGGCCCAGGCCGATCCCGCGCCGCGGGACGAGGCCGCCGCCGCGCCCTTCTGCTACGACGAGCCGTCGCAGCCCACCGCCGACGTGAGCGACCTCAAGGCCGCGTTCACCGGGGCCAACTGGATGCGCACCCTCCAGGCCATGTACCAACGGCGCTGGCCCAGCGGCGAGAAGCTGGCCATAGCGCAGGCCAAGGACCAGTACTGGGACCAGTTCGTCAACAAGCGGAGCTTCAACGGGTTCGCCGAGTCGATGATGGTGGCCATCCACGAGGAGACCCACATGTGGGACCTCGACCCGTCCCGTACCAAGTGGGACGTGTCGATCGCGGCCTGGATCAACGGCTCCCAGCAGGCCATGCAGGTGCCGGTGCACGGCGGGTTCCCGCGCAAGGAGATCCTGCCGCTGATCAAGGACCGGCTCACCGCGTCCATGGACGACACCTACCTGCGGGACCGCACGCAGGGCGAGTACCGCTTGCAGGGCGTGCTGGCCGAGCAGAACGCCGGGCTGACGGGGCTGCCGGCCGTCACCGTGGTGCACGAGTTCATCAAGGGCGTCGGCGCCAGCAACGCCCGCGACATCGCCGCCACCAACCTGCGCTACCTGCTGCTCTACCTGCGGGTGGCCAAGGACAGGCACCCCGACTACTGGGCCAAGATCAAGGCCGAGCCCAAGCTGCGCGAGCTGGTGTTGACCCAGTTCCTGCGGACGGCCTACTGGTTGGAGAAGTCGGCGCCGTACACCGGGGTGGTCGGCGGCCCCGACGCGGACAAGATCACCAAGACCAACTACGCGCCGGAGAACATCGCCGTCCTGGAGGAGTTCACCGGCCGCAAGGTGCGGGTGGACGCGCAGCGGCACTGCACCGCGGATTGATCCGCAGCCCCGGTCGCCGTGTCCCCGACCGGTGATCGGGGCGTGCCGCACGGGCGACCGCCGGGCCGGGCCCTGGCCCGGCGGTCGCCGCTGGACCACCGCCGCGACGGCCGGCCGGCGGCCCGGTGCGACCAGGTGGGTGGCCCCGGTCGAACCGCGCCGCCCGGCGCCGTCGGCCCGGCCCGGGTCAGCCAGGCCGAGGCCCAGGTCAAGGCCCCCATGAGGCCCCCGGTCGGACCGGTCGGAGTGTCGGTCACGGACCGGTCAGGGCCTCGGCCGTGGGGTCGGGTGCGGCCGGTGCGGTGGCGGGCGGCCAGCGTCGGTCGGCGAGCACCGGGAAGGCGTCCCGGACCCGTGCGACGATCCCCGGATCGACCTCGCAGCGGGTCACCCCCTCGTCCGTACCGGCCTCGACCAACACCGTGCCCCAGGGGTCGACCACCCGGCTGTGCCCGCCCAGTTCGACCCCGTCGCCCTGGACGCCCACCGCGTTGCAGGCGATCAGCAGGACCTGTTGCTCCACGGCCCGGGCGGTGGTGAACAGCCGCCAGTGCTCGCGCCGCGCGGCCGGCCAGGCGGCCGGGGTGATCACGGTCTGCGCCCCGCGGTCCACCAGGTCCCGCCACAACTCGGGGAAACGCAGGTCGTAGCAGGTGGTGGCGGCTACCTGGCCCCACGGCGCGGCGGCCACGGTGAGCCGGTCGCCCGGGGTCAACAGCGCCGCCTCGCGCGAGGCGTGCCCGAAGACGTGCACCTTGCGGTACGTGTGCACCAGCGACCCGTCGGGCGCCAGCAGTACGGCGGTGTTGAACAGCCGCCCCTGCGCGTCGCGTTCGACCACGCTGCCCAGGTGCAGATGGGACCCGAGCTCCTTGGCCCAGGCGCGCGCCGCGGTCACGGTCGGGCCGGTGAGCGACTCGGCGTACGCGGCGTAGCGGTCGAAGGCGAAGTATCCAGGCGCCCAGAGCTCGGGGAGCACGACCAGGTCGGCTCCCGCGGCTGCGGCGACCATCCGGCCCACTCGGGCCCTGCGGTCGGCGGGGGACTCGTCGGCGGGGCTGGCCACCTGGACCAGTGCGATCTTCATGCGGTACTCCCTGGGCTGGCCGCGGCGGCGCCCACGGAAGACGCGCACCGTGCGGGCGGGCCACGCGGCGGCGGCACCGACACCGGCGGCGTCCGGGCGTCGGCGGTGTGGGCTGGGGCGCGGGCTCGGACTTGGGCGTGGGCATGGCTCGGGCATGGCTTGGGCTGAGGCTTGGGCTTGAGCTCGGTGAACAACCTTATGTACGCCATGTATACGTTCCGCCTACGAGCGGCACAAGAGCGCCTGGCGGCAACGCCGTTGGGCTCCGGGGGCGCGGCTCAGTCGAGGCCCACGAGCCGCGCGAGTGGGGTGGGCGTACGGGCTCGGCGCGCGGGTCACGCGCGGCGCGCCGGTCTGCTCCGGACGCCGAGTCATGCGCATTGATGCGCCCTTGCCGCTGCGCGAACGCCATGCATACATTGCGTCTATGACGGGTTCCAGGGTGGCACGGGAGAGCGCGCAGGACACCACGTACCGCTGGTTGAAGGGCCGCATCGGGGCGCTGCCGCGGCACGAGGGGATCTTCATGACCGAGGCGGAGGTGTGCGAGGCGACCGGCAAGTCCAGGACGCCGGTGCGCGAGGCGCTGCTTCGGCTGGAGACCGAGGGGTTCCTACGGATCGTGCCGAAGAAGGGCGCCTACGTGCCGCCCATCTCCGATGCCGAGATCGAGGCCGTCATGCAGGCGCGCGAGCTGGTGGAGGAGTGGTCGGTGCGCCGCGTCGCGCACCTCGCGGACGATCTGACCGCCGAGTTGACCGAGCTCGTCGAGCGGCAGGCCGGTCTGATGGCCGACCCGGTCGCGTTCATCGAGTGCGACCGCGCCTTCCACCGCGCCATCGTCCGCGCGGCCGGGAACCCGGTCCTGGTGGAGGTCTACGAGTCGTTGCGGGACCGCCAGGTGCGCATGGGGTTGCGGGCCATCGCCGCGGCCGAGGACCGGGCACGTGCGGTGCTCGCCGAGCACACGGCCATCGTGACGGGCATCGCATCGGGCGACCCGGAGCGCGCCGCCGCGGCCCTCGGCGCCCATCTCGGCGGCACCCTCGCGGTGCTGAACCTGCCTGCCGTGCGGCATTGGAGCGACCCCGGGCGCCCTGACCAGCGGGCGGAATGACGCCGGGCGGCGCGGCGCTCCGGTGCCGCACCGTCCACCAACGGCTGCGCCCCGCCGGCGCCCTCCGAACGCGGAGGGGCCGGCGGGGCGCAGCCGGTTGACGCGGCGTCAAACGCATCAGATGCCGCCAGGCGTGCCAGACCTAGCAGATGCGTCAGACGCGGCGGGAGGGCGCCCGCCGCGCCAGACGGGGCGGAACGCCCACCGCCCGTGCGGACCTACAGCGTGCGCTCCAGCCGGTCGGCCATCAGCTTGACGAAGCGCGAGGGGTCGCTCAGCTCGCCGCCCTCGGCCAACAGGGCCATGTCGTAGACGAGTTCGGCCGTCTCGGCGAGACCCTCGTCATCCGCCCGCTCGGCGTGTGCCGTACGCAGGCCGCTGACCAGCGGGTGCCCCGGGTTCAGCTCCAGGATGCGCTTGGCGGTCGGCACCTCCTGGCCCATCGCGCGGTACATGTTCTCCAGCGCGGGGGTCACGTCGTGGGTGTCGGAGACGATGCAGGCGGGCGAGACGGTGAGCCTGGAGGACAGGCGTACGTCCTTGACCTGCTCGGTCAGCCGCTCCTTGAGCCAGCCAAGCAGCCCGGCGAACTCCTCCTGCTGCTTCTCGCGCTCGGCGTCGCCCTCGGCCTTCTCCTCGTCGGAGTCGAGGTCCACCTCGCCCTTGGCGACCGAACGGAGTTGCTTGCCGTCGAACTCGGGGACGGCCTGCACCCACACCTCGTCGACCGGGTCGGTCAGCAGCAGCACCTCGATGCCCTTGGCGGCGAACGCCTCCATGTGCGGCGACTTCTCGATGGCCTGGCGGGACTCGCCGGTCATGTAGAAGATCTCCTGCTGGCCCTCCTTCATCCGCTCCACGTACGCGGGCAGCGTGGTCAGCTCCTGCGCGTCGTGGGTGGAGGCGAACGAGGAGGCGGCGAGGATCGCGTCCTTGTTCTCGAAGTCGCTGAGCAGACCCTCCTTGAGCACCCGGCCGAACTCCCGCCAGAAGGTGGCGTAGCGCTCGGGGTGCGCCGACATCAGGTCCTTGATCGAGGACAGCACCTTCTTGGTCAGCCGGCGGTGCATGAGCTGGATCTGCCGGTCCTGCTGGAGGATCTCCCGCGACACGTTGAGCGAGAGGTCCTGCGCGTCCACCACGCCCTTGACGAAGCGCAGGTAGGGAGGCATCAGGGCCTCGCAGTCCGCCATGATGAAGACGCGCTTCACGTAGAGCTGGATGCCGCGCTGGTAGTCCTGCATGAACAGGTCCTGCGGCGCCTGCGCGGGGATGAACAGCAGCGCCTGGTACTCGAAGGTGCCCTCGGCGTGCAGCCGGATGGTCTCCAGCGGGTCGTGCCAGTCGTGGCTGATGTGCTTGTACAGCTCGTGGTACTCGGCGTCGCTCACCTCGTCCCGGGAGCGCGCCCACAGCGCCTTCATCGAGTTCAGCGTCTCGGGCTCGCTCGGCTTCGCGTCCTGCTCGGCCGGCTCGTCCGCGCCCTCGTCCCCGGACTGCTCCGTGGCGGCCGGCGCTGCGGGCTCGGCGGCCATCTTGATGGGCCAGGTGATGAAGTCCGAGTACCGCTTGATGATCTCCTTGATCTTCCACGACGCGGTGTAGTCGTGCAGCCGGTCCTCGCTGTCCTCCGGCTTGAGGTGCAGCGTGACCGAGGTGCCCTGCGGTGCGTCCGCGGCCTCGTCGATCGTGTACGTGCCCGCGCCGTCGGAGGTCCAGCGCGTGCCCTCGCTCTGGCCGGCCCGCCGGGTCACCAGGGTGACCTCGTCGGCGACCATGAAGCTGGCGTAGAACCCGACGCCGAACTGACCGATCAGGCCCTCGGCCGCGGCGGAGTCCTTCGCCTCCTTGAGCTCGCGCAGGAAGGCCGCCGTGCCCGAGTTCGCGATCGTCCCGATGAGCCCCACCACCTCGTCACGCGACATGCCGATGCCGTTGTCCCGCACCGTCAGGGTGCGGGCCTCGCGGTCGGCCTCGATCTCGATGTGGAGGTCGGAGACGTCCGCGTCGAGGGTGTCGTCGCGGAGCGCTTCGAGACGCAGCTTGTCCAGTGCGTCGGAGGCGTTGGAGACGAGTTCGCGCAGGAACACGTCCTTGTTCGAGTAAATCGAGTGGATCATCAACTGGAGAAGCTGGCGCGCTTCCACCTGAAACTCGAACGTCTCTGTCGGCATAATCCGTATTTCCTTTTCGGGCCACCAGGTGACGGAACTGATGGGGGCACTGTAGAACAGCCCGTCAACGGACGGTCACAGGGGGAGCTCACTGGGCGGACCGGCCCGAGCGCACGCCCGGCCCCGCGCCGGCACACCACCCCGCACATCACCCCATCCGGCACCCGCACGCCATCCCGTCCAGCTCCCCCCGCGTACCACCTCGCTCAGCACGAGCTCAGGGGCCCGCACACCGCGCTGTCCGGAGCTCACCGAGAGCTCGCCAGTTCACCCAGCACCCGCCTAGCACCCGCGCCCCACCCCGCTCAGCCTCCCGCGAGCAACTCCGTCACCAGTGCCCCGACCTGCTCCGTCTCGATCAGGAACCCGTCGTGCCCGTACCGCGAGGTGATCACCCGGAGCCGGTCGGCGCCCGGCAGGCCGGCGGCCAACTCGGCCTGCTGCCCGAGCGGGTAGAGGCGGTCCGAGTCGACGCCGGCGACCAGCGCGGGGGCGGTGTAGCGGCGCAGTGCGGCGGACACGCCGCCGCGGCCCCGGCCCACGTCGTGCCCGTTCATCGCCTCGGTCAGCACGACGTAGCTGCCCGCGTCGAAGCGGCGGGCGAGTTTGGCCGCGTGGTGGTCGAGATAGGACTGCACCGCGTACCTGCCCTCCCGCCACGGGTCCTCGCCCGGCTGCGCGGCGTGCGCGAAGCGGCCGGCGAGCTCCGGCTCGCTGCGGTACGTGACGTGGGCGATGCGGCGCGCGATGCCGAGGCCCTGGTGCGGCCCAGCGCCCGGCGCGGCGTCGTGGTAGCGGCCGGCCTGCCAGTGCGGGTCGGCCTTGATCGCCGCGACCTGGATGGTGCCCCAGGCGATCTGTTCGGCGGACGCGGCGGCCGGGCAGGCCAGGACCAGCAGCGAGCCGGTCCGCTCGGGGTGGCACACCGCCCACTCCAGCGCCCGCATACCGCCCATCGAACCGCCGATCACCGCGGCCCACCGGTCGATGCCCAGCGCATCGGCGAGCGCCACCTCGGCGGCCACCTGGTCCCGCTGCGTCAGATACGGGAACGCGGGCCCGAGCGGGCGCCCGTCGGCGCCGGGTGAGAGGGGGCCCGTACTGCCTTGGCAGCCGCCGAGCACGTTCGGCGCGACCACGTACCACCGGTCGGTGTCCAGCGGCCGGCCCGGGCCGATCAGCGGGTCCCACCAGCCGGGCGTCGGGTGGCCGGGGCCGGCCGGACCGGCGACGTGGCTGTCGCCGGTCAGCGCGTGCAGCACCAGCACCGCATTGCTGCCGTCCGGCGCCGGCCGCCCCCACGTCTCGTACGCGAGCCGCACGCCGGGCAGCGCCCCGCCGGCCTCAAGCGGCAACGGGCGCTCCAGCGTCACCCAACGGCGCCGTCCCACCGGCTGCCCCTCCCGCCACCCGCCAGTGGCCGGCGGGAGGGGCACTGCCGTTGACACGCGCATGGTCAGGACGCGCCCTCGGCGACCGGGTCGGCCTCGGCCGGCGCCGGGTCGGCCTCCGCCTGAGCCGGGGCCGGGGCCGCCGCGGCCTTCGCCGCCCGGAAGCCGGCCTCCAGGTCCGCCTTCAGGTCGTCCGGGTGCTCCAGACCGACCGAGAGCCGCACCAGACCGGGCGTGGTGCCGGTGGCCGCGAGCTGTTCGGCGTCGAGCTGGCTGTGGGTGGTGGACGCGGGGTGGATGATCAGGCTGCGTACGTCGCCGATGTTGGCGAGGTGGCTGAAGAGCCGCACCCCGTCCACGAACCGCTTGCCCGCCTCGATGCCGTCCCGCAGCTCGAAGGTGAGCACCGCGCCGGCGCCGCGCGGCAGGTAGCGCTGCGCGCTCTCGTGCCACCGGTTGGACTCCAGGCCCGGGTAGTGCACCACCGAAACCTCCTCGCGCTGCTCCAGCCAGCGGGCCAGCTCCAGCGCGTTGCTGGTGTGCCGCTCGATGCGCAGGCTCAGCGTCTCGATGCCCTGGAGCAGCAGGAACGCCGAGTGCGGGGCGAGCGCGGGGCCGATGTCGCGCAGGAGCTGGATGCGCAGCTTGACGGCGAACGCGCCGGCGCCGAGGTCCGGCCAGTAGCGCAGGCCGTGGTAGCTGGGGTCGGGCTCGCTGAAGTCGGGGAAGCGCTCGGCGTGCGCGCCGAAGTCGAAGGTGCCGCCGTCGACGACCACCCCGCCGATCGTGGTGCCGTGCCCACCGAGGAACTTCGTCGCCGAGTGCACCACGATGTCGGCCCCGTGCTCGATGGGGCGCAGCAGGTACGGCGTGGGCAGCGTGTTGTCCACGATCAGTGGCACGCCCGCCGCGTGCGCCACGTCCGCCACGCCCCGTACGTCCAGGACGTTGCCGCGCGGGTTGCCGAGCGACTCCCCGAACAACGCCTTGGTGTTCGGCCGGATCGCCGCCCGCCAGGCGTCCAGGTCATCCGGCTCGTCCACGAACGTGACCTCGATGCCGAGCCGCGGCAGGGTGTGCCGGAAGAGGTTGTACGTACCGCCGTAGAGCGAGGTCGCCGAGACGATGTGGTCGCCGGAGCCGGCCAGGGTGAGGATCGCCAGGGTCTCCGCCGCCTGTCCGGAGGCCAGCGCCACCGCGGCGACGCCGCCCTCCAACACCGCCAGCCGCTCTTCGAGCACGCCGGTGGTGGGGTTCTGGATGCGGGTGTAGATGTTCCCGGGCTCGGCGAGGGAGAACAGGTTGGCCGCGTGCGTGGTGTCCCGGAAGGCGTACGAGGTCGTCTGGTAGATCGGCACCGCACGGGCACCGGTCGTCGGGTCGGGCGCGGCACCGGCGTGGATCTGCCGGGTCTCGAAGGACCAACCGCTCTCCACACCGCCCGGCGCGGCGTCGGCGGGGGTGTGTTCCGGGGTGGCGGAGTCGACGGACTGGCTCATGTCTGGCCTCGCAGCGTTGTGTTCGGTGGGCACGGTGGGGCGGCACGGTCGCCGGTGCCGTGGCGGGCGGTGGCGCGCCGTGACCCGTACCGTGCGGGCACGGGTGGGTCACACCGGAGCCGTACGGCGCCGGGCGGAGGCGCTCACGGCCGGTGTGCGGGGGTGGTTGACCACGGACGCTAGACGCGCTGACGCGACGAGCGGAAGCCGGTGGCCGAGATGGCCACGGAGGCGCAACACCGGGGAAACAAAGGGCATCTGGCGGCCGATCGCCGGCCGTGCTCCGCTGACCGCGGTGGGGCGGGAGGGGCCGCCGGGCCGGGCGCGGGCGGTGTGCCCGAGGGGGCGGATGGGGGCCGCCGCCGTGCCCGTGTCCCGTCGGGCTGCCTCGCCAGCCGTGGCCCGCAGCGCCTCGGAACCGTGCCGGCTCACCAGCCGCGCCCCGTACCGCCCCGCCGACCGCGCCGCGCCGCGCCGTGCCCCTGCCCCGATCCCGCCCCGCGCTCCCTCACCAGCCGTGTTCCGCGCACATGCACTTGACGCCCTTCTCGATCCACTCGCGGCCGGCCCAGCGCGGGTGGCGTTGCACCATCAGGGCCGTGACCTGCTCGACGATGGTCTCTTCGGTGGCGGTCCCGGCCCGGCGCACCCAGGTCTCGTCCCACAGCAGTTGCAGGTAGTCGCGGGTGTCCGTCAGCAGTTCGGGCCCGCCCACCTCACCGTGGCCCGGCACCACGACCTGCGGCGCCTCGGCCGCGAGCCGCCGCATGACCGCGAGCCAACGGGTGCCCGAGACGTCGATGTCGTGCGGCGGGAACCACGGGAAGATCGCGAACTGCGCGGCCTCCACCAGGTCCCCGGTGAACAGCACGTCGGCGTCCGGCACCGAAACCAACTGGTCCCCCTTGCTGTGCGCGCGGCCGGCGGCCTGCAACAGCACCGTCCGGCCGCCGAGGTCGAGCCGGTGGGCCTTGCCGTAGACGACGTCGGGCCGCGGCAGTTCGACGTCGGCCAACTGGCGCGCGATCGGTTCGCCAAGGCCGCGGAACATCTCCAGGTAGCCGGGGCCCTTGGTCGCCAGGTCCGTGGCCTGCGCCTGGTTGACCACGTACGTCGCCTCGCCGGCGAAGACCTGCGCCCCGTACGCGTGCTCCGGGTGGAAGTGCGTCGTCGTCAGGAACAGCGTGCGCCCGGCCGCGTAGTCGCGCGCGAAGTCCAACACCTGCTGCGCATTGCGCGGGCCGAGACCGGTGTCGACCACCAGCACCGAGTGCTCGCCGCCGATCAGCCCGATGTTGGGTACGAGCTGCACCCGCCGGTCGGGGATGACGAGCACGTCGCGGGCGACTTCCGTGGCCCCCGCGACGTGGACGAGGGGTTCGGAGAGCACGTGGTCGGTCATGGGGACTCCCGGTCCGGAGGGGTGGTGGGGGATCGCGATCCGCCCCGCCCGCCCGGTGGGCTCCCGCGGCGGCGGATCGAACGGAGCCAGTTCACTGCCTGCGTCGCCGAGCCGTCCAACACCGTTCGCGCAGCCCCGATGCCGTACGGGTATCGTCGCTGCTGATGGAGCTCCGTACGCTGCGTTATTTTCTGGCCGTCGCTGAAGAACTGCACTTCGGCCGTGCTGCCGTGCGCCTGCGCATGACCCAGCCGCCGCTGAGCCGGGCCATCAAGCAGTTGGAGGCCGACCTCGGTTGTGCGCTCCTGGAGCGCTCGCCCGCTGGCGTCTCGCTCACACCCGCCGGCGCGTTGTTGCGGGAAGAGGCGCGCGCCCTGCTGGCCCGGGCCGACCGGGCGCGGGCCCGGGTCGCCGCCGTCTCGGGGCCCGCCACCCTGACCGTGGGCACGCTCGCCGACAGCGCCGCGCAGATCGGGGCCCCCGCGGCTGCCGCCTTCCGGGCCCGGCACCCCGGCGTCCACGTGATCATCGAGGAGGGCACGCTGACCGATCCCACCCTGGGGCTGCGGGCCGGCCGGGTGGACGTGGCGCTGACCAGAGGCCCGTTCGACGAGACCGGGATCAGCACCCGGGTGCTGCGCTCGGACCGGGTGGGAGCGGTGCTGCGCCTGGACGATCCGCTCGCCGGCCGCACCCTGCTCCGCCTCGCCGACCTCGCCGACCGGCGCTGGTTCCGCTTCCCGACCGGCACCGACCCGCTCTGGCAGGCGTTCTGGACCGGTGGCCGCGACCCGGCCGACGACCAGCGGGAACCCGTCATCCGTACGGTGCACGAGTGTCTGCAATCCGTCCTGTGGAGCGGCACGGTCGGGATCGCCCCGCTCGGGCAGCCGCTCCCGGCGGGCCTGACCGTCGTCCCGCTGGCCGACACGGCCCCGAGCCACCTCGTCGTCGCCTGGCCGGGCACCGATCCGGGCCCGCTGGTCCGCTCGTTCGCCGCCATCGCCACGGCCCTGCACCGCGCGGCGGGCACAGGCCGGGGCGCCCTGGCCGGGCTGCCGCTCCCACCCGGGCCCACCACGCCGCCGCCCGCCCGACCGGCCACCCCCGGCACGGTGCCCGCGCCGACACCCACCCGCGGCGCCGGCCACCGCTGACGCCTGGCTCGTACGAGGCCACACCCGATACGTACGACGCCACCGCCGAACGGCCTCGCCCCCATGGCGCCCCGCCCGGCAACCTCCCGCACGACACCACACGCAAGCGATGCTGCACGTAAGCGATGCCGCACGGTCGACAACTCGCCTGTCGGAGAATGGAGTTCGGGACGGAAGGGGCCGCCGTGCGGGCTTGCCCTAGAGCGCACTCTGATACGTAGCCTCGCTGGCATGACGACAACACAGCAGCAGGCGATCGGATCGGGCTTCGGGGCGCACAGCACGGCACAGCAGGTGGTGGCGGACGTCGACCTGACGGGCAAGCTCGCGGTCGTCACCGGCGGGTACGCGGGGCTGGGGCTGGCGACGACGCGGGCGCTGGTCGGGGCGGGCGCGCGGGTGGTGGTGCCGGCCCGGCGACCCGAGGTGGCGCGCGCGGCGACCGAGGGCATCGAAGGGGTCGAGATCGACGCGCTCGACCTGGCCGACCTGGACGGCGTACGCGACTTCGCCGACCGCTTCCTGGCCACCGGCCGCACCATCGACCTGGTCTTCAACAACGCCGGCATCATGGCCTGCCCGCTGACCCGGGTCGGCCCTGGCTGGGAGGCCCAGTTCGCCACCAACCACCTGGGGCACTACGCACTGGTGAACCGGTTGTGGCCGGCGATCGCCGACGGTGGGGCCCGGGTGGTGTCGGTCTCCTCCAGGGGTCACCAACTCTCCGGCATGCGCTGGCAGGACGTGCACTTCGGCGACGACGCGGAGTACGACAAGTGGCTCGCGTACGGGCAGGCGAAGACGGCCAACGTGCTGTTCGCGGTGGAGTTGGACCGGCGCGGGCGGGGGTCGGGCGTGCGGGCGTACGCGGCCCACCCCGGTGTCATCCTCACCGAGTTGGCCCGGCACATACCGGTGGCGGAGCAGCGGGCCGCCGGCTGGATCGACGCCGAGGGCCGGCCGACCGACCCGAACAAGAAGACGCCCGAACAGGGCGCCGCGACACAGGTGTGGGCGGCCACGTCGGCCCGGTTGGCCGATGCCGGCGGGGTCTACTGCGAGGACTGTGACATCGCCCAACCCTGGGCCGGTGACACCCCGCTGACCAGCGGCGTCGCCGCGCACGCCACGGACGTCGAACAGGCGGCGCGGCTGTGGGACCTGTCGGCCGAGCTGACGGGCGTCAACGCGTTGGCCGCGGCCGGCTGAGCGACGCCGTACGCAGCCGCCGGGCGGCCGGCGGCGCGGCGGCTTCTTGGGTCACCAACGACCCTGTCTCACAAGCCAGTTGAGCGTGCGGCGAACACCTAGGTCGGGGCCGCGAACTGGCGGGACTGGACGACCAGGGTGCCTTCCGCGTCCCAGACCTCGGCGTCCTCGACGACGCTCTGGTCGCTGCTGATCTGGGTGCTGGTGCTGACCTGGAGCCACCCCGGGGCCGGCTTCGCCCGGATGTGTGCGGTCAACTGCACCATCGGCAGCCAGCCTGCCTGCCCGAAGTCGAACGAGATGGGTGGCAGCGAAGCGATGGCGACCAGCAGCAGCATCGGATCGGGCGGCTGACCGTCGGCCAGCCGTACCCAACCGTCGAACCTGCCGGAGCGCGCCGGGCTGTCGAAGAGCCAGCCGACACAACCTGGCGAGAGCCGGACGTCGAGCCCGGCCACCATGTCCAGGCGCTCCACCAGCCGCGCCGGGGTGTTCTGACGGCCGACGCAGTCGTCGGGGGCGGGGATGTGCGGTGGGGTGGTGCCGGCGTCGACCGGGCGGTCGTCGAACTTGCCGTGCGTGATCAGGGCGCGCATCCGCTCCGTGTACTGCCCGTCCCTGGTGCACTGCGAAAGGGACGCCTGCCCGGTGGTGATCCGGCTGCCGCTGCGCAACACGTCCGCGCGCACCGTGACCGGGCCCGGCTGCGCGGGCGACAGAAAGCAGGCGCTGAGGACGCTGGGAAAGAATTTCTCGGTTTCGACGTGCATCGTACGGGCCGCCGCACGGGCCGCCATCGTCAGCAGAATGCTGCCCGTGAGCCGGCCGTCCGATTTCCACTCCGGGCACAGCCGGCCATCGAAAACATGGGGGGACGCGCCGCGCCGCACTACGGCGGTGGCGGTCGCAAAGTCCGTGTTTTCGCACCCCTCGGTTGCCTGCACGCGGTGATGTTATGCGTCCGCCACGGTGAAATCCTTGAAATGAGCAGGAGTTGATCACTTTCCGAGCAGTTCTCACGGCGTGGTAACCGACCGCCCCGCGTGCCGCACCGCCCCGTGCACTGCACCGCCCCGCCGGCCGTGGCGCGGCCCGGACGCGGCCGGGTCCGGGCGCGTCCGACGGTGGCGGTGGCGGCGGCCGTGGTGCCCCGGGCACCGGCCAGGCCGCCCGCGCCCCTGCCCCCGTGCCGGGGCGCGTCCCGCCCGGCGAGCCGCGTACCGGTCGACGTACGGGCGTGACCGGCGGGTACGCGGCGATCGCGGGCGGCCAGCCGGCGCCCACCGCGTCGGGGCCCGGCCGGCGTCCATGGTGGCCGCGCCCCAGTGCCCGCCGCACCGGCGGGCCGTGCGCGGCGGGCGTACGGGTCGTGGGCCGGGCGTTGCCTGGGAGATCCGGCGGTGCCGGGGAGGGGCGGCGGTGGCACGGCCGTCGAGGCCGGGCCGGGTCGCGGTGCCGCCGGCGGGGACGGTGGGCGGTGATCGACCGCCATGTCATCTGATATCGCCCCATATTTCCCAGGCCACTTCCCTGTGAAGGAAAACAACAGGGAACAGCGGGCGAACCTGGCGGGAAATAGGCAGCCCCCGAGCGGGGAAAGTGCGGTGGCGGGCAAGTGGGCCGCCCCTGGTGCCCGAATGCGCCGTACCGCTGCCCATTCGGGCGTGCGCCCTGTGGTTCTGTCTGAAAAGCCGGGGGGAAGACCGGGGGAGCGGTGTGACCAGCGGATGTGGCGAGTCCGCAGGATCGAAAGGATTTGTGGAGACTTCTCGCCCACGGGCGTTGCCTCTGGTTTCGGTGGATGCCCCGGATAAAGTGAACAGTGTGCACGGAAAGGTAGGGACGGGCAGCATTACGGAGGACAACGGGCACATCAGGGAGTGCCTTTGGGGAAAGGGGGGCCGGCCCGGCCCCGACGCGCGGCAGCCACCCGAAGTGGCGTGGGGTGACCACCCACCGTGCCGCGCCGGTGCTTCGTAGCACCGTGAATGATGTTGACTACGGGGGGTTGCCGACGGTTGACCGTCGTCGGCGCGGCCACGTGGGGAGCCGGTGGACGGCGCGGAGCGCTGTTCGTCGGGTCCTCCTGGCGCCCCACGCCCACTGTTGGCCGCGGTGATCCGGGGCCGGTCCGACGTCCACCGCTGCGACAACGGTTCGCGTCGGACCCGAGGAGACCACTCCTGCGTGAGGGAAAGGAAGGGAGCGGCAATGTCGAAGGAGGACGTCGCGCTCCGGATCGGGGGAAGTTGTGCTTCGAACCGAAGCACGGGTGGAGGCGGCCTGCTGGCGGATCGGCTGGCCTCGGCCCGAAAACACTACTTCGTCGGCCGGGAACGCGAACTCGCCCTGTTCCGCAGTGCCTTGAAAGACGCGCCCGGCGCGCCCACGGTTCTCGTGGTGCACGGGCCGGGCGGCATCGGGAAGAGCGCGCTGCTCCAGCGGTTCGCTGCCGACGCCTGCGCGGCGGGGCGCCCCGTCGTCAGCATCGACACGCGCACCATCGAACCAAGCCCTGCCGACTTCCAGCGCGCGGCCGTCGGCGTCCTGGCCGCCGACCGGCCGGTGCTGCTGGTCGACAGCTTCGAGCGGTGCCGCCACCTGGAGCCGTGGTTGCGCGAGCGCTTCCTGCCCAGCCTGCCCGCCGGCGTGCTGGTGGTGATAGCCGGCCGCCTCGCGCCCGACCCGCTGTGGACGGCCGACCTCGGGTGGAACGACGTACTCCGGGTGATGCAACTCGGGGAGCTCGACGCGGCCGAGTCCGCGCTGTTGCTCGCCTCCCGCGGAGCCGCCCCCGACCGGCACGCCGGGCTGCTCGCCTTCGCTTCGGGCAACCCGTTGGCCCTGCGGCTGGCCGCCGAGGTGGCCGTGCACGACGGTGCCGACAACATGGTCTGGACCCCGTGCCGGACCGTGGTGGAACAACTGCTGCTGCGCCTGGTGGGCGAGCTGCCCTCGCCCGCCCACCGGCGCGCGCTCGAAGTGTGCAGCCACGTCCAGGACACCACCGAGGACCTGCTCAGGGTGGTCATGCCGGACGAGGACGTGGCCGAGCTGTTCTGCTGGCTGCGCCAACTGCCGTTCATGCGCTCCGGGCGGTACGGCGTCTACCCGCACGCCGTGGTCCGCGACTCGCTGGACAGCGACTTCCGCTGGCGCGACCCGGAACAGTACAAGAGCATGCACCGCGCGATCCGGCTGCACCTGGTCGAACGCATCCGCAACGCCCCGGAGAAGGAGGCGCTGCAAGCCACCAGCGCCTACAACTACATCATCGCCAGGGCCCCGTGGATCAGGCCGTTCCGCGGCAGCCGCACAGAGGGCGGCGCGTACGAGGAGCCGCTGCGCCGCGACGAGTGGGCGGTGGTGACGGAGATGGCGCGCGCCATGGAGGGCGAGGAGAGCGCCCGGGCCGTGACGTACTGGCTCGACCGCCAGCCCGAGGGGTTCCGCGTGCACCGCAGCTTCAGCACCGGTGAACTGCTCGGCTTCATGTGCTGGCTGCGCATCGACGACATCGATGACGGCATGCGCGAGGCGGACCCGGTGGCGGCCCAGGCGTGGGAGACCGTCTCCAGGATCGCCCCCGTACGCCACGGCGAACACCTCGGCCTGGCCCGCTTCATGATCCACCCGGACGCCTACCACCGGCCGTCGCGCGCCTGGGACCTGGTGCACATGCGCTTCACGTACGAGCTGATGCGCACCGACCACTGCGCCTGGTCGTGCCTGGTGCACGGGGAGCCGGAGTTCTGGGAGCCGGTCATGGCCTACATGGACATGTTCCGGGCCGACGCCGGGCCGTTGAGCCGCACCGGGCACGCGCTGTTCTGCCATGACTGGCGGGTGGACCGGGTGGACGAGTGGACCGAGGGCATCGCCGCCCGGCTGCTCAGCGGGCCACCGGTGGCGGCCGACGAACCGCGCGCCAGGGAGGGTGCGTTGACCCGTGAGGAGTCGGACGCCGCGGTGCGCGATGCGCTGCGCTGCTGGCTCGACCCGGACGGGTTGGCCGCCAGTCCGCTGCTGCGGCTGCGGCTGCTCCAGGGCCAGCCGGAGGTGGACCGGGTGGCCGGCCTCGGGGAGCTGCTGAGCAAGGCCGTCGAACGGTTGGAGCGCAACCCGCGGACCAGGCACCTGCACGCGGTGCTGATCATGACGTACCAGTCCTCCGCCACGCAGGAGGCGGTGGCCCGGGGCCTGAACATGGCGTTCAGCACCTACCGCAGGCATCTGGCCCGCGGCATCGACGAGGTGCGCGAGCGGCTGTGGCAGTGGGAGATGCAGGGGCACGTACCGGACTGAGCCGGGCCGGTCCGGCTCGGCCTGGTCCGGCTCGGCCTGGCTCGTGGCGCGGGCGCGAGGTGCCCGCCTGCCCGTGCCACGGCCGAACTCCCGGTCATGGCCCGCGCCGGGCTGGCCGGTTGGTGGGACGCCCGCCCCTGTCCGCGCGCCGGGTGGGTACGGGGCCGTGCCAGCCGGGTGCGAGTCACGTGCCGGCCACGTGTCAGCCGGGTGCCGCCCGGGTGCCGGGCATGTGTCAGCCGGGTGCGGGCGGTCCGTACGCCGGAGCCGGCGGCCGACGCGGCAGGTGGGTGGCTGGGCGGGGCCGGGGTGGTGGGCCCTTACGGCTGCGGTTCCCGGCGGCCGGTCGGAAGGGCCTGCCGCCGGGCCCCTGCGTGGGCCTGTCGGTGGGTTGGGTTGGTCGGGTCGGCCAGGGTCAGTCGGGCTCAGTCGGGCTCAGTCGGGGTAGTCGGGTTGGTCAGGCCCGGCGGGTGGTGCGGAGAGTGGGTTTGCGAGTGGGCGCGGGACTCAGATGTAACCCTCGCGCAGCGCGTGCGCGACCGCGTGGGCGCGGTTGCGCAGGTGCAGTCGGCTGGTCAGTGCCTGCATGACGTTCTTGATGGTGCGTTCTGAGTACGAGAGCTTGTCGGCGATCTCCTTGGTGTCGTAGCCGTCGGCCACCAGGCGGAGCACGTCCACCTCGCGCGGCGAGAGCCCGCTGGTGGGGACGACGGTCGCACCGGGGGCCACCCGGGAGAGGCTGCCCACCTGGTTGAGCAGCCGGCCCAGCAGGTCGGCCGGCAGGTCACCGTCGCCGCGCGAAGCTGCGAGGACCGCCTTGAACAGCCGGGCCGCTGTCGCGTCCCGCCGCCACACGACGGCGCCGACGCCACAGGTGATGAGCTCCATCAGATCGGGTTCGCGGAGCTGGTGCACGACCAGGACCGAGCGCGTCCCGTCGGTGCGCACCAGCTTGCGCAGCCGGGCCAGGGTGGTGTCGTCGAGGCTGTCGGCGACGAAGACGGCGACCGTGCCTGGTCTGGCGGCGTCCGGGTCGACGAGTTCGAGCGCCGGGTGCGGGGCGAGGTGGTGCACCACGCCGGCGCTGGAGATGGGGTCGGCGGCGTAGACCGCGACCTGGATGCGTTCCTCGGTCGGCGAGGGAGTGGCGACGAGTATCGAACTGAGCACAGTGGTGGTCCCCCCACGTCATGCCCGGAGTGGTGCGGCCGGAAAGGTTGTCCGTCACCCTCCGGGCGCGAGGCGGTGCGGACGGGGTCTGCGTGCGGCGTGTCGGTGCCGCCCGGGGCGCCGCCGGTCGTGGCGATGTCTCCGAGTGGGACGCGGTGTCGGCCCGGGGTGGCGGCCCCGGTGGACTGCCTCCCGTACGGCGCACACCGCCTGCGGCGCGGGCCGGCATGACCCACAGGATGCACCGGCCCTGATTCCCCATTCTCGGCTGGACCGGTCCCGACCACCAGCTCAGGAACTGCTCAACAACTACTCATCGAAGGGCCGGTTGCGACCGAGCAGCCACCGCTCGCGCCCCCGGCGACCAGGCAGTTCGCGCCCGGACCGACGGCGCGGTGCGGCGTGGGGCAGGCCCGGTTGAGACGGCCGGGCCGGGTGGCGGGTGTGGTGCGGTGGGCAGGGTGGCGCGGTGGTCGGTCGGTCGGGGCGGCGCGGTGTGGGGGTGGTTGGGGTGACGCGATGGCCAGGGTGGCCGGGCAGCCGGGCAGCCGGGCAGTCGGGACGGCCGGGGCGCGCGGCGAGTTGTGGGGTGTGGGGTGTGGGGTGGCGCATCTCCCGCTGGGGCGGCGGGTGTCGCCGTGGCGGTGGCCGCCGTTCGGGGTACGCGCCTGCCGGGGCCCCGCCCGCGGCGGTGGTCGCCCTGTCCGCTCCCACATCCAAGTGGGCTTGTTCGTGGCGCAAGTTGACCCATCGGGGCGCCGGCTCCCTTCCGAGCGGCACGGCGCCGCGCCCGGGCTCGCAGGCGCTTCGATGCCCACTTCTGGCAGGTTGCTGACACGCTTTTCCGGGCCCGCCTGCCCGCATCCGCGCAGCTCGGTGCTAGGCCCCTCGCGTCCTGTGACGTATATCACAGTGCGGGCATGAGGGTGCCGTGGCCGTCTCCTCGCCTTGACCGACCCGGTGCGGGCGCCATGCGGAAGGTGGCGGGAGGTCAAATCCTCGTAGCGGGCGGATATCAGCGCCCGTTCGGGCATGGCGGTGCACGAATTTTCGGCCCACTGGTGGCCCTTGTTCTGGCGGGATCAGGATCGGCACAGTGCAATTGAACTCCGCCCGGCTTCCTCGGGTGAGACACCTTCTGCATGGTCCCGTCCCGGCGCCGCCGGGACGGATGGGAATGTGCGTCACGACCGGGTTGGTCCGCGGCGTTCTAGCATCTCTAAGCAGCCCACGGGGGAACGGCCTTGGAACGCACCCTGCGCGGTGGCCCACGTCGCCACCGCGCCCACCCGACCCAGGTACACCTCAGCGAAGCCCACCCACCGACCCTCCACTCAGGGGCAGTTGCCGCAGTGGCACACCCGCGCGGGCCGGTGCGCGAGGGTCGTCACCCGGGCCCTTCCCCCACCTTCTCTCTGCCGTACGGCTGTGGGTGTGTGTTGTTCACGGTTGTACGGCCCTGGTGCCGGAGCGCGGCCGTGGGGCCGGGCCCGGATCGAATGGAGGCGTCATGAAAGCGGACCCGAAGAAGCTGCGGCTGGTGGCCGTCACCCTGGCGGTCGCCGCCCTGGGGCTGGCCGGTCCGGTCGAGGCGCAGGCCGTCTCGGCCCGCGCGGACGGAGCGAGCAAGGCCGCCGCGATCGACTACGCAACGTGGCAGAACGACGTGCGCAAGGTGATAGACCAGGCGCGGCCCGGAATCGAGCAGCGCATTGCGAACGGCGGTGGTCAGAAGCAGGCCATCGTGCTTGACATTGACAACACCTCGCTGGAGACCCACTTCCAGCTCTTCCCGCCGACCCCGGCCGTGAAGCCCGTTCTCGATCTTGCCAAGTACGCCCATGACCGCGGTGTCGGTATCTTTTTCATCACCGCACGCCCTGACCTGCTCGACCAGGTGACGCGTGGGAATCTTGTGCATGTCGGCTATCCCATCACCGGTCTGTACCAGCGGCCCATCGGTGACGTCTTCGACAGCCCGGCGGCATTCAAGACGGCGAAGCGGATTCAGATCGAGTCCGACGGCTACACCATCATTGCCAACATAGGGAACAGTGCGACCGACTTCGCGGGCGGACATGCGGAGCGTGATGTCAAGCTGCCCGACTACGACGGCCAGCTCTCCTGAGCGCGGCGGACACCGGCGGCCCCGCAACCGCGGCCGTCGGTGTCCGCCCTGGTCAGCAAGGATCTTGAAAGGTGGCGCAGTGCCGAAGAGCGGACCCTGCGGTTTCCCGCAGCCCTTGCTTACGGTAATTCGCAGGTCAGACCCTGCGGTTTCCCGTAACGCATTCTGCCCAAGAAGTATTTGACTTTTAACGTATCGCGTGCGTATTGTCGCGGTAATGCTGACTGGAGTACCTGGCGATTGTGGCGGCAATCGAAGGAATGGGCACTCCCCATCGTCGTCAGTGCAGGACAGAGAAGGCTAACGCGGGCCCTCGCGCAATGTGTCGGTCGTGCGACCGTTCGACCGAATCAATTCCTTGCTGAAATCTTTGCGCCATGGGTTTGTGCGGGGCCATGACATTACCTCGGCAGCGAGAATGTTACGGCCGGATGAATGGTCAAGTTCTTAGGGGGAGCTGTGCCAAGTACCTCTGTCAATCGTCTATCCATCGCCATGGATTCCACCGGAGGCCCAAGTGCCGTCCTGCCTGGCGCGCTCGGCCACGGTGACACGGCGTTACCGAAGGCCAACCGACTCTCCAGCGGGGAACTGGAGCGGATGCTCCTCGAAGCGCGCAGGCTGGTCGAGTCGGCCGTCGACCGACACCGCACCGAAGAGTGGCTGTTGACCGCCCTGGAGCCGAACGAGGGCACCGGCGCGGTGGAGCGCACCATCGACTCGGCGGAACGCTCGCTGTCCGTGGTGCTCTCCGGGTGCAGCGACGAGGAGATCGCCTGGCTCATCCCGCGTCTCGGCCGCGCCGTCGGCCGGGGTGTCGACGTCCGACTGCTGGCCTGGGTGGGACTCCTGGAGAACCGCTCGTTCGTGGACCGGCTGGACAAGTACGCGCCGCGGGTCGACGTACGACTGGTCAGGGAGCCGCTCCAGGAAACGGTGCTCGCGGACGGCACGCTGAGCGTGGCCTGGTCGCGGCCCGGCCCCTCCTCACGCGAGACCGTCGTGGTGCGCGCCCCGGCCGTGCTGCGCAACCTGCGGACCCTCTTCCAGGTCTCCTGGAAGAGCAGCCCCACCCTGGCCGACCACCGTCGGCTGAGCGACCACATGCGGGGTGCCGTGGCCCGCCGCATACTGTTGGCCCTCAGTTCGGGCCGTACGGACGAGGTCGCGGCGCGCGACCTGAGCATGTCGGTGCGCACCTACCGCAGGTACGTCGCCGAAATCACCCGTGAACTCGGCGCCAACTCCCGTTTCCAGGCCGGCGCCAGGGCCGTGGAACTCGGCCTGCTGCCGGCCAGCGTCGAGGGGGTCTGACCGGCCGGTGACCCACCGTCCCGACGTACGCCACTGACCACGGCCGTACGCCACGAAAGCCACTGCCCGGCAGCACCGGCAGCACCTGAGCCACACCCGACAGCAAGCAACGACGACCGCGTACGACGCCTGCCGACGACGCCGCGTACCACGACCGGGTACGACGGCTGCCGACGGCGCCGCGTACGACGCACACGTATGCCGGCCACGGCCGCTGACCGCGGACGACCGCCACGGACGCTGACCACGGCCGCGGCACGGAGCCGGCAGATCCGGTGCGCGGTGCGGGCGCCGGCCGGGCCAAGCGCGGCCCCACCGCCGCGGCGATCGGCCACCAGCACGCCCGGCCACCAGCACATCCGGCCACGAGCCCACCGATGTGGGCCCGCGGCCGTGACCCACGAGAAGGCTGACCCGCAGCAGCAACCCACCGCAACGACCTCAGTACGACCACTACACGACCACCGCAACCCCCGTACGGACGGCAGCAGCGGCCAGCCACTGACCGAGGTGGGCGCCTGCCGTCGCCCGGGCCCGGTGGCCTCGCGTGCGAGCGCCCCGGGGCCGACCGCCACCCCCCACTCCTTGTCTCACCCACCGCCCCTCTGTGAGGAATGACTTCCGGTGAACAGTGTGATGATCGAAGCCGTCGACGTCGGCCGGTCCTTCGGCGGCACCCAGGCCCTGGACGGCGTCAGCTTCCGCATCGGCCAGGGCGAAGTGCTCTGTCTGCTCGGCCACAACGGGGCGGGCAAGAGCACCCTGGTGAGCATCCTGGCCACCGCCCTGCTGCCCACCCGCGGCACGGCCCGGGTGGCCGGCTACGACGTGGTGCGCGAGGCGGGCGAGGTGCGTCGCCGCATCGGCCTGACCGGCCAGTTCGCGGCCGTGGACGAGAGCCTGACCGGCCGGGACAACCTGATCCTGGTGGCCCGGCTGCTCGGCGCCGGCCGTCAGCAAGCCCGGGCCAGGGCCGAGGAGTTGCTGACCGCCTTCGCCCTGACGGATGCGGCCGACCGGGCCGCCGCCACCTACTCCGGCGGCATGCGCCGCCGGCTCGACCTGGCCAGCAGCTTCGTGGGCCACCCCAGGGTGCTCTTCCTCGACGAGCCCACCACCGGCCTCGACCCGGTCAGCCGCAGCGGACTGTGGGACCAGGTCCGCGCCACGGTGTCCACCGGCACCACCGTGTTGTTGACCACCCAGTACCTCGAAGAGGCGGAACAACTCGCCGACCGCGTCATCGTGTTGGGCCACGGCAGGACCATCGCCGACGGCTCCGTGTCCGAGCTCAAGGCGCAACTCGGCGTCAGCACCGTACGCGCCACCCTGGCCGATCCGGCCGCCACCCCGCGGGCGACCGAGGCGCTGCGCAGGGCCGGACTCGAACCCCAGCCGGGCGAGCCCACCGGGACCGTCGGCGTGCCGGTGCCCGAATCGACGGCGCTGGCCGCGGTCGTACGGGCGCTGGACGACGCGGGCGTGGCGATCACCGGCATCACCCTGTCCGAACCCACCCTGGACGACGTCTACATGGCACTCGCCGAAGAACTGCGCGGCTCCCCGGGCCCCACCGGCGCCCCCGTGGCCTGAGCCGGCCACACCCGCCACCCGCCCGAGCCACCCACGCTCAAGCCACACCCACACCCACACCCACACCCACCTCAGCCACGCCCGCGCCCCCTTCCCACCCGCGCACCACACCACCGCGCCCGCGGGCCGCGTCCCCGCGCCCACCGACGACGCTCATGCACCAGCGACCCCCACGACACCAGCGCGCCACCGCCCGGGCCACGCCACCCGGCGCCCGGGTCGAAGCCGCCGTACCGGCCGCCGCGCACCGCACCGCTGACCACGATCGACACGGCGAAGCCCAGAAGGAGCCGAAGGGCATGAGAGACGACATAGCGAACCTGGCGTTCACCACGATCCCGCGCTGGAGCGCTCCCGGCGGCGCCACGCCCCGTGCCGCGACCGCTGCCGCCCCCGACCCGGGGGCCCACGGCGTACGACTGCACACGGAGCTGACCGAGGCGCTGGAGCGCACCGCCCGCGGCCTCCGTACGGGGCTGCCCGCCCTGCTGCGCGCCGCCCACGCCCGGGTGCTGGCCAGCCTCGCCGCCGAACGGCAGTTGCTCATCGGCCAGCTCCCGCCGGGCGCGCCGGACCGCCCCGAACTCCTTGAGCTGTACGTCGCCGACTCGCCCTGGACGGAGCTGGTGGCGCACGCCGCTGCCGCCCGCGGCTTCGACCAGCCGGCCGGGGCGCACCCCGAGGTGGTGCTCGACCTGTCCGGCGTGGAGTGGGACGAGGACGCGCCGCAGGACCGGCCGGCCCCCGCGCCCCGGCTCGACGGGGCGCTGCTGTGCGTGTCCTGGACGCGCGACGAGGCGGGGCTCGCGCTGCGCGTGCTCTACGACCGTGCCGCCTTCGACGGTTCGTACGCCGGCCGCGTGGTCGGCTACCACCTGTCCGCGCTGCGCCTGCTGGCCGCCGATCCGGCCGCCGAGCACCACCGGCAGAGCCTGCTATCGGACGCGGAGCTCAAGCAGCAGCTCGACCAACTCGCCGGCCCCACAGTTGAGTTGCCTGACCGTAGCTTCATCGAGCTGTTCGAGGAGCGGGCGCGCAGCACACCTGATGCCCCCGCCGTCGTGCACCGCGCCACCCGGTGGACCTACCGGGAGCTCGACGAACGTTCGCACCGGATCTCCCGTGCCCTGGTCGCGGCCGGCGTCCGCACCGAAGACGTGGTCGCCGTCGTCATGGACCGCACCCCGGACTGGATCGCCGCCGCCCTCGGCGTGTTCAAGGCCGGCGGCGTCTACCTGCCGGTGCGCCCCGACTTCCCGGCCGCCCGCGTCGCCACCCAACTGGAGCGCAGCGACTGCCGCTTCGTGCTGACCGAGCCGGACAGCGAGGACCTGGTACGGGCGGCCTCCGCGGCGTTGGCCACCGCGCCGAGCACGCTGTCCGTGTCGGCGATCGAGGCCGCCGGGGGCCCCGCCGAACCGCTGGCGCTGCCCGTCGCCTTCGACCAGGCCGCGTACATCTACTTCACCTCGGGCTCGACCGGCACCCCCAAGGGCGCGCTGTGCGAGCACGGGGGGCTGCTCAACCACCTCTACGCCAAGATCGACGACACCGGTCTGGCGGCCGGGGCCGGGGAGGTCGTCACCCAGATCGCCTCCCAGTGCTTCGACATCTCTCTGTGGCAGTTCGCCGCCCCGCTGCTGGTCGGCGGTGCCGTGCAGATCGTGGACACGGTGACCCAGCTCGACGTGACCGCCTTCGTCGACGAACTGGTCGCCGGCGGCGTCACGGTGGCCCAGGTGGTCCCCTCCTACCTGGACGTGCTGCTGACCCACCTGGAGGCGCACCCGCGTCCGCTCGGCGCGCTGCGGGTGGTGTCGGTCACCGGCGAGGCGCTGAAGCGGGAGCTCGTCCAGCGCTGGTTCGCGGCCTACCCGGACATCCGACTGGTCAACGCCTACGGCCTGACCGAGGTCAGCGACGACACCCTGCACGAGGTGCTGGACCGGGTGCCTGAGCGGGACTTCGTCAGCGTCGGCAGGTCGCTGCGGAACGTGTACACGTACGTGCTGGACGAGAACCTGCTGCCGGCGCCGCTCGGTTCGCCGGGTGAACTCGCGTTCGCCGGCGTGTGCGTGGGGCGCGGGTACGTCAATGACGAGGAGCGCACCCGGCAGGCGTTCGTGGCCGACCCGTTCCGGCCGGACACCCGGATGTACCGGACCGGCGACTTCGGCCGCTGGCTGCCTGAGGGGCGGATCGAGTTCCTCGGCCGCCGCGACGAGCAGGTGAAGATCCGCGGCTACCGGGTGGAGATCGGTGAGATCGAGAACAGGCTGCTCGGGGTCGCGGGCGTGCGGGAGGCGGCCGTCGTCATCGACGGCGGCGCCCGCCAGCAGCGCAACCTGGTCGCCTGTTACGCGGGCGAGGAGGGGCTGACCGCCGACCGGCTGCGCACCGCACTCGCCGCCGCGCTCCCCGACTACATGGTGCCGGCCGCCTTCCACAGGCTGGAGCGGCTGCCGCTGACCGAGAACGGGAAGGTCGACAAGAAGGCGCTGACCAAGCTGGCCGCGGCGGTCATCGCCGAGGCCGGCCCCGCGGACGCGCCGCGCACCCCGGCCGAGCGGCGGCTCGCGGCCCTGTGGGCCGACGTCCTCGACCTGCCGCAGGAACGCATCGGCCGGCACGACGACTTCTTCGCGCTGGGTGGCACGTCGTTGGCCGGCGTGCGGCTGCTCATCGCCCTGGACCGGGCGCTGGGCCTGAAGGACCTGGTCGACCGGCCGACCCTGGCCGACCTCGCGGCAGCACTCGAAGCGACCGGTCACCCGGCCGCCACCGAGTCCCCGGCGGACCACGACGCCGGCCCGCTGGCCGAAGCGGCAAAGGCGGCGGAGCCCGAGAGCGCGTGACCCCCGTTCGCTCCGACGCACCGCCGGGGGAGCGGGGCGAGGCAGCGCCCTGGCGGCGCACGCGGAGCGGCCCCGGAGGCCACCCACCCGACACGAGGAGGGGCGCACCCGAACGAGCGGGTGCGCCCCCGTGGGCGTGGCCGGTCTGCGGCGGTACGGATGCGGGTGTGGGCGCCGGTGTGGAGCGGGTCCGGGCCCGTCGTACGGAACGTGGCTAAGTGTTCACTGGGCGAACGAGCCGCCGAGGCCCACGATGATCTCGCGCTCCCCCCGGTAGGGCTCCCGGCTGTGCGCCACCCGTACGTTGTCCACCACCAGCAGATCGCCGCGCTGCCAGGGTTCCCGAACGGTGTGGCGCTCGTACACCTCGTTGATGAGGTCCACGGTCGCCGGCTCCAGCGCGGTGCCGTCGCCGTACCGGGTGTCGAACGGCAGCGCGTCGGGCCCGAACTCGCTGATGAGGAACTCGCGCACGTCGGGGGCGAGGGTCCAGCCGTTGAGGAACGCGATCTGGTTGAACCAGCAGCGCTCGCCGGATTCGGGGTGGTGCACCACCGCCGGGCACCGCTGGGTCGTGTGCAGACCGCCGTCCTCGCTCCACCGCGTGGTGATGCCGCGCGCCGCGCAGTACTCCTCCACCTGCGCCCGCTCGGCCACCCCGAAGGCGTCCTGCCAACTGAGCCCGACGAACGGGTTGTAGTGCCGCTGCAACAGCCAGCCCTCCCGCTCGAAACGGGCGACGAGCTCGGCCGGCAGGTCCGCCAGGACGGCCCGGGCATCGGCCAGGCCGGTCACCCCGCCGCGGCGGGGCGGCGTGCAACAGGCGAAGGCCAGCACCCGGGGTGCTTCGGCCGCGTAGCTCAGCTCGTGGTGCATGCACATGGGTTGGTCGGCGGGCCACTGGGAGGAGGAGTAGACGCCCGGCGCGTACTGTTCCCGCGGCGCGAAGCCCTCGCGCTCGACCAACCCGGTGCCGATGACCTCGCGTACGGCGGCGACCGCCGACCCGCGGTCCGCCAGCGGCAGCCCGCGGACGAGCACCGCGCCGTGCTGCGCCACCAGGGCGTCGATGTCCGAGCGGTGCGCCGCGACCCAGGCCGCGGCGTCGTCGGGCGCATCGGCTGCGGCGTCCAGGCGGGCCAGGGTGTGGGGTTGCAAGTCGACCATGGGTGTCTCCGTTTCGTGTCGTTGGGGTGGCAGGCAGGCAGGCAGTCAGTCAGCCAGGCAGCGGCCGGGCCGAGCCCGGGTGGGCGAGGCGGGGCGGGCCGGGCCCGGCGTCGGCCCACCAGCACCGGCGCCCGACCACCAGCACCTAACCCACCAACACCCAGACCCACGCCCACGCCCGACGGGGCCCACCCAGCGGCGGCGGCCCGCCCGGGGCGACTAGCGTGCGGGGCGTTGGAACGCCCAGACCGCCAGCGTCGAGCCGCACAGCGCGACCAGCGCACTGGTGCCGAGCGCCGACCACACCTGGGCCCCCAGCGGCTGGTCCAGGGTGAGCGCACGGGCCGCGTCCATCGCGTACGTGAGCGGGTTGACCGTGGCCAGCACCTGGAGCCAACCCGGCAGCCGCTCCACCGGGACGAAGGCGCTGGAGGCGAACATCAGCGGGAAGGTGATCAGATAGCTGGCGCTCTGCATCGCCTCGGCGCTGCGCAGCCAGGCCGCGAGCGCCAGGAAGATCCACATCATGGCCCAGACCACCACACAGGTCAGCAGCAGCGCCGCGAACATGCCGGGCAGACCGCCGTCCGGATCGGTGTCCAGGAACAGGTTCGCGACCACCAGCAGGATCACCAGTTGTACGGCGGTGCGCAGCAGGTCGGCCAGGCTGCGGGCGAACAGCAGCAGCGGGGCCTGGATCGGCAGCGTGCGCAGCCGGGACACCACCCCGTTGTCCATGTCGCGCACCAGCCCGATGCCCGAGGCGATCGCCGGCCCGATGCCGGTGGTCACCAGCAGCGCCGGCAACAGGTAGTCGAGATAGGCCACCCCCTCGGGCAACTGCCTGCGGTTGACGATGCTCCCGAACACCTCGCTGAACAGCAGCAGGATGAAGACGGGTTGCAACAGGCTGAGGAACAGCGCCCTGCGGTGCGCGAAGTGGGCCCGGACGGAACGGCCGGTGAGGATCAGCAACTGGGTCGCGGGGCTGCTGCCCTGCCAGGGCTGCACGGGGCGGTCGACGTCGACTGGCGGTGCTGCGCTGGTCATGAATTCCTCCGATTCATGGGCCCGGCGCGGGTCTTCGCGCATCGGTGCCCCGGCCGTCAGATGCCGGCCAGACGAATCCACGACGCCTGGCCCATTTCCTTGGGTCACCGGTCGGAATGAATTCGAGAAAAGGTTTTAGCGCATGGAACTCGTGCGCGAGGCGACCGCAGTCGATGGGGTCGACGCGCGGCCTCGGGGAAATGTGGGGAAAAGCTGAGCGATAAAGGTGGCCGGGCTTCGATGCTACTGCCGGAGCGCAGCCACGGCGTCGGATCCGATGACCGCTACTGGACGGTCCGCCCCGGAACTACCGTGCTTTATGGGTGATTTGACCTCAATGTCGTGGTGGGGTTTGGGGGCCAGTGCAATTTGCTGTCAGTCGCTTCCCTGCCCGCTCGGCCCCCGGTACAAAAAACCAGAGCGCCTTCTCGGCAGGCGCCATCAATTCGTGATCACGAAGGGCAGGCCCCGGTTATGACGGGAATAGTCACCGCCCCCAGCGTCAGCGCACTGATCCGCAGCCACACAGAAAGCAAGCCAGCGAAGAACGCTGCGGCATTCGTCACCGACCCGGGACGCGAGGACGGCACGCAGTGGCTGACCCGCGGTGAACTCGACCGCCGGGCCAGGGCCATCGCGCTGCGGCTGGCGGCCCACACCGAGCCCGGCGACCGGGCGCTGCTCCTCTACCCGGCCGGGCTCACCTTCCTGACCGCCTTCTTCGGCTGTCTGTACGCGGGCGTGGTCGCCGTGCCCTCCTCGCTGCCCGGCCGATACCACCACGAGCGGCACCGGGTCGGCCGCATCGCCGCCGACGCCGGCATCGCCACCGTCCTCACCGATGCCGCGACCGAGCCCGACATCCGGGCGTGGACCGCCGAGGCGGACCTGGCCGACCTGCCCTTGCTGGTCACCGACGACGGCGCCGACCCGGACCCGGCCGCGTGGACCATGCCGCCGACCGACCACGAAACCCTCGCCGTCCTCCAGTACACCTCCGGGTCAACGGGCGACCCCAAGGGCGTCATGATCAGCCACGGCAACATCCTCCACAACAGCGCCCACCTGGTGGACCGGCTCGAACTGGACGAGGACGCCCCCGTCGGCGGCTGGATACCGCACTTCCACGACATGGGCCTGATGGGCTCCATCCTCCCGCCGCTGCTGGTCGGCTCGGCCACCGTCCTGATGAGCCCCAGCACCTTCCTCAAGCGCCCGCACCTGTGGCTGCACATGATCGACCGGTTCGACCTGCGCGCATCGGCCGCTCCCGACTTCGCGTACGACCTGTGCAGCCGGCGCGTCACCGAGGCGCAGAGCCAGGGCCTGGACCTCTCCCGCTGGCGGCACGCCATCGACGGCTCCGAGCCCGTACGCGCCGCCGTCCTCGACCGCTTCCACCGCCGCTTCGCCGGCAACGGCCTGCGCGCCGACGCCCCCACCCCCTGCTACGGCATGGCCGAGACGACCCTGTTCGTCTCCGGCGCCGTCGGTACCGCACCCCGGGTGGCACAGGTGGCCGCCGACCACCTCGCCCGCCACGCCTTCCGCCCCGCACGGCCCGGTGAACCCCACCGCACCCTGGTGAGCTGCGGCCCGCCCACCGGCGCCGACCTGCGCATCGTCGACCCGAACGACCGCCAGGTGCTCCCCGACGGCGGCGTGGGGGAGATCTGGGTGCGCGGCCCCGTCGTCGGCCACGGCTACTGGAACCGGGAGGCGACCAACCCGGCCGAGTTCCACGCCACGACCGCCGACGGCGACGGCGGCTACCTGCGCACCGGTGACCTCGGCGCCCTCTTCGACGGCGAGCTCTACATCACCGGCCGCCTCAAGGACGTCCTCATCCTCCGCGGACGCAACCTCTACCCCGGCGACATCGAGGACGAGCTGCGCACCCAGTTCCCCGCCCTCGCCGGCCTGGTCGGCGCCTGCTTCACGGTGCCGGCCGACGAACCCGACGGCGTCGACGCACTCGTCGTCACCCACGAGGTACGCGGTGTCCGCGAAGCGGAGCAACTTGCCGAACTCGCCGCGGAGATGCGGCTGATGGTCGCCCGCGAGTTCGGCGCCCCCGTCGGCGGCCTGCTGCTGCTACGGCCGGGCAGCGTACGCCGCACCACCAGCGGCAAGGTGCAGCGCTCCGCAATGCGCGAACTCTTCCGCACCGGAGCACTGGAACCCAGTTTCGCCGACTACCCCGAGGACCGGCTGCGCCCCGTGCTCCCGGCCACCGCAAGCCGGGGGGCCGCCTGATGGCCACCGCACCGGCCGGGCCGGGCCAAGGCGCCGCACCCGCCGTCGACCGGCTCACCGAACTACTCGACGGCCTCACCGCGGACGAGCAACCCTACGCACCACACCGGCTCGCCGCGCTCGACCTGGCCGGCGCCTTCCCCGAAGCACCCTGCCACGTGCTCGACGTGTTCGGACTGCGCCAGTACTACGTGCCCGCCGAACATGGCGGCGCACTGGACGACTTCACTGTCGTCATGCGCCTGCTGCGCGCCGTCTCCCGACACGACCTGACGGTCGCCGCCTCGCACGGCAAGACCTACCTCGGCGCCGTGCCCACCTGGATCGGCGGAACCCCGGAAGCCGCCCGCAGCCTGGGGCGCCGGGTGCTCGCCGGCCAACTCGTCTCCTGCGCACTGACCGAACGCGACCACGGCAGCGACCTGCTCGGCGGCGAGGTGGTGGCCACCCGCACCCCGTCCGGTGGCTGGCGGCTGACCGGCGAGAAGTGGCTGATCAACAGCGCCACCCGAGCCGACCTGGTCACCGTCCTGGCCCGTACGGACCCCGCCGGCGGCCCGCGCGGCTTCAGCCTCTTCCTCGTCGACAAGGCACGGCTGGCCCCGGACGCCTACGCCTGCCTGCCCAAGGTGGCCACCTACGGCATCCGCGGCGCCGACATCAGCGGCATCAGCTTCGACGACACGCCCCTGCCGGACGAGGCGCTGATCGGCGAGGTGGGTCAAGGCATCGAGACCATCGTCAAGGCCCTGCACCTGACCCGCACCGGCTGCGCCGCCATGTCACTGGGCGCCGGCGACCAGGCCCTGCGCCTGGCCGCGACCTTCGCCACCCGCCCGTACGACGGCGACCAGCAGCTCTTTCAACTACCGCAGATACGCAGGGAGTTCGACCGCGCCGCGGCCGAACTCCTGCTCGCTGACGCGACCACCCTGGTCGCCATGCGCTCCGTGCACGCCCTGACCCACGAGATGAGCGTCGTCTCGGCCGTCGCCAAGGGTTACGTGCCCACCCAGGTCGACGGCATCATCGCGCGCCTGCTGCACCTGCTCGGCCCGTACGGGCTGCTCGGCCCCGACGACCCGCACGGCCGCTTCGCCAAACTGGAGCGCGACCACCGCATCATCGGCATCTTCGACGGCAGCAGCCTCGTCAACCGCAACGCCCTGATCGAGCAGTTCCCGCGCATCGCCCGCGCCTACCGCAAGGGCCGCTGGGACGCGGCCGGCCTGGCCGAAGCCACCTGCATCGACCTCCCGCTGCGCCCCTTCCGCGGCGACGAGCTCAACCTCGTCTCACCCACCGGCTCGTCGCTGGTCGCCAGCCTGCCGGTGGCCGTGGCCGACCTGCGCGAACGGGCCGCCGACGGCCGCGCATCGGCCCGCCTGGCCGACCTGGCGGGACGGCTGCTCGCGGCCACTGACCGGCTGCACGCGGAACTCGCCGCGGTCAGGTTCCCACCCAGGGCCGTCCCCGACACGGCCTTCGCACTCGCCGAACGCTTCGAGCTCACCTTCGCCGCCACCGCCGCCCTACACCTGTGGCTGAACGCCAGGGCCCCGCACACACCCGGCCGCGACACACCCACCCTCGACACCCGGCACCTGCCCACCGGAGCCGGGCCCGCCGACGGGACGACTGCGCAGGTCACCGGGACAGGCCCGCAACCCGGCCCCGAGACCTGGCTGCACGGCTGCCTGCTCGCCGCCCTCATCGACCTCGGCGAACCGGTCGAACAGGCCGAGCACACCATCTTCGACACCCTCGCCGACACCACCGTGCGGCGCGCCCCCGAAGGCTGGCCCACCCTCGTCGACCACCTGGCGCCCGCCCACCCCAGGGAGGCGACCACCGCATGAACCCGGCCCGAACCACCGACGCCACCTCCACACCCACCCCGACCGACGGCGCGAC
This sequence comes from Streptomyces sp. 796.1, assembly GCF_047525675.1. NCBI lineage: Bacteria > Bacillati > Actinomycetota > Actinomycetes > Kitasatosporales > Streptomycetaceae > Streptomyces > Streptomyces sp. 796.1. The sequence goes on along the minus strand of NZ_JBLIWA010000010.1, from coordinate 2,670 downwards.
ACACCCCGACCACGTCGGCCCCGCCGCGGCCCTGGAACACCACCTGGGTGACCCGTACGACGACACCAACCCGTACGGCTTCCGGGCCCTGGTCGCCGCGCACGAGGCGGGCCGACCGCTGACCGGCGAGCCCTTCGCCCACCACGTGCCGCAGCCGCAGGACCGGGCGGCGCTGCCCGCCCTGCGCGCCCTCTACCGCAGGTCACCCGCGCTGGCCGGGCCCGCGGCCGACCAGACGCGGGCCACCGCGGCCCTGCGCACCGGCGCGGCCGTCGGCACCCTGGACTCCGGCCTCCGGCTCACCCTGCGCCACCTGCGGGCCCGCGAACTGTACGGGGCGCCCGCCGTGGACATCCCGCAACTCCGCGCGGTGCTCGCCGGCGCCTTCGCCGACCTCTTGCTGTGCGACGCCCTCACCACCCCGACCGCGGACGGCGACGGCCCGGACACCGCACGGTCACGCGCCGTCCAGGCCCTGGTGCCGCGCGCGCTCCAAGGCGCCATGGACCGCCTCTCGATGCTCCTCGGCTCCCGCTTCTACCTCAGGGAAGGCGCCCACGCCGGGTTCCCCCTGCTGCTGCGCGAACTGCAACACGAACTCTTCTCCGCCCGCAGCCACCAGCCGACCAGCGAAGACCGGCACCCCGGCCCGCCGCCCACCCCCAACGCGACCGAACTCCTCACCGCCGCGCAGACCACCGACTTGTGCGACCCCGCCTGGCTGGCTGCCGCGCCCGCCCGCGCCCTGACCACCGACGTACGCCGCCCCACCCAACCGACGGGCGCGGTCCAAGCCCAGTTGTACGCGGACCTCGTACGCCGCTACGAGACCGGCCACTCCTTCGACCTGGCCGACCGCCCCGTACCCGACCGCCCGCACCGCGCCCCCTGACCCACCCGCCGAAGGACACCCATCGAAGGAGAGTCCCACCGTGTTGGAACCCACCATCGACACCCACAGCGCCGACAGCCTCCGCACCTGGCTGATCGAAAGCGTCGCCACCCACCTCCAGCGCCCCGCCGAGACCATCGACACCACGGCCAGGCTGTCCGACTACGGACTGGACTCGCTCTACGTGCTGGCCGTCGCCGGAGAGTTGGAGGACCACCTCGACGTCTCCCTCGACCCGACCCTGATGTGGGACAACCCGACGATAGACGGCCTCAGCGAGGCGCTGGCCAAGGAACTCGCCACCCTCGCCTGACCCGGCACCACCTCCGGACGGCCGCGCCCGTAGCCCGCCACCCCGCACGACCGAGAGGACCGCCCCGCCATGTCCGACGCAGCTCCCACGCTCCGTCCGGTGTCCGCCGCCCAACTGGGCATCTGGGTCGCCCAGCAGCTCCAGCCGGACAGCCCGCTGTACAACTGCGGCTCCTACCTGGAGATCGCCGGCCCGATCGACGCGGAACTCCTCGCGGAGGCGGTACGGCGGGCCGTCGCGGAGACCGAGGCGCTGCGGTCCTCCTTCACCGAGGCCGGCGACGACGCCGACGGCGAGCCCGGCGCGGCGGCCGGTGCCGGGCCACGCCTGCACCAGGTGGTCCAAGCCGCCGACCCCAACCCCCTCCAGATACGCGACCTGCGCGCCGAACCGGACCCGGAGGGCGCCGCACACCGCTGGATGGACGAGCAACTCGCCCAGGTCTACGACCTGTCCCGGACACCACTCAGCCACCAGACGCTCCTCGTCCTGGCCGACGACCGCTCCTTCTACTTCCACCGCTACCACCACGCGGTGCTCGACGCCTTCGGCCAGGCCGTCTACGGTTCCCGGGTCGCCGCCCTCTACACCGCACTCGCCACCGGTGCCGAGCCACCCGCCACCACCTTCACCACCCTGGACCAGGTGGTGGCGGCCGAGACCTCCGACCCGCACTCCCGCCGCACCGGCCAGGCCCGCGCGTACTGGCTCGACCAGTTCGCCGACCTGCCGGACCCGGTCGCGCTCGCGGGCCAACCCGGCAGCAGCACGCACAGCAGCCTGCGCCGCATCGTCACCCTCCCGGCCGAGCTGGCCACCGGGTTGACCGCGCTGGCCGACCGCCTGGGCGTCCAGTGGCCGGCGCTGGCCATCGCGGCCACCGCCGCGTTCTACCACCGCATGACCGGCCGTACCGACCTCACCTTCTCGCTGCCGCTGGCCGGCCGCACCGGCCGGGTCTCGCTGACCACGCCGAGCGCCATGGTCAACGTCCTGCCGCTGCGCGTGACGGTCGATCCCCAGGCCACCTTCGCCGACCTCGCCGCCCAGGTCTCCCGCTCGCTGTCGGACGCCGTACGCCACCAGCGTTTCCGCGGAGAACAGCTCTACCGCGAACTCGGACTCTCCGGCGGCCGACAGGCCCGCCTCGGCCCCACGCTCAACGTGGTCGGCTTCGCCAACGACCTCACCTTCGGCGCACTCCCCGCCGTGGCCCACCCGCTCTCCACCGGCCCGGTCAACGACCTGAAGATCAATTTCTACGGCTCGACCGCCACCGGCACCGGAATCCGCGTGGAGTTCGACGCCGATCCCACCCTGTACGACGCCCGCGAGATCGACGCCCACCAACAGCGTCTGGTTCGGGTCTTGGAGTGGGTGGTGGGTCATCCCAACGGTGTGGTGAGTGGGGTTGAGGTGTTGGGTGTGGGTGAGTTGGAGGGGTTGTTGGTGGGGTGGGGTGGTG
>NZ_JBLIWA010000001.1:314186-387247 GCF_047525675.1 Streptomyces sp. 796.1 | reverse complement strand
CACCCACCGAACCACCCGACACCACCCACGGCACCACACCGAACACCCCACCGGAGGGCATGCCACCGACCTGCGCCGGGACGCCCTCAGAGACGGGGCTGGCGGCTGAGACGGCGACAGCGGCAAGGGCTTCCTCCTCCCGTACGGGGACGGGTGCTTGTTCGATGACCAGGTGGGCATTGGTGCCACTGATCCCGAACGAGGACACCGCAGCCCGCCGCGGCCGATCCACCGCCGGCCACGGGCACTCCTCGGTCACCAGTTCCACGGCCCCGGCCGACCAATCCACCCGCGACGACGGCGCGTCCACGTGCAACGTCCGCGGCACCACCCCGCGCCGCAACGCCTCCACCATCTTGATCACACCCGCCACACCCGCAGCCGCCTGCGTATGACCAAGATTCGACTTCACCGAACCCAACAACAACGGCCACCCACCCGACCGATCCTGCCCATACGTCGCCAACAACGCCTGCGCCTCAATCGGATCACCCAACGACGTCCCCGTACCATGCGCCTCCACCACATCCACCTCAGACGCAGCCACCCCAGACGCCGCCAACGCCGCCCGAATCACCCGCTGCTGAGACGGACCATTCGGCGCCGTCAACCCATTCGACGCACCATCCTGATTCACCGCAGAACCCCGCACCACCGCCAACACCCGACGCCCATTCCGCCGCGCATCCGACAACCGCTCCAACAACACCAACCCCACACCCTCAGCAAAATTCGTCCCATCCGCCCCCTCCGCAAACGCCCGGCACCGACCATCACTCGACAACCCACGCTGCCGACTGAAGGTCACGAAGGGCATGGGGGTGGCCATGACGGTCACGCCGCCGGCCAGCGCCAGGCTGCTCTCGCCCGAGCGAAGCGACTGGCAGGCCAGGTGCATCGCGACCAACGAGGACGAGCAGGCCGTGTCGACGGTGACGGCGGGCCCTTCGAGGCCGAGGGTGTACGCCACCCGGCCGGAGATCACCGAGGAGAAGACGCCGGTCGGGATGTAACCCTCGACCTCGGCCGATGCGTTGGTGAGGAGGGTGTCGTAGTCGTGGGAGTAGCAGCCGACGAACACCCCGGTCGCGGTCTTGTGCAGGGAGTGCGGGTCGATGTTGGCGCGCTCCAGGGTCTCCCAGGCCGTCTCCAGGACCAGCCGCTGTTGCGGGTCGGTCGCCAGCGCCTCGCGCGGGCTCATCTTGAAGAACTCGGCGTCGAAGTCGCCCGCGTCGTACAGGAATCCGCCCTGCCGGCCGTAGCTCTTGCCGGGGGCGTCCGGGTCCGGGTCGTACAGCGCCTCCGGGTCCCAGCCGCGGTCGGTCGGGTAGTCGGAGATGGCGTCGCGCCCCTCGGCGACGAGCTGCCACAGCTCGCCCGGGCTGCGTACGTCACCCGGGTAGCGGCAGCCCATGCCGACGATGGCGATGGGTTCGAACCGGTCGGTCTCCAACTCCTGGAGGCGCTGGCGGGTGCGGCGCAGGTCGGCCGTCACGCGGCGCAGGTAATCCCGGAGCTTCGCTTCATCAGACATGGGAAGTCACCATCCTCACGTGGGCCGGTCAGGAGAGTCCGAGCTCGTTCTCGATGACGTCGAAGATCTCGTCGTCGGTGGCGGCCGTCAGGTCCTCATCGGACCCGGCCGCCCCGACCGTGGGTCGTTCGCCCCCGCCCAACTTCCAGGCCAGCCCTTCGAGCCTGGCCCGCAGTGCGGCGCTGGTCGCGGGCTCCAGCGTGAGGTCGGCGAGGCTGGCTTCCAGGCGTTCGAGCTCGCGTTGCACGCGTTGGGCCGGGTCCGCGTCCTGGGGGCTCAGCCTGGTGTGCAGGTGGGTGGCGAGGTCGGTCGGGGTGGGGTGGTCGAAGATGAGGGTGGGTGACAGGCGCATCCGGGTTGCGGTGTTCAGCCTGTTGCGCAGTTCCACGGCGGTCAGGGAGTCGAAGCCGATCTCCTTGAAGGGCCGGTTGGCCACGATGCCGTCCGGGGTGGGGTGGCCGAGTACGGTCGCCGCGTGGGCGCGTACCAGGTCGAGCAGGTGTCGATGCTGGTCGTCGGGGGTGAGGGTGGCCAGCGTCGCGGCCAGGCCGCTGTCGGTTGCGCCGCTGGCCACCGCCCGGCGGGTGCCGGCGCCTGGCAGGGCCCGCAGGACGGCGGGCAGGGCGGCCGGGTCCGCGGGCGGGGTCAGCGGGCAGGGGGCAAGTGTCGCCCGGTCGATGCGCAGTGCAGTGTCGAGCAGGGCCAGGCCGTGTGCGGTGCCGATCGGGGTGAGTCCGGCGTGGCTGACGACGCGTCCGCGCTGGGCCTGGTCGAGGTGGCCGGTCATGCCGCTGGCCTCCTCCCACAGTCCCCAGGCGAGCGAGGTGGCGGGTAGGTGCCGGGCGCGTCGGTGGTGGCTGAGGGCGTCCAGGAAGGCGTTGGCCGCCGCGTAGTTGGCCTGTCCCGCGCTCCCGAGGGTGGCGGTGGCCGAGGAGAAGAGGACGAAGGCGGCCAGCTCCTGGCCCAGGGTCGCCCGGTGCAGGTTCCAGGCGGCGTCGGCCTTGGGCCGGAAGACGGTGTCCAGGTGTTGGGGGGTGAGGTTGTCCACGGTGCCGTCGTGCAGGGCCCCGGCGGCGTGGATGACGGCGGTCAGCGGGTGGGCTGCGGGCACGGTGGCCAGTTGGTCGGCGAGGGCGGCGGGGTCGGCCGTGTCACAGGCGGCGATGGTGGCGACGGCGCCCAACTCTGCTAGTTCTGCCTGGAGTTCGTGCGCACCGGGGGCGTTGGGACCGCTGCGGCTGAGCAGCAGCAGGTGACGGATTCCGTGCCTGGCGACCAGGTGGCGGGCGACCAGGGTGCCGAGGGTGCCGGTGCCGCCGGTGATGAGCACCGTGCCGGCCGGGTCGAGCGTCGGCGGCAGGGCCAGGGTGATCTTGCCGGTGTGGCGGGCCAGGCTGAAGTGGCGCAGCGCCTGGCGGGCCCGGGACAGTGGCCAGGTGGTGGCGGGCAGGGGCCGCAGGGTGCCGGCGGCGAAGAGCGGGGCGAGGGCGGCGAGCATGGCCCGGGTGGTGTCGGGGTCCACGTCAAGCAGGTCGAAGGCGCGGTAGTGGACGTGTGGGTGGGCGGCGGCGACCTGGTCCGCGTCGCGGATGTCGGTCTTGCCCATCTCGATGAACCGGCCGCCGGGTGCGAGCAGTCGGAGCGAGGCGTCGATGGACCCCGCGGTGAGGGAGTTGAGCACGATGTCGACGCCGTCGGGGGCGCCGGCCCGGAAGTGGGTCTCGAAGTCCAGCGTGCGGGATGAGGCGATGTGCGCGTCGTCCAGGCCGAGCGCGCGCAGTGTGTCCCACTTGGGTGGGCTGGCGGTGGCGAACACCTCGGCGCCGAAGTGGCGGGCGAGTTGGATGGCCGCCATGCCGACGCCGCCGGTCGCGGTGTGGACCAGTACGGTGTCACCGGCCCGGATGCCGGCCAGTTCCACCAGGCTGTAGTAGGCCGTGAGGAAGGCTGCGGGGACGGTGGCCGCATCGGTGTACGACCAGGTGTCGGGGATGCGAGTGAGCAGGCGGTGGTCGATGATGCGGGTGGGACCGATGCCGCCGGCGGCGGCCATGCCCATCACCCGGTCGCCGGGGGCCAGTTCGGTGACGGCCGCGCCGACCTCGGTGACGGTGCCGGCGTCCTCGCCGCCGATGGGCACCTTCACCGGGACGAGGCCGAGGGAGACCATCACGTCGCGGAAGTTCAGGCCGACGGCGCGTACCGTCATCCGCACCTGGTGGGGTTCGAGCGGCCGGTGGGAGGCGTCGGCCGGGGCCAGTACGACCTGTCCCAGGGTGCCTCCGTCGCCGGCGACCTCCAGTTGCCAGTCGGCGCCGTCGGCGGGTGGGGTCAGGGTGTCGGCCGCCGCGGGGACCAGCCGCGGGACGCTCATCTCGCCTGAGTGCAGGGCGAGTTGGGTCTCACCGCGGGAGAGCGCCAGGTCGAGCGCGGCGGGTAGCGCCCGTACTGAAGCCTCCTGGTGGTCGAGGTCGATGAGGAGGAACCGGTCGGGCTCCTCGGCCTGCGCGCTGCGCACCAGGCCCCACAGGGCGGCGTCGGCCAGACCGTCGGCGGTGGCGGCGGTGGCTTCGCTGGCGGCGACCGCGCCTTCGGTGACCACGGCCAGTCGGCTGGCCGCGTAGTGCGGGCTGGCCAGCCACTCCTGGAGCAGGCCGAGGGTGGTTTCGGTGCGGTGGGCGGCGGCGCGGGCCGGGTCCTGGCCCGGGTCGGGTGCCGGTAGGAGGGCGAGTACGACGTCGGGTGCGGGTTCGGCCGCCGCTTCCAGGGCCGCGCCGAGGTCGACCAGTCGGGTGTGTCGGGTGACGGCGCGTCCGGTGTGCCGGGCCAGGGTGGCGGCCAGGCCCCGGTCGTCGGCGCCCAGGACCGCGAGGCGGGTGGCGGTGTCGGCGCTGGTGGGCGCGGCGGTGTCCGGCTCGACCGGGTGCCAGTCGAGGTGCAGCAGGGAGCGCCCGGTGTCGGGGGTGGGGGTCAGCCCCATGGGGGCCAGCGGACGCAGGGTGAGGGCGTCGACGGTGAGGACGGGCCCGCCGGCCGGGTCGGTGGCGCTCACGTGCACGGCGTCGGCACCGGCGTCAGTGGCGGCGCTGGTGGTGATCCGTACCCGCAGTGCGGTGGCGTCGGTGGCGTGCAGGGTGACACCGCTCCAGACAAAGGGCAGAGCCTGTCCTTCGGTGCCGCCGGGGCCGAAGCCGGTGGCGATGAGCAGCGGGTGCAGGGCCGCGTCGAGCAGGGCCGGGTGCAGGCCGAAACCGCTGGTGACCGTGGTGGGGGCGAGCCGTACGTCGGCGTACAGCGCATCGTCGGTGCGCCACAGGGCGTGCAGGTTCTGGAAGGCGGGCCCGTACTGGTGACCGCGGGCGGCCAGGTCCTCGTACGCGCCGTCGAGTGGGACCGCGGTGGCTCCGGCCGGTGGCCAGGGCGCCGGCGTCGCGGGCGGGGTGGGGGCGGCGCCGGCCGTGGTGAGGATGCCGCTGGCGTGGTGGGTCCAGGGTTGGTCGGCGTCGGTGCCCTGCGGGCGGGAGTGGATGTGGACGCTGCGCCGCTGCTCCCCCGCCGCGTCGCCGTCCTCGGTCCGTTCGGGTGTGCCGACGGTCAGGTGGAGGTGGACGGGCCGGCCGTCGGCGAGCAACAGGGGTGCGTGCAGGGTGAGTTCGGCCAGGTTTGGGCAGCCGGTCGCGGTGCCGGCGGCGAGTGCGAGGTCGAGGTGGGCGGTGCCGGGCAGCAGCGGGGTGTGGGTGACGGCGTGCTCGGCCAGCCAGGGTTGGTCGCCGGTGCCGAGGGTGGCGGTGGCGTGCCAGCTCCCGTCGGGCAGCCAGGTGGTGCTGGCGAGCAGCGGGTGGTCGGCCGGGTGCAGGCCCAGTCCGCTGGCGTCCGCGAGGGTGGGTGCGGGGCCCAGCCAGTGGCGGTCGCCCTGGAAGGCGTAGCTGGGCAGGTCGACGGGGTGACCGGGGCCGGTGGGGCGGCCCAGTGCCCGGGGCCAGTCGACCGGTGCGCCGTGCACGTGGCCGGTGGCCAGTGCGGTGAGGAACTGTGGCCAGCCGCCGGCGTCGCGGCGCAGGGTGCCGATGGCCGCGCTGCCGGGTTCGGGGTCGCCGTCGGGGTGCAGTACGTCCTGGATGCTGGCGGTCAGCACGGGGTGCGGGCTGGTTTCGACGAACAGCCGGTGGCCGGTGTCGACCAGGTGGGTCAGGGTGGGGTGGAACAGTACGGGCCGGCTCAGGTTGTCGTACCAGTACGTGCCGTCCAGGGCGGTGGTGTCCAGGCTGTCGCCGGTGACGGTGGAGTAGAAGGGCACCTGGGCGGGGCGCGGGGTGAGGTCGGCGAGCAGGGTGTGCAGGGTGTCGCGGAGTACCTGCATGTGTGGGGTGTGGGAGGCGTAGTCGACCGGGATGGTCTTGGCGTCGATGCCGGTGGCCTGGCAGTGGGCGACCAGTTCGGTCAGGGCGTCGGCGTCGCCGGCGACGACGGTGGTGGCCGGGCCGTTGAGGGCGGCGAGGTGGACGCCCGGGTGTCGGGTGAGCAGGTCGCGGGCCCGGTCTGCGGCGATCGGCAGGGAGGCCATGCCGCCGGTGCCGGCGACGTCGGCCAGCGCCTTGGAGCGCAGGGCCGAGACGCGGGCGGCGTCCTCAAGACCGAGGGCGCCGCAGGCGTACGCGGCGGCGATCTCACCCTGGGAGTGGCCGATGACGGCGTCCGGGTGGACGCCGTGCGCCCGCCAGAGGGCGACCAGGCCGGAGGCGACGGCGAACAGGGCGGGTTGGACGACGTCCACCCGGTCGAGACCGGGCGCGCCGGGCCGCTGGCGCAGCACGTCGAGCAGGTGCCAGTCGGTGTGCGGCTCCAACGCCTGGGCGCAGGCGTCGAGTTCGGCGGCGAACTCGGGCGAGGCGGCGAGCAGGTCACTGGCCATGCCGGCCCACTGGGGGCCCTGGCCGGGGAAGACGAAGACGGTCTTCGGGGTGCCGGCGGCGGTCCCGGTGACGGTGCCGGGCGCCGGGTTGCCCGCCGCCAGCGCGGTGAGTCCGTCGATGGCGCCGGCGGTGTCCTGCGCGGTGACGACGGCCCGGTGGGTGTGGTGGGTGCGCGAGGTGGCCAGCGCCCGGGCCACCTCGGCCGCGGTGGGTGCGGTGGCCGGCTCCGCCTGCTGTGCCCAGTGGGCGAGCCTGGCCGCCTGGGCGGCCAGGGCAGGTGCGTCGTGGCCGGAGACCAGCCAGGCCAGCGGGCGGCCGGCGGTGCGCTCGTCCTCGGCGGTCCGGTCCTGGTGGGTCGGGCCGGCGGGCAGGGTGGGTGTGTCGTCCGTGGCTTGGGCGTCTTCCGCGGGGGCCTGTTCGAGTACGAGGTGGGCGTTGGTGCCGCTGATCCCGAACGAGGACACCGCAGCCCTACGCGGCCGATCCAGCACCGGCCAGGCACGCTCCCGCGTCGCCAGCTCCACCGCGCCCGAAGTCCAGTCCACCCGCGACGAGGGCGCGTCCACGTGCAACGTCCGCGGCACCACGCCGCGGCGTATCGCCTCCACCATCTTGATCACACCCGCCACCCCCGCAGCCGCCTGGGTGTGACCGATGTTCGACTTCACCGAACCCAGCCACAGCGGGTCACCCGCACCCCGCCCCTGCCCGTACGTCGCGAGCAGTGCCTGTGCCTCGATCGGGTCGCCGAGGGAGGTCCCGGTGCCGTGCGCCTCCACCACGTCCACCTCGGAAGCGGCCACCCCGGATGCCGTCAACGCGGCCTGGATGACGCGCTGTTGGGAGGGGCCGTTGGGGGCGGTGAGGCCGTTGGACGCGCCGTCCTGGTTGATGGCCGAGCCGCGCAGCACGGCCAGTACCCGGTGTCCGTTGCGCTGGGCGTCCGACAGCCGCTCCAGCAGGACCAGGCCCGCGCCCTCGCCCCAGCCGGTGCCGTCGGCGCCGTCCGCGAACGCCTTGCAGCGGCCGTCGGGTGCCAGCCCGCGCTGCCGGCTGAACTCGACGAAGATGCCGGGCAGCGACAGCACGGTGACCCCGCCGGCCAGCGCCATCGAGCACTCCCCCGCGCGCAGCGACCCGGCGGCCAGGTGCAGGGCCACCAGCGAAGACGAGCAGGCCGTGTCGACGGTGACGGCGGGCCCTTCGAGACCGAGGGCGTACGCCACGCGGCCCGAGATCACGCTCGCGGTGGAGCCGGTGAGCAGGAAGCCGCCGTCGGTACCGGCGGGCGGCTGGTGCATGCGCGGCCCGTAGTCCTGTGCCATGGCACCGACGAACACCCCCACCTGGCTGCCGCGCAGCGTCCGGGGGTCGAGGCCGCCGCGCTCGACCGCCTCCCAGGCCACTTCGAGCAGCAGCCGCTGCTGCGGCTCCATCGCCTCCGCCTCGCGCGGCGAGATCCCGAAGAACGCGGCGTCGAACCGGGCGACGTCGTCCAGGAAACAGCCGCGCCTGGTGTACGAGGTGCCGGCGTGCTCGGGGTCGGGGTGGTAGAGCCCGTCCAGGTCCCAGCCGCGGTCGGTGGGGAAGTCGGTGGTGCCCTCGCCGCCCGCGTGCACCAGCTCCCACAGCTCCTGCGGGCTGTGCACGCCGCCGGGGTAGCGGCAGGCCATCGCGACGACGGCGATCGGCTCGTCCGTCGCGGCGGGACGCCCGGTCTCCTGGCGCGCGGCCGGGTCGGACGCCGGCTGCCGCCCGTCCGCCGGCGGGTCGATCGCGGTCTGCAAGCGGGCGATGACGTGCTGCGGGGTGGGGCAGTCGAAGGTCAGGCTGTCGGGCAGCGGCAGCCCGGTGGCGCTGCTGAGCCGGGCGGCGAGTTCGGCGCCGGTGACCGAGTCGAGGCCGAGTTCCTTGAACGTACGGGTCGGGTCGAAGGCGTCCGCGCGCAGGTGCCCGAGGGCGGCGGCGGTGGCCCCGAGCACCACGGCGGTGACGTCCAGGGTGGGTTGCGGGGTGGGGTCTGACGGGGCGGGGCCTGTCGGGATCGGGTCCGCCGCCGGGGTGGAGGTCGTCGCCGGGGTGGTCTCGGTCACCGCGGGGGCGTCCGCGGGCCCGCTTCGGGTGCCGGACCCGCCGCCGGGGGTGGCCGCGTCCAGCCAGTGGCGCCGGCGTTGGAAGGCGTAGGTGGGCAGGGACACCCGCCGGGCGCGCCGCCGGTCGGTCCAGGGCGACCAGTCGACGGGCGCCCCGGACGCGTACGCCTGGGCTGCCGCGAACACCATCCGCTGCCAGCCGCCTTGGTCACGGCGGAGGGTGCCGATGGCCTCCCCCGTGTCGGTCACGATCTGCTCGACGCTCAGCGTGAGCACCGGGTGCGGGCTGACTTCCACGAACAGGGTGTGCCCCGCCGCGGCGAGCGCCCGTACGGCCGGCTCGAACCGTACGGTGTGGCGCAGGTTGCGGTACCAGTAGTCGGTGTCGAGGCCGGTGGTGTCCAAGGGTTCGCCGGTCACCGTGGAGAAGAAGGGCACGGCCGCCGGGCTCGGCCGGACGTCGGCCAGGGCCTCCAGCAACTCCCCTCGTACCGGCTCCACTTGGTCGGTGTGCGAGGCGTAGCTGACCGGCATGGCGCGGGCCCGTACGCCGCGCGCCTCGTACCCGGCGACCAGTTCCAGCACCGCGGCCCGGTCGCCGCCCACCACCGTGTGGTGCGGGCCGTTGACCGCGGCGACGTGGATGCGGCCGGCGTACTCGGCCAGGTCCGCGTCGACCGAGGCTGCGGGCAGCAGGATGGAGGCCATCGCCCCGGCGTCGTCCCCCAGGGTTGCCACGGCCCGGCTGCGCACCGCGACGATCCGTGCGGCGTCGGCGAGCGAGAGCGCCCCGCACACATGGGCCGCGGCGATCTCACCCTGGGAGTGGCCGACCACCGCGTCCGGGACCACGCCGAGCGAGCGCCAGACCGCGGCGAGCGCGACCATCTGCGCGAAGAGCACCGGTTGCACCACATCGACGCGGACGAGCGAGGGTGCGTCCGGCGCGCCGCGCACCACGTCGAGCAGCGACCAGTCCAGGTACGGCGCGAACGCGGCGGCGCAGGCTTCGACCGACTCCCGGAAGACCACCGACTGGTCCCACAACTCCCTTGCCATGCCCTCCCATTGGCCGCCCTGCCCGGGGAAGACGAAGGCCACCTTGCCGGCGCGGGCCCGCCCCCGTATCACCTGCGGCGCCTCGTCGCCGCGGCCGAGCGCGTCGAGTCCGGCGAGCAGGTCGGCCCGCCGTTCGCCGAGCACCACGGCGCGGTGCGCGAAGACGGTACGGGTGGTCAGCAGCGCCGAGCCGACGTCGGCCGGCGCCGCCTCGGCGTCCGCGGTCAGGTGTGCGGCCAGCCGGGCCGCCTGCGCGGCGAGACCGGCGGCGGTCGGCGCGGACACCACCCAGGGCAGCGGGCCCGCCGGGCTGGCCTGCGGCTGCTCACCGGTGGGTGCTTGGGTGGGTTCGCCGCTCCCGGGCGCGGCGCTGCCACCCGCGGCGGTCCCGGCCGCGGCACCCCCGCCGCTGGCGGCCCCGGAACCAGCGGCCCCGGGGGCCGCGGCCAGCACCAGGTGACAGTTGGTGCCGCCGATCCCGAACGAGGAGACGCCGGCGAACTGCGCGACGGCCTGCGACTGCGCCCGGCCGGGCTGGTCGGACACCGCTGGTTGAGTTGCCGTGTCGGGGGTCGCAGATTCGTGGGTTGCTGGTGCCTCGTCCGCAGGGTGGGTCGGCCAGGGTGTGTTGCTCGTGGCCACCTTGAGGTGCCAGCCGTCGAAGTCGATGCGTGGGTGCGGCTCGGTGAAGTTGAGGCTGGCCGGGACCGTGCCGTGGGACAGCGAGAGCGCCACCTTGAGGAGGCCGACCACGCCCGCCGCGCCCTCCAGGTGGCCCACGTTGGTCTTGGCCGATCCGACCAGCAGCGGGGCGTCCTGCGCGGTGCGGGCTGCGCCGAGCACGGCACCGAGTGCGGCTGCTTCCACGGGGTCGCCGACCCGGGTCCCGGTGCCGTGCAGTTCGACGTAACCCACCTGGCGCGGGTCCACCCCTGCGCTGCGGTACGCGCTCTCCAGCACGGCGCGCTGCCCATCGGCGCTGGGGGCGGCCAGGGCGGTGCCCGGGCCGTCGTGGTTGACGGCGCCGCCGCGGATCACGCAGTAGATGCGGTCGCCGTCCGCGAGCGCCCGCTCCAGCGGCTTGAGGACGACCATGCCGCCGCCCTCACCGCGGACGAAGCCGGCGGCAGCGGCGTCGAAGGTGCGGCACCGGCCGTCCGGGGCCAGGGCGCCGATGCGGTCGAAGTCCGCCCCGCGGTCGATCAGGTTGAGGTTGACGCCGCCGGCGATGGCCAACGTCGCCTCGCCCGAACGCAGGCTGGCGCAGGCGAGGTGCACGGCAACCAGGGACGAGGACTGCCCGGAGTCGACGGTGAGGCTGGGGCCGCGGGTGCCGAGGACGTAGGAGAGGCGGTTGGCGATGATGCCGCGGCTGCGGCCGGTGAGGGCGTGCGGGTTGCCGCCCGGGGCGCCCTGCCGGTCCTGGAGCAGGGCGTAGTCGTCCCAGATGGCGCCGACGAACACGCCGGTCTTGGTCGCGCGCAGGGCGGCCGGGAGCTGCCCTGCGTCCTCCAGGGCCTCCCAGCCGAGTTCCAGGGCGAGCCGCTGTTGCGGGTCCATGGCCTGGGCCTCGCGCGGGGAGATGCCGAAGAACTCCGCGTCGAAGGCGTCGATCCGCTCCAGGAAGCCGCCCCAGCGGGCCGCGGTCGCATCCGTCGCCGGCCCGGTTCCGTCGGCCGGCTGCCCGCTTGTCCAACGCCCGGGCGGCGGCTCGGTGATGGCGCTTTTGCCCCGGGTCAGGAGCTCCCAGAATTCCCGCGGGTTCGCCGCCATCGGCAATCGGCAGGAAAGCCCGACGACGGCTATGGCCGCTTCGTTTGACGGGTGGGTCTCAGACACGACGCTGTTTCCCCTCGGGCCGTTTCGACACAGGACCGTGCACACCGGAGCACCGCGGCGGAAAAGCGCGGTACGGGCGGCGGCTGAATTTCTGTCAGGGCGCCTTCCGGCACCGCTCGACGGCCGTCGCACACCGTGGTCAGCCGCGCGCCACCTGCCGGAACGGGCAGTTACCGCGCCACTTCCCCACCGCCGGGCCGAGCTACCGAGTCGCAGCATCTCCAGGCCCGGCGCACGCCCTGAGGCAATCATCTAGGGGCCGTCGCGGGCAACCATCTGCGGTATGGCTTGCCTGTTCGTACGGCCGCCTTGCCCATGTTTCCCAGGACCTCGTCCGAAGCGTCTTTCACCGAAAATGGGCAGCGGAAATCCCGCGGACCCGATGGATTCCGCGGGAGAGGCTTGACCGGTGAAGTTACCCGATGCGTTGCTAGATCAAGCCGGACCTAATGGCGTAGGAGACGACATGCGTCCTGTTGCGCAGATTGAGTTGCTTCATCAGGCCGTAGAATATGTTCTTTATCGTGCGCTCCGAGTAGCAGAGCTCCTGCGAGATCTCGGCGATGACATAGCCTTCGGCGGCCAGTCTGAGGACGTTGATCTCGCGGGCCGAAAGGCCCGATGCGGTGAGGCCGCGCGGGGTGAGCACGTCGCGCTGTACGCGGTGTACGTGGTCGAGTAGGCCGCCTTGCAGCGAGGCCGGGAAGTCGGCCCAGCCCTTGCTGATCCGCCAGATGACGTCGACGAACCTGGCGGGCGTGAACTCCGCACGCCACAGCGCTGCCCGTACGCCGTACTCGGCCGCCATCGAATAGTCGGCGTGCCAACTGTTGTCGACGATGAGGCAGAACCGCACCGAGGGCGCCTGCCAGGTGCGTAAGAGTTCCATGGTATCGGCATTGACGGTGTCGACCGAGACCACCATGACATCCACTTCGGCCCCTGGTTCGGCCGCGCTGAGCTTGAATTGTGGATTGGCTTCGAGTGGACCGACGAGCCCCATGCACGTAATGGGATCTTCAGCATGAACCGCAACCTTGATCATGGCCGTCCCCCGTATCGAATGGTCGCCCCTGCGGCTCGGACGCCGACCCGCTGTGCGGCGGTACGCCGATATCATGGCACGCTGATCTCTCCCTCTCGCCGACTCTGTGGCAGGGGACGGCTAGCTGTAGGGAAAAATCACGCGAGCGCCCACCGAAGCGGAATGTTGCACACCGCGAACACCGTCCGCCGGCTCACTAAGTACCGGTCCATGGCTTCCCTTTTGGCGTGGCATCCGGTATCCGGCGCGGCGACACTTCGCCGTAATCAACATGCCGGTTCTTTGATACCCGCGGCCACCCCGGGGAATTCGATCACCGCGCTATCCGGCACTTCACCGGGCCTACGCGAGTCCCGGTGGCCGCGCCCCGGGCCGGGCCGGTCGCCGGCCGCGTCGCGCCCCGGCGGCGGGCGGGCCTTCCGGATGCCCGTGCGCGCTGCCCGATTGGTGCGGCGAGCGGGCAGCGCCGACGGACGGCCGACGGGGCACTGTCCGGAAACCGGACGGCCACGGGGACACGGGCACGGACATCAAGTGGCCGCGCGGGGCGGGGGCCAGGGCCGGCCGGGGCGGTCGCCGACGTGACACGGGGTTGCCCCGCCGGCGGCGGGCCGCTTGGGGGCGGGGGCCGCCGGGGCGCGGGCGGGCGCAGGTCATCCACCCTGGCGGGCCGACCCGCGGCCGGCCCGCCGTCCAGCAGACGTCAGGCGTCGTACGCGTGGAAGCCCCGTCCGCTCTTACGGCCCAGGAAGCCGGCCTCCACCATGCGCAGCAGGAGTGAGGGCGGCGCGTACAGCGGCTCCTTCAGCTCTTCGTACATCGCTTCGGCGACCGAGACGATGACGTCCAGGCCGATCAGGTCGACCAGGGCCAGCGGTCCCATCGGGTGGCCGCAGCCGAGCACCATGCCGCGGTCGATCTCCTCGGCCGACGCGGGGCCCGACTCCAGCATCCGTACCGCGGCCAACAGGTACGGGATCAAAAGGGAGTTGACGATGAACCCGGGCTGGTCCTGGGCCTGTACGACCTGCTTGCCGAGGGTCTGGGTGACCAGGGACCGCGTGCGGTCGAGGACGGCTGGCCGAGTGCGCAGCGAGGCGACCAGTTCGGCCAGCGGCATCACCGGCACCGGGTTGAAGAAGTGCACGCCGAGCACCCGTCCCGGGTCCCGGACGCACTGGCCCAGCTTCATGATCGGGATCGAGGAGGTGGTGGAGGCGAGGACGGCGTCGGGGTCGGCGAGCACGGCATCGAGTTCGCCGAGCACCTCCCGCTTGTCGGCCAGCGACTCGCGTACCGCCTCCAGGACGAACTGCCGGTCGCGCAGGTCCTTCAGACTGGTGGTGAAGGCGACCCTGGCCAGTGCGGCGTCCCGTTCATCCGCGGTCAACTTGCCTTTTTTCAGGGCTCGTTCGAGGGAGTGGGCGAGCCGTTCGGCGGTCCGGGCGACGGCCGGTTCGCTGCGGGCGACGACGGTCACCTCAAGACCGGCCCGCGCGGCGACCTCGGCGAAGCCGGTGCCCATCGCCCCGCAGCCGACGACCCCGACCCGGTGGATGTCGCTCACGGTGTGCTCCGTTCCGCCGCGGCGGGCGTCCAGCGCAGCAGGCAGCTCCCCACCGACATGCCGCCGCCGAAGGCCGACAGCAGCACCACGTCACCGGCGCCGATCGCGCCGGCGCGCACCGCGTCGTCCAGCGCCACCGGGACCGATGCGCTGCCGGTGTTGCCGTACTTGCCGACGACCAGGTGGGTCCTGGCCCGGGTGAGGCCGCACCGCTCGGCGAGTTGACCGAGGAGCACTCCGTTCGCCTGGTGCGGTACGAAGCAGTCGACGTCAGCGAGATCGACGCCGGCCCGGGCGAGCAGTTTGTGCAGCATCGGCGGCACGTTGTCCATGACGAAGTCGCGTACCCCGCGGCCGTGCATGGTGAAGAAATGTTCACCGGCGGCGACGGTCTGCGCCGAGGTCGGCACCCTGCTGCCGCCGGCTGGCACCTTGATCAGGTCCTGTGCCTCGCCGTGGGTGCTGAGGGCGATGTCGATGATGCCCTGCCCCGGCGGCACCTCGCCGACGACCACGGCGCCGGCGCCGTCACCGAGCAGGACCGCGGTGCGCCGGTCGTCGTAGTTGAGGATGCGCGAGTAGACGTCGGCACCGATGACTAGGGCGCGGGCGCCGGGGTTGGCCGTGACCAGGCCGCGGGCCAGTTCCAGCCCGTACACGAATCCCGCGCACACCGCGTTGACGTCGAAGCAGGCCGCGTCCTGCGCGCCGAGCAGGTGTTGCACCAGGCTCGCGGTGGGGGGTTGCGGGAAGTCGCCGGTCGAGGTGGAGACGATGACGTAGTCGATGGCGGCGGGGGTGAGACCGGCCCGTTCGAGCGCCGCGCGGGCCGCCTTGGCGGCCAGGTCGGAGGTGGCCTCGTCAGCGGCGGCGTAGCGCCGGGTGTAGATGGCGGTGCGGCTCTCGATCCAGTCGACCGTGATGTCGGGCACGCGGGCGACGATCTCCTCGTTGTCCACCACGCGCACGGGCAGGTACGAGCCCGTGCCCAGGATTCCGACGGCCGGTGCGGTGCTGTTCGTCATGGCGCTCACGCCACCCTTCCCCGGTCGGTGGTGCGCTCGCGCAGCGGGTTGAGCCGGTCCACGCCGATCCGGGCGCGCCGTTCGGGGTCGGTGACGCCGAGCCCTTCTTCGGGGGCCAGACAGAGGACGGCGACCTTGCCCAGGTGCCGGTTGGTCTGTACGAGTCGGGCCGCCTCGGCCGCCTCGGCCAGCGGGTAGACCGCGCTCAGGGTGGGCACGATGCGGCCCGAGTCGATGAGCCGGGCGCACTCCACCTGTTCCTGGAGGTTGGCGACATGACTGCCGATCACCCGCTTGAGCTTCATCCACAGGTAGCGGTTGTCGAAGACGTGCTCGTAGCCGGTGCTTGAGCCGCAGGTCACCACGGAGCCGCCGCGGCGCACCACGAACACCGAGATGCCGAAGGTGGCCCGTCCCACGTGCTCGAAGACGGCGTCCGGGTCGCGCCCGATGTGGCCGCGGATGATCGAGCCGAGCCGCTTGCCGACTTCGATCGTCTGCTGCGGGTCGCCCGATGCGTCGTCGTCCAGGCCGATTTCGGCGCGGGTGACGACCAGGTCGCAGCCGAGCCTACGGACGGCGTCCGCCTTCGCCGCGGAGCCGACGACGCCGATCGGGATGCCGCCGCCGTTCTTGACGAACTGCACGGCGTACGCGCCGAGCCCGCCGGCCGCGCCCCAGATCAGCACCGCGTCACCCTGCTTGATCCGGGCCCCGTTGTCACCGACCAGCATCCGGTAGGCGGTGCCCGCGCACAGGGTGTTGCAGGCGGCCTCTTCCCAGGTCAAGTGGGCGGGTTTGGGAACCAGTTGACTGGCGCGGACCAGCGTGTAGTGGGCCAGGCCACCGAAGTTGGTCTCGAATCCCCAGGCCCGCTGTTCCGCGCCGAGCATCCCGTCGGCGTGGCTGGCCGGCTCCTGGTCGTCGACGTACGCGGGGCTGACCACCACGTGGTCGCCGACCCGCCAGCGGCGTACCCCGGAGCCCAGCCGGACGATCACACCGGCCGCGTCCGAGCCCACCACCTGGTGCGGCTGGTCGTGCCGGGTCGCCCAGCCACCCTGGCGGGCGAACTGCTCCAGGAAGCGGAAGGTGGACAGCGGCTCGAACATGGCCGACCAGACGGTGTTGTAGTTGATCGCGCTCGCCATGACGGCGACGACGACCTCGTCCGGGGCGAGTTCGGGCATGGGCACCTGGCCGACCCGGAGCGACTTCCTGACGTCCTTGTCCGCTACGCCGCGGAACATGTCCGCGTCCTCCTTGCGGAGATAGGCCGCCTCGTAGGTGTCGGGTAAGGCGTGGCGTTCGATCTCTTCGGGCGTCACGCCGCCGAGCAGGGCGTCGGCCAGGGAGCTCATGACAACCTCTTTCCGTAGTCAGCGAGGTTCCTTGCACACCCCGGGCGGTTTCCTGGTCGCTGCGCGGTGCCGGCGGGCCGGCTCGGGGCGATCCGCGGGCGCGGGGCCCGCCACTGCCGGTGGTGACCGCAGGCCACGTCGCTCGTGGACCACCTGTCCGGCCGGGTGCCAGTGCTCCGGTGCGGAGCGGGGGACGTCGCTGCCGTGCTGTCGGGAACGGAGTTGCCCTGGCCCACTGGCGCGCCAGGTGCTACCGGAAGAGCGGGGCCCCCATCGGGCGCGTCCCACACAACCACCGCCGCGATGGGCCGTCCAACGGTGTCCCGCTTTCGTGCCTGTTCGTACTCGCACCCTTGCCCGATCTTCGCGACGGCCCGCGGGCCGGGTTGCGGGGCCATCGGGCGGGCGCGTTCGGGTGGCGCCGAAAGGGAGATACCCGTGCCGGAGTGGTCCGCGAGCCGGCAGGCCGCATCCGGGCCTGCACGCCCTCGCGGCGCACGCGACCAGCACCCCAACCCCCGTGACGCCCGTGACAGTCCCCGTAACCCACGGCCTACGCGGCAACCGTTTCCGAGCCGCCGGCCCGGCGCGTGACCTCAGCCAGTGCGCGGTGTCGACCCGATCCGCGATCTCAGCCCAGCCTGCGCCCTCAGCCCGGTACGAACGGCGAGAGCGCGCCGTCCAGCCAGGCGGTGGCGAGTTCGAGCCGGGAGCGGCAGCCGGTGCGCTCGAAGATGCTGGCCAGATAGGTTTCCACGCTCTTTTCGCTGCGCGCGAGGACCGCCGCGATCTGCCGGTTGGTGCGGCCTTCGGCCACCAGTCTGACCACCCTGAGCTCCTGCGCGGTGAAGACCGACCGGCTGGCGCGGCGGCGCGGCACCGGCTGTCCGAGCGAGTCGGTGACCTCCACCAGGAGTTGCCTGGCCCGCCGCGCCGACAGCCGCTCGCACCACTCCCACGCCTCGGTCAGCCAGGTCTGGGAACCGGTGGTGCGGGCCAGCCACAGGCTGGTCAGGAACGACAGGAGTTGGTCGCCCTGCCAGGCGGGCAGGGCCCGGGCGGCCAGCGCGCTCTCCACGTCCTCGCGCACCACGGCCCGCGCCAGCAACAGTGCCACCTGGGTGTTCTGCGCGCCCACACAGGCGTGCAGTTCCTCAAGCGCCTCAAGTGCTTCGAGCCCGGCACGGTGGTGGCCGCGCTGGACGGCGTAGATCGCCAGTCGCAGCAGCAGCCGCTCCAGGCCGGCGAGGTGACCACCGGCGCGCAGCACCCGGTATTCCCGCCAGCCCTCCCGCCAGGCGCCGACCGCGTCCCCGTCGTCGTGCCGCAGCCCGGCCCTGGCCCAACTGGCCAGTGGGCCGCGGCCGTGCGGGGCGACGACGCCGCGCAGCCAGTCGGCGGCCCGGCCCGTGTCACCCTGCCAGCGGCAGATCTCCGCCGCCAGGCTGCGGCTGTGGTCGTACAGCGGACCGCCGTCGGTTCCCCTGGCGTACGTCTCGACCCGGCGGGCCAGCGTCAGCGCGGTCTCCCAGGAGCCGGTCAGGTACTCGCGGACCAGTGCCTGGTACAGGCGCAGCGGGCTGTCCTCGAAGCGGGCGCAGCGGTCGCCGAGTACCGCCTCGAAGGCGGTCGCCCAGTCGCCGAAGGCCGCGGCCCCGCGGAGCTGTTCGATGTCGCGGGGCGGCGGTAGGCCGGCTTCGGCGCGGAGCCCGCGGACGGCCAGCAGCCCGTGCTCGAACTCCTCGCGGGTGCCCAACGTGCCGGTCAGCAACAGCATTTCGGCGGCGGCCGGGATCTGCGAGGCGGGCGGTTGGGCGAGCGGCACGGCGGTGGGGCGGGCCGGCTGGGCGACGTCGGGGAGCGGGTCGGCGGCGGGTGGGGGCGGTGGTTCGCCGCGCATCCGCAGGGCGAGCGCGATCAGCGCGGCGGCCGTCGGCACCCGCATGGCGGTACGGGCCGGTGGGCTGTCGTGGGCGACGACGTGGTTGCCGAGCCACTGTTCGTGCAGGGCGGCCAGGGCCCAGGCCGATGCCAGGTCGACGAGGTGTTCGCGGCGGGCCAGGGTGCGGTCGTTGCCGCCGGGCAGCAGTCCGGCGCCGAGGCCGAGCAGGCCGGCGGCGTCCCCGTGGTCCAGCATCAGCCCGATGGCGCCGCGCAGGATGCCGGGCAGGCACTCGTCGTCGCGCGGGAGTTGACACAGCAGGGCGAGGCAGGCGCGGGCGGTGCGCCGCTGGCTGCCGCCGTGGTCCCGGCGGACGGCGGCCAGCAGGAGTTCGGTGGAGAGCGAGACGGGCAGTTCGCTGCCGGCGGCCAGCACGTGGTCGCACAGCCGCGGGTCGAGCGCGCCGCCGCCCGCGCCGGCCCGCCGCTTGGCGTTGAGCACCACCTGGGCGTGCAGCCTGGCACCGTACCAGCGGGCGGGGTTGCGCTGGAGGGCGAGGCCCAGTGCGGGCACGGCGCAGGACAGCCGCTGCCGGTCGTCGACGGTGACCAGGTGCCTGGCGACCAGGGTGTCGAGCACCTGGCCGACGTGGGCGACGGTGCCGCCGAGTTCCGGAGCCAGGCCGAGGAAGTCGTCCACGGTGGTCTCCGCCACCGCGGTCAGTCGGGCCAGAAGCGCCAACGCATCGTCGGCGAAGGCGAGTTGACTGATCGGTACGGTCTCGTCCGCGGCGTCGGCGGCGGGCTGCTCCGGGCGTCGTACGGGCAGCGCGATGACCAGCGCCCGGTCGGCGGGGCAGGCGTGCCCGTCCACGACCGTCAGCCGTTCCTCCCGCCACAGGGCTGCGACCGTGGCGAGTACGGCCCGGGGGTTGCCCGCCAGCGTGCCCAGGGCCGCGCGGACCGCGGTGACCAGTTCGGGGGCGGCCGGCAGACCGAGCCTGCGACCGGCCAGCGCGCCGGTCTGCGCCCAGGTCAGCGGGGACAGTTCCAGGCTCTGGTCGGCCGCGGCGGCGAGCGTGGGCAGCACCTCGGCGGGGCCGTCCGGCGGGCACTGGCCGCACACGACGACGGGCACCCCGTCCGCCCGCAGCCCGCACAGCAGCGCGCCGAGCACGCCCACGTCCTCGTCCGCCAGGTGGTGGACGTCGTCCAGGACCAGGGACACCTGTCGGCTCTGCGCCACTTGCTGTAGCAGCGCCTGCGTATGGAGCATGAGGGGGAGATGGTGTCGGCGGTCTCCCGCGGCCTCGGCCCTGACCCGGCGTACGGCCTTGATGAGCGGCAGCGCGTCCCGGGCGCCGGCCTCCATCAGCAGCTCACACGTGCGGTCGGCGACCGTGCCGAGCCCGGCCCGGCCGGCTGCCGGCAGGTCGATGCGGAGCACCAGGACGCCGGCGCGGGAGGCGGCCTCGATGGCGGTTTCGGCCACCGTGGTCTTACCAATGCCCGGCTCACCGTGCAGCATCAACAGACGGGCCGTGTCGCTGGCCCGCCGCAGCGCGGCGCTGACCTCGCGCACCTCCTCCCGGCGGCCGACGAGCGCCGTCTTGCCGTGAGCCGGCATCAGTTCGCACCACATCCCGCGGGGTCGACCTTGACCCTTTGGTCAAGATCTTCACTGATTAAGCACTCCCTTCACCATCCGCACCTTCATATGATTGGTCAACGGGGGGTGGCGCCTTTCGGCCTGCCTCGGTGAGGCGAGGGGGTGAGGGCGGCGAACCACGTCACGGGGCGTATCGGGGCCGTCGATACGGGGGCGCCACCGCGGAGCACGCCCCAACTCATTGGCCGGGACACGGTGGTTCAGCAACTGATCGACTGCGCAACGGCGTTGACCGGTCCTGCCGTCTGGCTGGTGCGCGGCGAGATCGGCATCGGCCGCAGTGCGGTGCTGGCCGCACTGGCGGAGCGGGTGCGGGCCACCGGCGTCACCGTGCACGAGGTGGCCTGTCTGCCCCGCGACCACCACACCGCCTACCTGTTGGCGCACCGACTGGTGACGGCCCTGTCCCCGACGGCCGCACTGCGCGCGGTGACCGCCGAACCGTCCGCGCCCGGCACGTCGAGCCCCGCCGCCGCGCGCCGCCCGGACGGCCAGCCGCGGACCGATCAGAGCCACCCCACCGACCCGAGCCAGCCAAGCCATGCAGGTCAGCCGGGCCCGGCACACCACCCGAGCCACCCTGCCCACGCGAGCCAACCCGGCCCGGACGACCCGGGGCGCCTGCTCACCCGCCAGCTCACCCGCGCGCTGCGCACCCGTACGCGTACGGTGGTGCTGGTCGACGACGCCCAGTTCGCCGATCCGGAGACGGTGGACCTGGTCCGGGTACTCGCGCCGCTGTTGGCGCTGTCCGCGGTACGGCTGGTCCTCGGCGTCTCCCCCGTCCGCCCGCCCGGGTCGGCGCCGCGCGCGCCGCGGGGGCCGAGCTGGCCGTTCCCCGACGACCTGGCCGGGGACCCGGTCTGGCTGCCGCCGCTGACCCGACAGGAAGTGGCGCGCCTGGTCACGCACCGGCTGCGGGCGGTGCCCGACCGGGATCTGGTGGCCGAGTTGTACCGGCTCAGCGCCGGCAACCCGGGGGCGCTCGCGGCGGTGCTCGGCCCGGCCGGCGAGCCCACCATCGGCACCCTGATCGGCCACGCCCAACTGCGTCCCGGGGCGGCGCCGCCGGTGCTGCCCGACGACGACCGCTTCGTCCGCGCCCTCGCCGGGCTCGGCGAGGCGACCTGGCGGGTGGCCAAGGCGCTGAGCGTCCTAGAACCGCTGGGCAGCCGCACCCCCGCGATCCTCGCCACCACCACCGGTCTGTCCGCCGCGGCCGTCGCCGGCGCGCTGGCCGAGCTGACGGCCGCCGGGCTGGTCGACGAGGCCGCGGAGCCCGGGCCCGCGGCGCGGGCCGACACACCCGCCCGGCGCTGGTCGTTCCGCGTTCCGCTGGTGGCCGCGGCGCTGCGGGCCAGGCTCGGCCCGTACGAACGGCGCGCGGTGTCGGCGGCGGCGGTGCGGGCGCTGTGGGAGGAGAGTGACCGGGCGGCGCCTGGCGAGGGTGGCGGGCAGCGGCGCGACGCCGAGCGGCGGGCCTATCTGGCGAATCGTATCGTCGACGCCGGGGCCCTGGTCGACCGCTCTCGTGCGCTGTCCGAACTTCTTTTCATATCTGCCCAGTTGGCACCGGTACGGCCGCGCGATGCGGCGCGTTGGCTGCGGGCCGCCGCCGACCTCACCGACGATCCGCTGCTCCGCGCCTCGTCCCTGGCCCGACACGCGGCCACCGCGTACCGGGCCGGCGACGCCCGGGAGGCCGCCGACGCGGCCGGCGCGGTACTGCGCACGCACGGCGCCGACCTCAGCCCGGCCGCCCGCCAGGAACTCACCGTCGTACGGCTGATGGCGCTGGCCGCGGCGGGCGACATGGCGGCGCTCGGCGGGCAGCACGGGCCCGCGTCGCGTGCCACCGAGGGCCCGTCCGCCATCGCCGGGGCGCTGACCCTGTGTCTGCTCGGCCACTGGGCGCAGGCGCTCGACCTGATCGCGGCCACCGGCCTTGGCACCCGCCCCGACCCGGTGACCCGGCACTTCGGTGCCCTGCTGCGGGACGCCGCACGGCTGATGGTCGGCACCCCGGCCGGTCTGTACGCGGCCGTCGACGCCCCCGCAGACCCCTCGCTCCCGCCGCACCTCGCCTTCGAGTTGACCCTGCTCCAGTGCGATGGGCTGCTCGCGCTCGGCAGTGTGCGGCAGGCCGTGGCACTGCTGGAGCGGCGCGGCCACGACACCGCACGGCTGCCGGCCGAGACGCGGTTCCTGTGGCAGTTTCTGACCGGCTCCTGGGACGAGGCGCTGGCCACCGCGCGGACGGTGATGGTCAGCCGGCGGGCGACGGCCAGGCCGCCGGTGAGTGTGCTGGTGCACGCCCACACCTCGACGATGCTGCTCGCGCACGGCCGGCCGTCGCGCGCGCGGACCGTGCTCGACCAGGCACGTGCCCAGCCGATCGCGGCGGCCTACCTGCTCGACGCGCAGGAGGCGGCCATCGCCCTTTTCCTCGGCGAGCCGGCGCTCGCGGAGGAGGCCGTGCGCCGCGGGCTCGGCGAGGCCCGCGAGCGCGGCCACGTCTTCGGCACCGAGTCGCTGTGGACGGCGCTGGCCGCACTCCAGGGCGACGGCGACCGGCCGGAGCGTGTCCTGCTGTGCCTGCGCGAGGTGGACCGGGTCGCCACTGCCATGGCCAGCGACCGCAGCCGACTGCGCTATCTGCGCGCCTGCCTCGGCGCGCTCGACCGGCACCCCGAACTCGCCTCCGACCTGCCCGACGGCTCCGCGCTCGCCGACGAGGCACTCACCCTGGCCCGCACCGACGAGCAACCCTTCGAGCTGGCCCGCACCCTGTTGGCCGTGGCCAGCAGTGGCGGCCGGGCAAGGCCGGAGACCGAGTCGCTGCTGCGGGAGGCGTACGAGGTGTTCGGACAGCTCGGCGCGCTGGTGTGGCGGTACCGTACGCGCACCGCACTGCGCGACGCCGGGCTGCCGGTGCCGGGCCGGCGCACCGTGACCGAGGAGAACGAAAGGCTACTGGCCACCCTGGTCACCGAGGGGCTGGCCAACCGCCAGATCGCCCGCGCCCTCGCGGTCAGCGAAGGCAGCGTCGCCAGCCGCCTCAACCGCCTCTTCCACCGCACGGGGCTCCGCTCCCGAGTGGAGCTCGCCACGTTGATGTTGACCACCAACGAGCGCTGAACACGCGGGAGTTGGGTCGGTTACGGATCGCGGGGGCGGGCGGGGCGTCGCGGTGTGCCGACCCAGCGGCAGGGGCAGGCCCGGCGGCGCGCCGGCCCAGCGGCGGCAGCACGGCAGCCCGACGAGGGGCCGTGTCGCCCCGGCCCAGCCGCGGCGACACCGCCGCGGCGCGTCTCAGCCCGGCGCCGGCAGGGCACGCAGCCACTCCGTCAGCAGCCGGTTGACCTCCGCGGGCCGCTCCTGCTGCACCCAGTGGCCGCAGCCGTCGATGAGGTGGCGCGAGACCAACCCGGGCAGGGTGTGGTCGAACGCCGCGATCGCGTCGGCCATCCAGTGCGTGGTGGCGTCCAGCGCGCCGCCGACGAACAGCGAGGGTTGGCCGATCGGCGCCCCCTCCCAGGTCGCGAGGTCGGCCCAGTCAAGGTCGACGGCACGGTAGCGCCGGAGCGCCCCGGCCATCCCGGTGCGCTCGAACTCCGCGGCGTAGAAGTCGAGTTCGGTCTCACCCAGCCAGTGCGGGGCGCGCTGCTGTGGGAAGCGGTCGCGCAACCGGCCGCCGGGCGCCACGAAGTACGGGCTCGGCTCGTCGGGCCCCGGCATGGTGTCGCCGGACAGGCTCGCGTACCAGCCGGCCAGCCAGCCGCGTACGTCGGGCTCGATCTCGGCCTCGGCGCGGCCGGACTCCTGGAAGTAGCTGACGTAGAACTCCTCGTCCCCGCCGAGCGCGGCGAAGGCGTCGGTGGGCCGCGGGCCGCCGGGCGGCGCGTAGGGCACGCTCAGCATGGCGACGGCCGGGAACACGTCGGGGCGCAGCAGCGCCGCGTGCGCCGCGATGTTCGCACCCCAGTCGTGGCCGACGATCACCGCACGCTCGGCGCCGAGCCCGCGCACCACGGCGACCTCGTCGGCCACCAGGTCGAGCATCCGGTACGCGGCGGCCCCGGCCGGCTTCGCGGAGCGGCCGTAACCGCGCACGTCCACGGCGGCGGCCCGGAACCCGGCGGCGGCCAGCGCCGGAAGCTGGTGGCGCCAGGAGTACCAACTTTCCGGGAACCCGTGCACCAGCACCACCAGCGGCCCGCTGCCGCACTCCACGACGTAGGTGCGGCCGGCGGGAGACGCCACCATCCGGTGGGTGAGCGACCACGTCGGGTCCGGGTGTGCCATGGCTTCCTCCAGGGTGGGTGTGTCGGATGGGGGTGGATCTGGGTGGGTGAGTCGATCATCGAGCGGCCCGCCACCCCGCGGCCAGCACCTTTGCCGATCCGGCAAACCCCTGCGCGACCCGCCCACGCCCTCCCCATGCCAGCCCACACACACCCACCCCGCGCCACCGTCCACCCCCACACACACCCACACCCCCACTCACACCCACCCCGCATTGCCACCCACACCCGCCCGGCGTGACCGGTCTCGCACGCCGAGCCACTGGACGGCCGGCGATGACGGGGTACAGTGGCCGGGTCCTGTTGTCTCCGATAGAGGTGGACGTTGCGCATCTGAGGTTCGCGACATCGCGCGGTACGGCCGAGCCGTACTCCCGTCACGTTCAGGCCGGCCCTTTCGCCGCCCGTGACCCGCGCCTGCGACCTCGGTGCCCGGACCGTCCCGACCCGTCGGACGGCCGCGCTCCCCCTTCGGCTTAGGCCCGTCGCCGCGTGGTGCTCGCATACGAAGCCCCCATCCCTGCGCTTGCGACTGCGAGATTCACCATGGCCCACGCTTCGACTTCCCCCGCCGCCGTGACCTGCTCGGCGCTCTCCTTCCGCTGGCCGGACGGAACCACCGTCTTCGACGACCTGTCGTTCACCGTCGGCCGCGGGCGCACCGGCCTCGTCGGCAACAACGGCACCGGCAAGTCCACCCTGCTGCGGCTGCTGGCCGGCGCGCTGCGCCCGGCGGCCGGCTCGATCGCCCTCCGCGGCAGCCTCGCCTACCTGCCGCAGAACATCACCCTCAACACCGACCTCCGCGTGGACCAGGCGCTCGGCATCGCCGAGCGGCGGGCCGCGCTGCGCGCCATCGAGTCGGGCGACGCGAGCGAGGTCCACTTCGAGACGCTCGGGGACGACTGGGACGTGGAGGAACGGGCCGCGGCGACGCTCGCCACGCTCGGGCTCGACGGCATCGAACTCGACCGTACGGTGGGCCAGTTGTCGGGTGGCGAGACCGTGCTGCTGCGGCTGGCCGCGCTGCTCCTGGAGCGCCCCGACATCCTGCTGCTCGACGAGCCGACCAACAACCTCGACCTGTTCGCCCGCCGCCGACTCTACGAAGCGGTCGACTCCTGGCGCTCCGGCGTACTGATCATCGTCAGCCACGACCGCGACCTGCTGGAGCGGGTGGACCGGATCGCCGAGCTGCGGTCCGGCTCGGTGACCTGGTACGGCGGCGCCTGGTCCGACTACCAGCAGGCGCTGGCCACCCAACAAGAGTCGGCCGAGCGCATGTTGCGCGCCGCCGAGGCCGATGTGCGCAAGCAGAAGCGGGAGTTGGAGGAGGCACAGATCAAGGTGGCCCGCCGGGAGCGGCACAGCAAGAAGATGGACGCCCAGCGGCGGGCGCCCAGGATCGTGGCCGGTGAGCGCAAGCGGTCCGCGCAGGAGTCGGCCGACAAGCTGCGCGGGGTCCAGGAGGCGCGGCTCGAAGAGGCGCGCGAGCGGCGCGAGGAGGCCGCCGACGCACTGCGCAACGACGCCGAGATCCGGGTCAGCCTGCCGCACACGGCGGTGCCGACCGGCCGTACCGTACTGACCCTGCACGCGCTGCGGCCCGCGTACGGCAGGCTGCGCGCGGGCGAGTTGCACGTGCACGGGCCGGAGCGGATCGCCCTGGTGGGGCGGAACGGCGCGGGCAAGACGACGCTGCTGCGCACCCTCGCCGGCGAGCTCGCACCGGCCGAGGGCGAGGCGAGGGCGTCCGTGCCGCTGCGCTTCCTGCCACAGCGGCTCGACGTGCTGGACGAGGAGCTCAGCGTCGCGGAGAACGTGGCCAGGATGGCGCCCGGCGTCACCGACAACCACATCCGTTCGCAGCTCGCCCGCTTCCTGTTCCGGGGGGCTCGGGCTGCGCAGCCGGCCGGCACCCTGTCGGGCGGAGAACGGTTCCGGGCCGCGCTCGCCGCCACCATGCTGGCCGCGCCCGCGCCCCAGTTGTTGATGCTGGACGAGCCGACCAACAATCTCGACCTGGCCAGCGTCCGCCATCTGACCAGCGCACTCGACTCCTTCCAGGGCGCACTCCTGGTCGCCAGCCACGACCTCGCCTTCCTGACCGCGATCGGCATCACGCGCTGGCTGTTCGTCTCCGACACGTTGCGGGAGACCTCCGCCGACGAGGTGCGCGACCTGTTGGAGACCGCACGGGAACCGGCGGCGTCCGAGCCGGACGCGGACCGCGCGGCGCCGGCGTCGTAGGAGGCCGGAGGCTCCGGCGTCGTAAGGGAGCGGTACGCGCCGGGCGGTCCTGGCGGCGCACCGCCGCCGGCCCTGGTTGACTGGTGCCGCACGTGCCGTCGCCGCCCACCGCGCCCGTGGCCAGCGCCGCGCCGACGGGGCCCCGCCGCCGCGGACCCCGAGGACGAGGAGACCAGCCCATGCCCGACGTACCGCACGCCGCCGACCTCACCGTGCCCGACAGCGCCCTGGCCAAGGAGGCCACCGCCCTGGTGCGGGACGCCACCGACGACCTGATCTACCACCATTCGCGCCGGGTGTACCTCTTCGGCAGCCTGCTGGGGCGCGCCCGCGGCCTGGAGTGCGACCAGGAGTTGCTGTACATCGGCGCCATGTTCCACGACCTGGGCCTGAACGAGGAGTTCCGCACCAGCGGGCGGCGGTTCGAGGTGGACGGGGCGGAGGAGGCCGCCGCGTTCCTGCGCGCACACCAGGTGCCCGAGGACGCGGTGCGCCGGGTGTGGACGGCGATCGCCCTGCACACCACGCCCGGCGTGCCGGAGTTCATGGAGCCGGAGGTGGCGCTGGTCACCGCGGGGGTGGAGTACGACGTGCTCGGCATCGACTACGACCGGATCAGCCCCGACGACCGGGCCGCGATCGTCGCCCTGCACCCGCGGCCCGACTTCAAGCGGCGCATCCTGGCGGCGTTCACCGAGGGCATCGCGCCCAAGCCGGAGACCACGTTCGGCAATGTGAAGGCCGATGTGTTGGCCCACTTCGTACCCGGCTTCCAGCGCGGCGACTTCGTGACCGTCATCCGCGAGTCGGCGTGGCCCGAGTGACGCCGGGCGCGCGGGTGGGGTGAGCACGCCCCGCCCCGTACGCGCTCGTGGTGGTGCCGGCCCCCGGCCGGCACCACGCGAAGCGGGCTCAGCGCTCGGTGACCCGCCCGTCGGCCATCTCGATGCGGCGCGTGGTGTGCACCGCGTCCAGCATCCGGCGGTCGTGGGTGACCAGCAGCAGCGTGCCGGCGTACGCGGCGAGCGCCGACTCCAACTGCTCGATGGCGGGCAGGTCCAGGTGGTTGGTCGGCTCGTCGAGCACCAGCAGGTTGACCCCGCGGGCCTGGAGCAGGGCGAGCGCGGCCCGGGTCCGCTCGCCGGGCGAGAGGGTCGCGGCGGGGCGCAGCACGTGGTCGGCCTTCAGCCCGAACTTGGCCAACAGCGTCCGCACCTCGGCCGGTTCGAGCTCGGCCACGACCTCGCTGAAGGTGTCGAGCAGCGATCCGGCGTGGGGTCGCCCCTCGCCGCCGGGCGCCCGGGCCGGCTGCGGCGCGGCGGCCCCCTCCTGGCCGCCCGGCGTGTCCGCCTCCGCCCCGACCCGGTCCGCGCCGAAGAGCTGCGCCCTGGCCTGGTCCACCTCGCCGATGACCACGCCCGAGCCGAGCGCGGCGTGCCCCTCGTCCAGCGGCAGCCGGCCGAGGAGTGCGGCCAGCAGGGTGGACTTGCCCGAGCCGTTGGCGCCGACGATCGCCACCCGGTCCGCCCAGTCGACCTGGAGGTCGACGGGGCCGAAGTCGAAGCTGCCGCGGCGCACCCGGGCCCCGCGCAGGGTGGCCACGACCGAGCCCGAGCGGGGCGCCTGGGCGATCTCAAGGCGCAGTTCCCACTCCTTGCGCGGCTCCTCGACCTCTTCGAGGCGCTCGATGAGCCGGTCGGTCTGCCGGGCCTTGGCCGCCTGCTTCTCGGTGCTCTCGATGCGCGCGTTGCGCAGCAACTTGTCACCGTCGGTGGCCTTGCGGCGGGCGTTGCGCACGCCCTTGTCCATCCAGGCGCGCTGGGTGCGGGCCCGCTCCTCAAGCCCCGCGCGGGTCTGCGCGTACTGCTCGTACCGCTCCCTGGCGTGCCGGCGCGCCGTCTCGCGCTCCTCCAGATAGGCGGTGTAGCCGCCGCCGAAGAGGGTGATCTGCTGTTGGGCCAGGTCGAGTTCGAGGACCTTGTCGACCGTGCGGGCCAGGAACTCGCGGTCATGGCTGACCAGCACGGTGCCGGCGCGCAGCCCGCGGACGAACTCCTCCAACCGGGCCAGGCCGTCCAGGTCCAGGTCGTTGGTCGGCTCGTCGAGCAGGAAGACGTCGTACCGGCTGAGCAGCAGCGAGGCGAGTCCGGCGCGGGCCGCCTGGCCGCCGGAGAGCGCGGTCATCGGCCGGTCGAGACCGACCGAGAGGCCGAGCGACGCGGTGACGCCCTCGGCGCGCTCCGCCAGATCGGCGCAGCCGAGCGCGAGCCACCGATCCCAGGCGGTGGCGTACGCGTCGTCGGCACCCGGCTGCCCGGCCGCCAGTGCTTCGGTGGCGGCTTCGAGGGCCGCTTCGGCGGCGGCGACCCCGGTGCGGCGGGCCAGGAAGTCACGCACCGTCTCGGCGCCGGTGGCCGGGTCGGAGCCGCCGGTGCGGCGCCGCTCGTGCTCCTGCGGCAGATGGCCGATGGTGGCGTGCGGCGGGTTGAGCGTGACGCTGCCCTCGGTGGGTTCGACCAGGCCGGCGAGGATGCGCAGCAGGGTGGACTTGCCGGCCCCATTGGCGCCGACGAGGCCGATGGTGTCCCCGGGGGCCACGACGAGGTCGAGACCGGCGAAGAGGGTGCGGTCACCGTGCCCGGCGGCGAGGTTCTTGGCAACGAGAGTGGCAGTCATCAGTGGGTGATCCTAGCCGCGGGCCCCGTCGCCGCGCCCCTGCATATCCCTGGGGCTGGCCCCTTGGCCGGCGGCGCTGTTTCCCTGACCGGGGCGCTCGTGTGGCTGGCGGGAGGTGGTGCCGGCCCGGGTGGGAGTAGCGGCGGCGCGGGGAGCACGCCGGGATCGCGGTCCGGCCCGGCCTCCCGGTGCGGTGCGGTGGGGTGTGGCGTGGCGGGGCCCGGGCCGACAGCCCGCACGCGTACGCCGCACTCCGCTCCACGTCGTACGCCGCACTCCGTACCCCGCGGGGGCTCGCGCTGCGTCCGATCAGCGGATAGCGTCCCCGCATGGTGCGCGATGTGATCGTGATCGGCTCCGGCGTCACCGGCCTGACCTGCGCCGTTACGCTGGCGGAGCGAGGGTTTCGGGTGGCCGTGTGGGGTCGGGAGCCGGCCGCTGCGACCACCTCTGCGGTGGCCGGTGGGCTCTGGTGGCCCTACCGCATCGAGCCGGCCGATGCCGCGGGCCGCTGGTCGCTGGCCGCGCTGACGGAACTGACCGCGCTGGCCGCCGACCCGCAGGAGAGCGGCGTACGGTTCGCGGACGGCACGCACGCGGGCCTGACCCGGGCGGGCCTGGGGGCCTGGGCCGATGACCTGCCCGGGCTGGAGGCGGCCACGGCGGCGCAGTTGCCTGCCGGGTTCACGGCCGGGCTGCGGGCCCGTGTCCCGCTGATCGACATGCCCGCGCACCTGCGCCACCTGGAACGCCGGCTGACCGCCGCCGGCGGCACCGTCGAGATCCGCGCGCTGACCTCGCTCGCCGAGGCCGGCCGGGCGGCCGGGGCCGTGGTGAACTGCGCGGGCCTCGGCGCCCGCGACCTGGTCCCCGATCCGACCGTCCACCCGGTGCAGGGACAGGTGGTGGTCGTGGCCAACCCGGGCCTGACGGAGTGGCTGGTGGCCGCCGACGACGCGGCGGACGAGACGCTGTACGTGCTGCCGCAGCCGTACGGGGTGGTGCTCGGCGGCACCGCCCGGGCCCACTCCTGGGAGCTGCGCCCCGAGCCCGCGACGGCCGAGGCGATCCTGGCGCGCTGCCTTCGGGCGCGGCCAGAGTTGGCCGGGGCGCCGGTGCTCGCCCACCGGGTCGGCCTGCGCCCGGCCCGCCCCCGGGTCAGGCTCGAACTGGCGGAACTCCCGGGCGGCACCCGGTGCGTCCACAACTACGGGCACGGCGGCGCGGGCGTCACCGTCGCCTGGGGTTGCGCCCGCGAGGTGGCGGCGCTGCTCGGCGCCTGAGACCGCCCCTGCGGGCCGCGGACGGTGCGGGATCGGCGCCGCGCCATGCGCCTCGTCTTGCGTCACGCGGCGGCCCGTGCGACACCTGCGCGGGGGCCACACGGGGTGCGCGGAGCGGGAGGCGATACGCCGGGGCTGCGGCTGCCGCCCGGCCACAGCCACCGGGCGGCCGTCCAACCGATCGACAGCCGCCCGGGCCACCGCCGTTACGCGCCCGTCCGGCCGGGGCCGCGCGCGCTCGACCGTCCAACCGCGGTCGCGCACCAAGGCCACACCCACCACCCAACCACCAACCACCAACCACCGAAAGGTAGTGCTCCCCGCGAGGTCCTGACGGCCAGGGCCTTGGGGACCGTCGGGCTCGCGGGGAGCACGTTCAGGGGGCCGACGCGTGGTCGGCCGGGTACGCGAACGACACGGCGGGCGGTACGCGACGGGCAGGCCGACACGGAGACGCCTAGTTGGGTGACTGTGGGTGAGGTCACAGGGAGAACATGACCAAGGTTTACTTAGGTAAGCCTAAGCTAACCACGTGCATCGCAGCTCAACAACACTTCCAGGTCAGATACCTCAACTCGGTTCCACGGGCCCGCCTCACCGGTCCCGGCCACTCCCCCGCACCCGCACCCGGCACGGCCAACTCCCGCCGCCCGGAACGGCGTTCAGGTCAGCGGCCCGCCCCTGACGGCGCAACCGTCGCGCGACCGCCGTACGCGCCCCGCCAACGGGCCCCCTCCGTCCGGCGGCGGCACTCCCATCCGCCGTACTGTCCCCGACCCCCCGGAATGCGCATGAAGATCCCCGTCACCCCAGGGGCCGGACGCCTCGATCCCCTCCCCCTGCGGCCCGGCACCGGACCGCAGGGGCGCGGCGACGCACCGGCCGTCGCCGCGTCAGGCGCCCCGCACCGTCACCACCGCACCCGGTGGCAGAACGAGCAACCGCAGCACCCCGAGCAACTGGAGGCAGCATCATGAACGGCTGGCTGATCACCGGAGCGGGCGGCATGCTCGGACGCGAGGTGCGGGCGCACCTGGCCGCGGCTTCGGTGCCCGCGCTCCCACTGACCCAAGCCGACCTGGACCTGACCGACAGCGAGGCGGTGGCCCGCGCGGTGCGCCGCACCCGGCCCGCCGTCGTCGTCAACTGCGCGGCCTGGACCGACGTGGACACCGCCGAACTGCACGAGACCGCGGCCCTGCGGGTGAACGGCGAGGCGGTGCGCAACCTGGCCCGCGCGTGCGCCACGACCGGCTCCCGGCTGCTGCACGTCTCGTCCGACCAGGTCTTCCCCGGCCGGGCCAGCGCCCCCTACGACGAGACCGCCCGCCCCGGCCCGCGCACCGCCTACGGGCGCACCCGGCTGGCCGGCGAACGCGCCGTACTCGAAGAACTGCCGCGCACCGGCACCGTGGTGCGCACCTCGTGGCTGTACGGGGCGTACGGGCCGAACGCCGTACGTGCGATGGCCGCCCGGGCCGCCGCGGGCGAGGGGACCCTCGCGGTCGCGCACGACGAGCACGGCCAGCCGACCTGGACCAGGGACGTGGCGGAGCGGCTGCTCGCGCTCGGCCGGCTGCCCGCCTCGCAGACCGCCGGCATCTTCCACGCCACCGGTGGGGGCCGCACCACCTGGTACGACCTGGCCAGGGAGGTGTTCCGGCTGGCCGGGGCCGACCCGGACCGGGTGGTGCCGGTGGACGGCGCGCACTTCGCCGCCATCGCCCAGCGGCCCACCTGGAGCGTGCTCGGCCACGCCCGGTGGGAGGAGTCGGGGCTGAGCGCGCCCCGACACTGGCGGGACGCGCTCGCGGTGGCCTTCCGCTCGGTCACCGCCGCCGGACCGCCGGCCAGGCGACGCCCGGCGCCACGACGCCCGGCGCCGACCCGCGGCACCCCGGTGGCCGCCGCCCGCGGCCCGGTACGGGCACTCAGCCGCTGAGGTCGTACGGGGGCGGGCGGCGGGAGCAGGAACGCCCAACCCAACGCCCCCGCCCCGTGCGCCCCGTACTACGCCTTCCCCACCGGCTCGTCCGCCGGCTCCGCCGTCGCGCCCGACGCGGGCGCGATCTGCAACTCGAAGTCGCCCGCGTACTTCTGGTGGCCGGCGATGACCGCGAGTTCCACGGCCTCCTCGCCCTGCTCGCCCCGGACGATCAGCGGGTCGCGCCGCAGGTCGCGCATGAGCGCCACGCACATGCCGACCATCACCAGGACGAAGGGCGCGGCAACCAGGATGGTGAGGTTCTGCAAGCCGGTCAGCACGTCCGAGCCACCCTCGCCGACCAGCAGCATGATGGCGGCCACCGCACCGGTGACCACGCCCCAGAAGATGACGACCAGTCGGGTCGGTTCGAAGGAGCCGCGCTGCGAGAGCGTGCCCATCACGATCGAGGCGGCGTCGGCCCCCGACACGAAGAAGATGCCGACCAGGACCATCACCAGGATGCTGGTGACGGTGGCGACCGGATACTGCTCCAACACGTCGAACAGCCGTCCCTCGGGCGAGGCGTCGTCGCCCAGCTTGCCCGCGGACTGGAGCTTCATCGCGGAGCTGCCGAAGATCGCGAACCAGAGCAGCGAGACCGTGCTGGGCACCAGGATCACCCCGCCGACGAACTGCCTGATGGTCCGGCCGCGGCTGATGCGGGCGATGAACATGCCGACGAACGGCGTCCAGGAGATCCACCAGGCCCAGTAGAAGACCGTCCACGAACCCAGCCAGTCGGCCACCGACTGGCCGCCGGTCGCCTCCGTACGGCCCACGAGTTGCGGCAGGTCGCCCAGGTAGGCGCCCATGGAGGTGGGCAGCATGTCGAGGATGACGATGGTCGGCCCGGCCACGAAGACGAAGATGGCGAGGCCGAGCGCCAGCACCATGTTGATGTTGGAGAGCCACTGGATGCCCTTGGCGATGCCGGACACCGCCGAGGCCACGAACGCGACCGTCAGGACGGCGATGACGGCCACCAGCAACCCGGTGCTCACGTCGTTCATCCACCCCAGCTTCTCCATGCCGCTGCCGATCTGCACCGCACCGAGGCCGAGCGAGGCGGCGGAGCCGAAGAGGGTGGCGAAGATGGCCAGGATGTCGATGACGCGGCCGACCGCGCCGTTCGCGTGTCGCTTGCCGAGCAGCGGGGTGAACACGGCGCTGATGGTCTGTCGGCGCCCACGCCGGAAGGTGCTGTACGCGATGGCGAGACCGACCACCGCGTAGATCGCCCACGGGTGCAGCGTCCAGTGGAAGAGCGTGGTGGCCATCGAGGTCTGCATGGCCTCGTAGTCGTTCTTCGGGTCGGTGCCCGGCGGCGCGTCGATGAAGTGCGACATCGGTTCGCTGACGCCGTAGAACATCAACCCGATGCCCATGCCGGCGCTGAACATCATCGCGACCCAGGAGACGGTGCGGAACTCCGGCTCCTCGCCCTCCTTGCCCAGCGTGATCTTGCCGTAGCGGCTGAGCGCCAGCCACAGGGCGAACACCACGAATCCGGACGCGGCGAGCATGAAGGCCCAGCCGCCGTGGTGGATGAGATCGGTGAGCAGGTCGGACGAGACGTCCTGGAGCGCGTCCGTGGCGATCGCGCCCCAGGTCACGAACGCGAGCGTGAGGACGGCGGTGACGCCGAAGACCACCCGGTCGGTACGCGGCGCCGCGGTCCGCTGCGGGCTGCCGGGCATGACGGCCGGCGCCGTCGGTTCCACCGGGTCGCCCCGGACGCCCTTCTCCTGGTTGTTCTGTGACACGCGTAGACCTCTCGGTAGGGGCAACTGGCAAACGATTCACCTGCCCGCTACCCCCGACCGGGGAACGCACTCCCCTCTGTTCTTGGGCCGTACGAGGGGCCGTACGGGGCTGCCGGAGGCGGGGCCACGCCCCCGGCAGCCTGCGCGGACTGCCGGTGCGTCACCCGCCGCCGGCAGCCCGCGCCCAGGTCACCGCGCGGTGCGGGCCGGCGGGACCGTGCCCGAGCCGGCCGGCTTCCGGTCGATCGGGCCCGGCGCCGGTACCGAGGTCAGCGGCGTGCCAGCGCCCGGCGCACGGGCCGCGGTCGGCCGCTGCACCAGCGCCGGCGCGCCGCCCACCAGCGGCACCTCGGCGCTGGTCCCGGCGAGGTCCACGGTCAGCCGCGGGGTGCTGTTCGGGGCCGTGATCAGCCCGCGGTCGGTGCCGGCGACGATCAGTGCGAGCCGGTGCCCGGCCTTGAGCACGTGGTCGCTGGCGGCCAGGTCCAGGGTGATGGTGTACCGCTGACCCGGAGTCAGCGGGCGGCCGGTGTGGTCGT
This sequence comes from Streptomyces sp. 796.1, assembly GCF_047525675.1. Lineage (NCBI taxonomy): Bacteria > Bacillati > Actinomycetota > Actinomycetes > Kitasatosporales > Streptomycetaceae > Streptomyces > Streptomyces sp. 796.1. The sequence goes on along the minus strand of NZ_JBLIWA010000001.1, from coordinate 352,459 downwards.
CGGCGTGGTTGCCGAGGTCGGCCCAGCCGCGGCTGAAGACGGTGTAACCCACCCGGCGGGTGTCGGCCTTGGTGTCCAGGAAGCAGGCGCTGTCACCGGTCCTGCTCTCACCCCAGCAACTGCGGGTGGTGAGGTCGGTGATGCCCTCGCCGGCGCCGGTGTAGTTGCGGATGGTGTCCGGGCCGACGTCCACCAAAACGGCCGTCAGATGCGCCGAACGGGTGCTGGGCGTCGCGGTCACCCGGACCTTGGCCGAACCGGAGACCCGCAGGTCACGGGCGAGCGGCCGGGTGGTGAAGGCGACCTTGGCCGCGGTGCGCTGGTCGACGGCCGCCGCCCAGTCGGCCTCGCTCTGCCGCGGGTCGTCGGTGAAGGTCTCGGTGCTGCCGGGGGCGGCCTGGACGGTGCCCAGTTCGCCCACGCCGGGCGTCGTGCCGCTGCGCGGGCGCAGGGTGGTGACCTGGGTGCCGGCGGCGGGCCACGTCGCGTCGGTGGTCCAGCTGTCCACCTCGCGCTCGATGTCGGCCATCGGCTCCCGCTCGATGCCGTTGTCGATGCCCAGCAGGTAGTGGTCGAACCAGCGGTGGGCGGTCTTCACCCACTCCGCGCGGCGGATGTCGAACGGGTCGACGTGCCCGGCCTGCGTCAGCCAGATCTTGCGCTCGACGCCGGCCTTGGACAGCGCGTCCCACCACTGGCCCAGGTGGTTCATCCGCACGTTGAGGTCCTGGCCGCCGTGCACGGCGAAGACGCTGGCCTTGACCTTGCCGGCGTCCGGCACGTAGTTGCGCGCGGTCCACAGCGAGGTCCAGTCGCCGGTGCGCGGCGCGCCCCGCACCAGCTCGTCCTTGACCGCGCCGCAGCGCGCCGCCGACCCCGCGCTCTCCACGCCGCGGGCCAGCCCGTCGGGGCCGCCGTTGAAGTACGGGGCGCCCTTGGCGAAGTAGTAGTCGTACCAGGAGGAGATGGCACCGATGGGCACGATGGTCTTCAGGCCCGGCACGCCGGTGGCGGCGACGCCGTTGGCGATGGTGCCGTCGTAGCTCTTGCCGATCATGCCGGTGGCGCCGGTGCTCCAGGTCGCGGCCGTCTTGGTGCTGCCGGTGCGGCTGGTGTACGCGGTGCCGGCGCCGTTCAGCCACTCCACGACGGCCTTGGCCGATGCGATGTCGGACGGGCCGCCGATGTCCACGCAGCCGTCGGAGCGGTTGGTGCCGGCCAGGTCGACGAGGACGGCGGCGTATCCGCGCGGCACGAAGTAGTTGTCGTAGTGCATCGGGAACTGCACCGCGGTGCCGGTGCTGTCGTAGGTCTTCTTCTGGCTCTCGTTGCCGCGCCCGCAGCACGAGTAGTACGGGCTGGCGTCCATGATCACCGGGACCTTGCGGCCCTGGCGGGCGGCCTCGCCGGGCCGCACGATGTCGGCCGCCACCCGGTCGGATCGGCCGTCGCGGTCCAGGTCGAGGCCGATGTCCACCCAGACGGACTCCCGGACGGCGTCCGCGTAGGAATAGCTCGGCCGGCTCGGATCGCCGGGTCTGGCCCCGTCCGCCGTACGGCTGCCCTGTGCGGTGGCCGTGCCGGCGAGTGAGGTCATCAGGGCGGTCACGACCGCCAATATGAGCGTCGTCCACTGGATGCGGGTGCCCCGCTGACGATTCAGCACGGGGCGGACGGTAGCGCGAGTGGCGGCACGGACAGAAGAGGGCGCGGGTCCGGTTTGGCCCGGTGCGACAGGAGTGATCTACGTCTGGCGCATGTCGATCACATGACAGTGAGCGCCATGGACATGTCCCTTCCAGTCAGAAATACATAAGGTCGTGGCCATCTCACCGGTCATCGTTCCTAACCAGGACTGATCGTTTCTGCACTGATCTGCACTGACTGAGTTGGAGGACTCGTGCGCTACAGATTCCTCGCCCCGAGCGCGGTTGCCGCCTGCCTGCTGCTGGCGATCCCGGCATCGGCCGCACAGCCCGCTCCGGGCGCCCCGGGCGTCGGTGACAGCTACTACCCGGAGAGCGGGAACGGCGGGTACGACGTCTCGCACTACGACCTGCGGCTGAAGTACCAGCCGAAGACCGACCTGCTGGAGGGCACGGCGACCCTGATCGCCACCACCAAGCAGCACCTGACCAGCTTCAACCTGGACTTCGGACTGCCCGTCAGCGAGGTGCGGGTGGGCGGCAAGAAGGCGTCGTTCAGCACCGCCGGCAAGCACGAGCTGGTCGTCACCCCGGCCACGCCGCTGGCCAAGGGCAAGCAGATCTCGGTCGTCGTCCGGTACGCGGGCAAGCCCTCCGACCTGGCGATCGACGGCTTCACCGCCTGGGCCCGTACGCCCGACGGCGGGGTCATCGCGCAGGAGCCCGAGGGCTCCGCCTGGTGGTTCCCCGGCAACGACCACCCCACCGACAAGGCGACGTACGACGTCTCCATCTCGGTGCCGGACGGCACCCAGGCCATCTCCAACGGCGTGCTGCTCTCGGAGTCCTCGAAGCTCGGTTGGACCCGCTACAACTGGCGCTCGGACAAGCCGCAGGCGACCTACCTGGCCACGCTCGCCATCGGCAAGTTCGACATCACCAAGGACACCACGGCCTCCGGCCTGCCGGTGATCAACGCCTTCAGCAAGGACCTGGGCGCCAACGACGGCGCGGCCCGCGCGAGCATCGAGCGCAGCACCGAGGTCACCGAGTGGCTGGAGACGGTGTTCGGGGACTACCCGTTCAACTCGGTCGGTGGGTACGTGCCGAACGTGCCGGCCGGGTACGCGCTGGAGACCCAGACCCGCCCGTTCTACGGCAAGAAGGCGTTCGACCGGGGCAGCAACGTCTCCGTCGTCGTGCACGAGCTGGCCCACCAGTGGTACGGCGACAGCGTCTCCCTCAAGGACTGGAAGGACATCTGGGTCAACGAGGGCTTCGCGCGCTACAGCCAGTGGCTGTGGTCCGAGAAGGAGGGCGAGGGCACCGCGCAGGAGCTGGCCCAGTACGCCTACGACCAGCACCCGGCCGATGACCCGTTCTGGCAGGTCAAGCCGGGCGACCCGGGCCCGGACAACCAGTTCCACGGGGCCGTCTACGACCGCGGCGCCATCGCCCTCCAGGCGCTGCGCAACGAGATCGGCGACGAGGACTTCTTCGCCATCCTGAAGGACTGGCCGACCGCCAACAAGTACGGCACCGCCTCGGTGAAGGACTTCGTCCACTTCGCCGAGAAGGCGTCGGGCAAGCCGCTGGCCGAGCTCTTCGACACGTGGCTGTACACCGACAGCAAGCCGGCCACCGGCGTCGCCCACGAGGCGGGCATCGCCCGCAGCGCGAAGGCGTCCGCCGCCCCCTCGGCGACCGCGTCCCTGAAGCAGCCCAAGTCCTGGAAGCAGATCCAGGCCACCAACTCGGTGCACGACCACGGCGACCACGGCCACCAGCACTGACGGCCGCGGTCGGCCCCACAGGGCTGACCGCCGCGGTGGCCGGGGCTCCGCCCAGGGCGCGCCGACGTGCGTGGGCCGTACGGGCGCGTGGGCCGTACGGGCGCGTGGGCATGGGCGCGGCCTTCAGCCCTCAGCACCCGTCCTCGTCCGCGGGCCCCGACGGCGCGTCCGACTGCGGCAGGGGGAGGAACCAGTCGTCCGAACCCTCGCTGCTGAGCGCCCAGCAGACGGCGCCCGGCAGGACGGGGCCGATCAACAGGGCCGGCTCGAACCCGGTGGACGCCGTCGTCACCGCGATGCCCAGCACCCCGAGCGCCACGGCCACCACCTCGTAGCCGTAGACCAGCTTGCAGGCGAGCAGCGAGCGCCGGAAGAAGCAGAAGCCGGCCACCAGCAGGCACAGCGCCAGGGCGAAGAAGAAGACGGCGAGGAACTGGAGCGGGCCCTCGGCCTCCACCGGTTGGCCGTGCTCATGCCGCTCGTCGATGCGGGAGAGCACGTACCAACCCGACACGGCCCAGACCACCACCTGCAACCACAGCGCGACGACGCTGAACCTGACCGCTGCCGGCATACCGGTCGGTGTGTGATCGTCCTGCTCGTCCATGGCGGGCAACTCCCTGTGGCCGGTCCGCATGGCCTGTGTGGCATGCCGGGCAGTGTCACAGCCGCCGGGTGGGACCGGTCCCACCCAGGTCACCGGCCCACGGGGCCCGCGCCGGCCGACCGGCCTCTCCCTGGCGCCCCGTCACCCCGCACCCGCGCCACACCCCGAGCGACCACGAGACCCACCGACCGAACCGAACGCCCAGGGACACCACCGGGCGACCCGAACAGCCCAAGCAACTCTGAGCAACCCCGAGCAACCCCGAGCAACCGCAGCCACCCCCAACAACCCACGCCACGTCCCGGGCAACCCTGACCCCGACCAGCCCCTTCGCGAGCAACCCGGGCGGCGCGTCCGCACCTATCGCGCGTCGTCGGCCCAGATCGTCTCCCGGTAGGTGTAGCGCCGCTCCGGCTCGGGGCGCAGTTCGACCAGGGCCATCGGCTTGTGGTGCGGGTTGCCGTTGGCGTCGAAGGCGATCGGGCCGCTCACCCCGGGCACCGTACGGCTCTGGCCGATCTGGAGCAGCATGTTGCGCACGCCGGCCGCGTCCACCGCGTCGCCGCCCTGCGGGCCGGCCGCCGCCCGGATGGCGGTGCCGAGGGTGAGGACCGAGTCGTGCCCCATCATCGCCTGGCCGCTCTGGAGGTCGCGGTCCCCGCCGAAGGCCAGGTCGTAGGCGTCGGCGAAGGCGGGGAAGGGGTTGTCGGCCCTGGCCGGGTAGATGCGGGCGGCGCCGGACGGATGGGCGTAGGCCGTGTACAGCACGCGCAGACCGGTGTTCGCCCGCCACCGGGCGAGCACGTCGCCGCCGACCGCGCCGTCACCGGTGGCCGGCGGGTCGTAGAAGACCCCCAGCGCACTGGAGCCGGAGAGCACGGTCAGCGGGCAGTTGCGCCCGGGGGCGGTCAGCGCCTCGATGAACAGCTTGAGCTCCCGGCCGCGACCGGCGAAGTACACCGCGTCCAGCCGGCGTTCGGGACGGCAGACGGTCTCCGCGATGCCGGCCAGCGTGTTGGCCGCCGAGGGGCTGCCGGAGACGAAGCGGTGGCCGTTGGGCGTCTCAAGGCGCAGCTCGGCGGCCTTCGCGGCCCGCACGAAGGCGGTGCCGAGCGACTGGTTGTAGGTGTCGTCCCGCTTGATGTCGCGCACCACGTCCAGCCGGAAGCCGCGGGTCTGTCGCCGTTTGAGGTAGGCGGCGGCGACGGCGGTCTGGTCGGTGTTGGGCGAGGAGACGCGGAAGAACGTCGGGTCGGGGGTGGCCAGGTCGTCGGCGGCCACGGTCGAGCCGACCATCGGCACCTCGGCCGCGCGCAGCGCTCCGACGGCCGCCCGGGTGGTGGAGGTGCTCTGGCCGAAGCCGGCGACGGCCACCAGTCGACCGGCGTCCCCGCGCGCCAGGGCGACCAGTTGGGAGACGAGCGGGCGCCACTGTTCGCCGCCCTGGCCGCTGTTCGCGAGCAACAGCTTGATCTGTGGCGTGCGGCCCCGGCCGCCGCCCCGGTTCAGCTCCACCTGGGCCAGGTAGGCGCCCTCGATGGCCTGTCGGATCACCTCGGGCGAGCGGTCGCTGTGGGCCGGGGTGTCGGCGCGGCGGGTCATCGGCTCGGTGTAGGCGATGGCCACCCAGTCCTCGCCGGACTCCGCCACCCGCTGGTTCTCCGCCCGGATCTTCGCACTGACCTCGGCGAGCTCCGCGCTGAACACGTACGAGCCGTCGGTGACGCCCACGCACTCCTGCGCCGGGCCGCGCTCGACCACCCCGTCGGCGCACCGGTGGTCCGTGCCCCACCAGCGGTCGGCCGCCATCGGCAGCCCGACCGCCACCAGCGCCATGCCCACCAGGGCGACCAGCGTCCACAGGTGCCAGCGCACCGGTGGCCGCGCCGGGGTGAACCGTCGTGCACTCGCCTCGCTCACCAGGGCTCCCCCTCGTACTGGGCCGCCTTGGCCAGCAGCACCGGATACCAGTCGGCGCTGTCGGTGTGCGCGGCCAGGGTGCGGAAGCGGGCCGCGATCTCGCCGTAGAGCTTGGCGTACGGGTCGCCGAGCGGGTTGCGGTACGGGTCGCCCGCGCGGTCGGTCTCGGCGCTGGTGGGCGGCTCGGGCGCGATCCAACTCGCCGCCAGGAGCCGGGTGACGGTGCGCAGCCTGCTGTCGATCTCGCCCTCGGCGAGGAAGGCGACGCGCTGTTCGTAGTGTTCCCAGGGCGGGCCCTCCAGGGCGCCGCCGGGAGCGTGTACGGGGGCCCGGCGCAGCCGGCACAGCTCCGTGCACCACTCCTGGGGCGTGCCCTGTTCGAACCGGTCGTTGAGGTAGTGCGCGGCGGCCGGCAGGTCGCCGACGGCCAGTGCGTGGTAGGCGGCGACGCCGGGCGCGCTCTCGGCGGCCCTGGTCCGCAGGGCGGTGTGCGCGGCGTGCCAGGGCGAGGGCGCCGCGTCCCCCGTGCCCGGGCCCGCGCCGGCCCCCGCTGCGTCGGCGGCGGCCAGCTTGCGCAGCAGCAGGAAGCGGAGCACCGGGTGCGGGGTCTCGGGCCTGCCGTCGGCCGCCCGGTCGCCGGTGTCGATGTGCAAGGTGCACAGCACGTCCGCGCAGAAGTCCTCGAACTCCTTCTGCACGGCGGCGTCCGCCTCGTCCCACAGGGTGCGGGCGGCGCCCGCCTGGGCCAGGTCGACGGCGGCCGACGCCCGGGTCAACACCCGGACCAGTTCGCCGCTGGCGCCGATCGGCAACAGGCGCGCCAGCAACTCGTCCACCAGCGGGCCGGACGGCTCGAAGCTGCGGCGCAGCCGCTCGTCCCAGGCCAGTTGCTCACCGTGGGTCAGCAGGGCGTCCAGCACCCGGGCGGTGGCGGCCGGCTGGCCGCGGGTGAGTTCGTACACGGCCCAGCCCAGCCACTTCACGCCGCTGTCCACCTGCGGCGGCGGCACCTGGTGGCCGGCGGTCCGCAGGATCTGTCTGGCCTGCTGTTCCACCTCGTGCCGGTGCAGGTCGCGGAGTTGGCCCACGCGCAGGCCGGGGGCGACCCGCTCGGGGGCGAACCTGGCCTGCCCGGCCGGCCAGCGGCCCGGGTAGCCGCCCGGTGGCGGCGGGCCGCCCCAGGAGAAGGTCTTCAGGACCTCCGGGTAGCTGCCCGCACAGGCCACCACGAGCAGCGGATCGCCCCCGTCGACCCGCCGTCTGGCCTCCAGCAGGTGGCGCAGGAACTGGTCGCCGAGCGGGCAGTCCACGTTGTCGAGCAGGACCAGGCAGCGGGTGGTGCGGCGGCGGGCCCCGCGGCCCTGGTAGGCGCGGCACAGGTCGTCGACGAAGGCCCGGAAGAGCACGGCTTCGGCGCGCCCGCGCTGGCTCTCCTCCTGCGCCCCGTAGCGGCTGTTGAGCGCCAGCAGGAAGGTGCTGACGGGCTGGTGCGGGGCCGAGCGGCGCAGCCTGGCCAGCCGCCAGCGGGTGCGCAGCTTCGCCCAGCCGCCGCGCCACTGCGGCAGCAGCAACAGGGCGGCCCGTACCAGGGCGGGGGCGCCGAGGGTGGCGGCTGCGTCGGCGAAGGTGGCGAGCGAGTCGGTCCGCTGGTCGGGCGGGCCGGCCAGGGCCTGTTCCATCTCCCGTACGGCGCGGTCCCGCGCGGTGCCGTCGACCTCGGTGGCCACGGCGATGGCCAACAGGGCGAAGGAGGGGAAGTCCAGCGGCGGGAAGTCCCGTTTGCGGGCGTTGAGGTCGAAGACGAGGGCGGCCAGCGCGTCGATCGGTTTGCCGCCGTCGCGGCCGAGCGCGGCCAGGTCGAGGTGGGCCACCGGGGCGCGCTCGGCCCAGTCGGCGAGGTGCCGCAGCAAGGTGGTCTTGCCGCTGCCGCGCGGGCCGAGCAGCAGCGTGGTCTCCGGCGCGGCGGCGCTCGCGGTGGGGGGCCGGTTACGGCCGGGCCCGCCGGCGGTGGGGGCACGGTGCAGCCGTCGTTCGACGTACTCCTCCACGGCCCGGTCCCGTTCTGACGCCCCAGCCCGCTCCAGCCTCATGCCGACCCCCGTCGCTCTCGTTCCCCGTGGCGCGCATGACCATAAGAAAGCGGTAAATGGGGTGCGACACAAGGAATGTGACGGGGTTGCGGATGACGTAGCGACGAACGGGTGTCGTCTACGGGGCCTACGTCACCTCGCCGATGGGCGTCGGAGGGGTGCCGCGGGGGCTTGGTGGTACGGGATGCGGGCGGCGGGCACGGGGCTTCGATCCGGGGCGTGGGCGGGGGCTTCGGCGCGGGGCCGCAGCGGCGACCGGAGCACGGGTGCCGCCGCCGTGCCGTGCCTGCACCGCGCCCGGCCGCGTCCCCGCGCCCGCCCCCGCCCCGGCGCTCACTTCTCGGCGTCGACCGCCCCGCCCTGCGCGGCGCTGGTCTCGCGCACCCGGCCGCGTACCACGAACCAGCCGACGACCAGGCCGATGACGATGACCGGGGCCAGCATCACGGTGTCCCGGCCGACCCCGCCGTCGTACCACATGAGCACGATCACGCTGGCCAGGAAGGCGATGGTGGCGATCTCGGTGTACGGCGAGAAGGGCAGCCGGAAGGCGGGGCGGGTGAGTTGGCCGGCCTCGGCGCGGCGGACGAAGACGATGTGGCAGAGCATGATCGAGGACCAGGCGGCGATGATGCCGAGCGCTGCGATGTTGATCACGATCTCGAACGCCTTGCCCGGCACCACGTAGTTCAGGCCCACGCCGGCCACACAGACCGCCGAGGTCAGCATGATGCCGCCGTACGGCACCTGATGACGGTTCATCAGGCCGGTGAAGCGCGGCGCCGAGCCCGCCTTGGCCATCGAGCGCAGGATGCGGCCGGTGGAGTAGAGACCGGAGTTGAGGCTGGACATGGCGGCCGTGAGGACCACCAGGTTCATCACGTGGCCCGCGGCCGGTACGCCGATCTTGGACAGTACGGTGACGAACGGGCTCTCACCCTCGCTGTAGCCGTCCCAGGGCATCAGCAGGGCCAGCAGGATGACCGAGCCGACGTAGAAGATGCCAACCCGCCACATGATGGAGTTGACGGCCCGCGGGACGACCTTCTCCGGCTCGGCGGTCTCACCGGCGGTGACGCCGACCAACTCGACGGCGGAGTAGGCGAAGACCACGCCCTGGAGGACCACGACCACCGGCAGCAGCCCGGTCGGGAAGATGCCGCCGTTGTCGGTCAGGACACTGACGCCCGGCGTCTCGCCGCCCACCTCGTGCTGGGTGACCAGCAGGAAGATGGCGATGGCCATGAAGATCACCAGCGCCGCGACCTTGATGATGGCGAACCAGAACTCCAACTCGCCGAAGATCTTCACGGAGATCAGGTTGAGCGACAGCACCACGGCCAGCGCGATCAGCGCCAGCACCCACTGCGGGATGTCGCTGAACATGCTCCAGTAGTGCGTGTACAGCGCGATGGCCGTGATGTCCGCGATGCCGGTGGTCGACCAGTTCACCACGTACATCCAGCCCGCGACGTACGCGCCCTTCTCGCCCAGGAACTCCCGCGCGTAGGAGACGAAGGAGCCGGACGAGGGCCGGTAGACCACCATTTCGCCCAGTGCGCGCACCACGAGGAAGGCGAAGAACCCGCAGACGGCGTACGCGATGGCCAGCGCGGGCCCGGCGGACTCCAGGCGTCCGCCGGCGCCCAGGAACAGGCCGGTGCCGATCGCACCGCCGATCGCGATCATGTTGATGTGGCGCGCCTTGAGGTCCTTGCTGTACCCCGCGTCACCCGCGTCCTGCACGACCTCGCCGGGATTCGGCGCGGTTCCGTCCTGAACGGCCTCGTTGCTCACGAACTATGCCTTTCGCCTTGGGGGAAGCGCATGCCAATTGGTCTGGGCCAGTGGACCGGTGGCCCGCGGCAGTCTCACATCTGGGGAACGCCCCGCACGCCCACTCGTGGGTCTTCTCACATCACGTCCACCTCCGCGGTGACCTGCGCGGAGCCGGTGCGGATCGGATGCCGGCCGGGGGCCGGGACGACGCGCCGCCGATGCCGCGTCCACCGGCCTTGGACACCGACGGTCCGTGTACGGGAGGTTTCACAGGGGCGGTGCGACAGCAATACTGTTGAACCCAGACGTACCCCGTGCCGCGTACGCACCGGGCCCCGACCGGCCGCCCCACGGCACCCGAGCGGTCAGAGAGCGAGGCGCAGCCGATGACGGTGCCGGCGACCAGCGACCCCAGCGGCCCGGGCGACGAAGGGGCGCCGGGCACGGACCCCGCGCCCGGCCACGCCGCGCCGGACCAGACCGCACCGGGCCAGACCGCACCGGCCGGCGGCAGCGCCACCAAGCTCGGCCTGACCATCGACGAGTTGGCGGCCCGGGCCGGGGTGACGGTGCGCACGGTGCGCTTCTACGGCACCCGCGGCCTGCTCCCGCCGCCGCTCATCGGGCCGCGCCGGGTGGGCCGGTACGGGCCCGAGCACCTGTCGCGGCTCGCCCTGATCGAGGAACTCCAGCACCACGGCATGACGCTGGCCGCCATCGAGCGCTACCTCCAGCAGTTGCCGCCCGACATCAGCGCCCACGACCTGGCCATCCACCGGGCGCTGGTCGCCTCCTGGACGCCGGACGCGGCGGCCGAGACCGACCGCGCGGCGCTGGAACGCCGGGCCGGCCGGGCCCTGACCGAAGAGGACCTGGACCGGTTGGCCGCGATGGACGTGCTGGAGCGCACCGCCGACCCCGAGGTGTTCCGCGTCGACCCGGCCATCCTGCACCTGGGCATCAGACTGCTCGACGTGCCCATCCCGCTGGAGACGGTGCGGGCGGCCCGCGCCGTCGTCCTGGACCACTCGCGCACCGCGGCCCGCGAGCTGAGCCGCCTCTTCCGCGACGAGGTGTGGGGCCCGCACCGCGCCGGCCAACCGGCCCCCGACCTGTCGGCCATGCGGTCGCTGTCCGCGCACATGCAACCGATGGTCGTCCAGGCCCTGGTGACCGCCTTCCAGCGGTCACTGCGCGAGGAGTTGCGGGCCGGCTACGGGGAGCGCGACCCGGCCGGGTGACGTGCCCGGCCGGGTGGACACTCACGCGTCCGTGAACCGCTCCCCGCGCTCGGCCTTCTCCAGCAGCAGGGTCGACGGCGCGAAGCGGTCGCCGTAGCCGGCCTGGAGTTCCCGGGCGCGGGCGACGAAGCCGGGCAGGCCGCCCCGGTAGCCGTTGATGTACTGGAGGACACCGCCGGTCCAGGCCGGGAAGCCGATGCCGAAGAGGGAGCCGATGTTGGCGTCGGCCACCGAGGTCAGCACGCCCTCTTCGAGGCACCGCACGGAGTCCAGCGCCTCGGCGAACAGCATCCGCTCCACCAGGTCGTCGAAGGGCACGTCGGGCGCGCCGTCCGGCTCGCCGAAGTGCTCGCGCAGGCCGGGCCACAGGCCGGCCCGCTCGCCGTCCACGTAGTCGTAGAAGCCGGCGCCACCGCTGCGCCCCGGGCGGTCGAACTCCACCACCATGCGGTCGATGACCGCCTCCGCCGGGTGTCCTGGCCAGACGCCGCCGGCCTCTTCGACGGCCCGCTTGCTCTCCTCGCGGATCTTGCGCGGCAGGGTCAGGGTCAGTTCGTCCATCAGGGAGAGCACCTTGGCCGGGTAGCCGGCCTGGCCCGCGGCCTGTTCGATGGTGGGGGCCGGGACGCCTTCGGCGAGCATGGCGACGCCCTCGTTGAGGAACTGGCCGATGACGCGGGAGGTGAAGAAGCCGCGGGAGTCGTTGACCACGATCGGGGTCTTGTTGATCTGCCGGACCAGGTCGAAGGCGCGGGCCAGCGCCGCGTCCCCGGTCTTGCCGCCCTTGATGATCTCCACCAGCGGCATCTTGTCCACCGGCGAGAAGAAGTGCAGGCCGACGAAGTCCACCGGCCGCTGCACGCCCTCGGCCAGCAGCGTGATGGGGAGCGTGGAGGTGTTGGAGCACAGCAGCGCGTCCGGTGCCACGACGGACTCGATCTCGCGGAAGACCTGGTGCTTGAGCTCGGTGTTCTCAAAGACCGCCTCGATCACCGCGTCACAGCCCGCCAGGTCCTGCGGATCGGAGGTGGGCCGGATGCGGGCCAGCAGCGCGTCCGCCTTCTGCTGGCTGGTCCGGCCGCGGGAGACCGCCTTGGCGCACAGCTTCTCCGAGTAACCCTTGCCCCGGTCAGCGGCCTCCTGGCTGACGTCCTTCAGGACGACCTCGATGCCGGCCCTGGCGCAGGAGTAGGCGATGCCGGCGCCCATCATGCCGGCGCCGAGCACGGCGACCTTGCGCACGGTGTGCTGCGCGCCGTCCTGCGGCCGGTTGGCGCCCGAGTTGACGGCCTGGAGGTCGAAGAAGAACGCCTGCGTCATGTTCTTGGCGGTCTGGCCGGTGACCAACTCGGTGAAGTACCTGGCCTCGATGGTCTGCGCGGTCTCGAAGTCGACCTGCGCGCCCTCGACGCCCGCGGCCATGATGTTGCGCGGCGCCGGGTAGGGGGCGCCGTTGAGCTGCTTCTTGAGGTTGGCCGGGTAGGCGGGCAGGTTGGCCGCGAACTTGGGGTGGGCCGGGGTGCCGCCGGGGATCTTGTAACCATCGGTGTCCCACGGCTGCTGCGCCGTGGGGTGCTCGTCGATGAACGCCCGTGCCTTGGCGATGAGTTCGTCCCGGTCGGCGGCGAGCTCGTGGATCAGGCCGGCCTCCAGGGCGCGGGCCGGGGCGTACTGGGTGCCCTGGAGCAGCACCTTCAACAGCGCGTCGGTGATGCCGAGCAGGCGTACGGTGCGGACCACGCCGCCGCTGCCGGGCAGCAGGCCGAGGGTGACCTCGGGCAGCCCGATCTTGCCGCCGGACCCGTCGACGGCGATGCGGTGGTGGCAGGCGAGGGCGATCTCGTAACCGCCGCCGAGCGCGGCGCCGTTGATGGCCGCCACGACCGGCTTGCCGAGGGTTTCGATGCGGCGCAGGTCGCGCTTGAGCGCCAGGCTGGCGTCGAAGACCTGCTGGGCCTGGTCCGGGGTGATAGCGATCAGGTCGCGCAGGTCGCCACCGGCGAAGAAGGTCTTCTTGGCGGAGGTGACGATGACGCCGCGGACCGTGTCGCGCTCGGCTTCCAGCCGGTCGGCGACGGCGGTCAGCGACGTCTTGAAGGCGGCGTTCATGGTGTTCGCCGACTGGTCCGGGTCGTCCAGGACCAGGGTGACCACGCCCGTGTCGTCCTGTTCCCAGCGGATGGTGGTGGGCTGCGGGGACTGCTCGGTGCTCATCTGTCTGTCTCCGTATGAGGGGTTGGCGGCGGGGCGCTCAGACGCGCTCGACGACGGTGGCGACGCCCATGCCGCCGCCCACGCACAGCGTGATCAGGCCGTACCGCTGCGCGCGGCGTTCCAGTTCGTCGATGACGGTGCCGAGCAGCATGGCGCCGGTGGCCCCGAGCGGGTGGCCGAGCGCGATGGCACCGCCGTTGACGTTGACCTTGTCCAGGCTCAGGCCCATGTCCTTGACGAAGCGCAGGACGACCGCGGCGAACGCCTCGTTGATCTCGACCAGGTCGATGTCGTCGATGGTCAGACCGGCCTTGGCCAGCGCCTTGCGGGAGGCGGGGGTGGGCCCGGTGAGCATGATGGTGGGGTCGGCGCCGGAGACGGCCGCCGAGACGATGCGGGCGCGCGGCGTCAGCCCGTACCGCTCCCCCACCTCCCTGCTGCCGATGGCCACCAGCGCGGAGCCGTCCACGATGCCGGAGGAGTTGCCGGCGTGGTGGACGTGGTTGATGGACTCCACCCAGTGGTACTTATGGAGCGCCACCGCGTCGAAGCCGCCCGCGTCGCCGATGGCGGCGAAGGAGGGCTTGAGGGAGGCCAGCGACTCGGCGGTGGTGCCGGGGCGCAGGTGTTCGTCGCGGTCCAGGACGGTCAGGCCGTTGCGGTCGCGGACCGGGACGACGGAGCGGTCGAAGCGGCCGTCCTTCCACGCCTGGGCGGCCCGCTCCTGGGAGAGCGCGGCGTAGGAGTCGACGTCGTGCCGGCTGAAGCCCTCGATGGTGGCGATCAGGTCGGCGCTGATGCCCTGCGGTACGAAGCCGGTCTCCAGGTTGGTCATCGGGTCGCCGAACCAGGCGCCGCCGTCGGAGGCCATCGGCACCCGGGACATCGACTCGACGCCGCCGGCCAGCACCAGGTCCTCCCAGCCGGAGCGGACCTTGGCTGCGGCGAGGTTGACGGCTTCCAGGCCCGAGGCACAGAAGCGGTTCTCCTGTACTCCGGCGACGGTGTCGGGCAGTCCGGCGGCCAGGGCGGCGATCTTGGCGATGTCCGAGCCCTGGTCGCCGATGGGTCCGACGACGCCCAGCACGATGTCGTCGATGGCGGCCGGGTCCAGGCCCGGGTGGCGCTCGCGCAGCGCGTGGATGAGGCCGACCACCAGGTCGATGGGCTTGGTGCCGTGCAGGGAGCCGGTGGCCTTGCCCCGCCCGCGCGGGGTGCGGATCGCGTCGTATACGTACGCTTCGGTGCTCACGTCGGAAGCCTTTCAGGGGTGCGGTACGGGGTGGGCCACCGGAGTCGGCGTGTCCGCGCGCACCGGGGCGGTGGGGTCAGGAGAGCAGGGACCGGCCGATGATCTCCTTCATGATCTCGGTGGTGCCGCCGTAGATCGTCTGGATGCGGCCGTCGGTGAAGGCCCGGGCAATGGGGTACTCGGCCATGTACCCGTATCCACCGTGCAGTTGGAGGCAGCGGTCGGTGACCCGCTTGAGGAGTTCGCTCGCCCACCACTTGGCCATGGAGGCGTGGGCGGCGTCCAGTTCGCCGGCGTCGTGGTCGACGATGCAGCGGTCCACGAAGGTGCGGGTGACGGCGCATTCGGTGGCCATTTCGGCGATCTCGAAGCGCACGTGTTGCAGCTTCGCCAGCGGCCGGCCGAACGCCTCGCGCTCCTTGACGTACGTGGTGGTCAGTTCGAGGAGGTGCTCGGCGCCGGCCAGCGAGGAGATCGCGATGTGCAGCCGCTCCTGGGCCAGGTTGTTCATCAGGTGGATGAAACCGCCGTTGAGCTCGCCGAGCAGGTTCTCCTTGGGGACGCGCGCGTCGTGGAAGAAGAGTTCCGCCGTGTCCTGCGACTTCTGCCCGAGCTTGGCGAGGTTGCGGCCCCGCTCGAAGCCGGACGTGTCCCGCTCGACCACCAGCAGGCTGGTGCCGTGCGCGCCGCCCTCGGGGGTGGTCTTGGCGACGACGACCACCAGGTCGGCGAGGATGCCGTTGGAGATGAAGGTCTTGGAGCCGTTGAGCAGCCAGTGATCGCCCTGGTCAGTGGCGGTGGTGCGGATGCCCTGGAGGTCGGAGCCGGCGCCGGGTTCGGTCATGGCGATGGCCGTGATGAGCTCGCCGCTACAGAAGCCGGGCAGCCAGCGGCGCCGCTGCTCCTCGGTGCCGAGCGAGGTCAGGTACGGGCCGATGACGTCGTTGTGCAGGCCGATGGCGATGCCGGGGGCGGCGGCACGGGCGAACTCCTCGGCGAGTACGGCGCTGTAGCGGAAGTCGGGCGTGCCGCCGCCCCCGTACTCCTCGGGCACCGCGAGGCCGAGCAGCCCCTGCCGCCCGGCGGCCAGCCAGGCGTCGCGGTCCACGATGCCGTTCGCCTCCCAGCGCTCGTAGTGCGGCAGCACCTCCTTGGCCAGGAAGGTGCGCACGGTCGTGCGGAACGCCTCGTGCTCGGCGGCGAAGATCTGGCGCTTCACTCGGTTCTCCTCGGGGGCTGCCGTACGGGTCCTGCGGGCGGGCGGGCCGGCGGGCGGGGCGCCGGCGGGGGCTTAGGGGGCGGCGGTCGGCCCGGTGAGCCGGGGGACGTCCCAGTCCGCGGCGACCTCGGCGGTGTCGGCGCCCGGCAGCGCGGGCGGCCGGCGCACGCTGCCCGGGGTGGCGGAGAAGCGGGGCGCGGGCGCGGGTTGCACGACGCCGGCGTGGTCGGTGAAGGTGCCGCGGGCGGCCAGGTGCGGATGGGTGGGCGCCTCGCGCAGCGAGAGCACGGGCGCCACGCACGCGTCCGACGGTTCGAACACCTCGGTCCACTCCTGCCGGGTACGGGTCTTGAAACGGGCCGCTACCTGGGCGCGCAGCTCTTCCCAGCGGGTCGTGTCGCCCTGTCCCGGAGCCTGGTCGGCGATCCCGATGAGGTTGGTGAACTCGGCGTAGAACTGCGGCTCAAGGGCGCCGACGGCCATGTAGCCGCCGTCGGCCGTCTCGTACACCCCGTAGAACGGGCAGCCGCCGTCGAGCAGGTTGACGCCGCGGTGGTCCTGCCAGGCGCCGGCGGCCAACATGCCGTGGATCATGGTGGACAGGTGGGCGGCGCCGTCCACGATGGCGGCGTCCACGACCTGTCCGGTGCCGCCGGGGGTGCGGGCGTGTTGCAGCGCCGCGAGGACGCCGATGACCAGGTAGAGCGAGCCGCCCGCGTAGTCGCCGAGCAGGTTGGCCGGGATGGCGGGCGGCGCGTCCGGGGCGCCGATCATGCCGAGCACGCCGGTGGTGGCGAGGTAGCCGATGTCGTGTCCCGCGCGCGGGGCGAGCGGTCCGTGCTGGCCCCAGCCGGTCATCCGGCCGTAGACCAGGCGCGGGTTGCGGGCCAGGCAGGCGTCGGGGCCGACGCCGAGCCGCTCGGCGACGCCGGGCCGCATGCCCTCGATGAGGACGTCGGCGCGCTCGACGAGGTCGAGCACGGTGTGCGGCCCCCGGTCGGACTTGAGGTCGACGGTCACCGAGCGCTTGTTGCGGTTGGTGAGGTCGTGCGCCGGGACGATGCCGAGGACCGGGCCGGTGGGGCGGTCGACGCGGACGACGTCGGCGCCGAGGTCGGCGAGGACCATCGCCGCGTACGGGCCGGGGCCGATGCCTGCCAGCTCCACGACCCGCACCCCGGTGAGCGGACCGTGCGGTGTTGCCGTCATCCGGCCCCCACGTCGTTGTGACACTTCTGCTGTAACACCGCCGATGCTAAGAACACGTTCCAGTTTCCACAAGCCCCCGGCGCGTCGGCGGCGGGGCGCGGGCGGCCCGGCCCGGAAAGACCGAAAGCCCCCGTCGGGCGGCCGAGTTGAGCCGGTGACGGGGGCCGCGGCAAGCGCGCGCCGCGGGTGCTGTGGGTGGTGGCGGTGTGTGGGCGGTGGCCGGCCCCCCGGGCGGTGGAGGGGCCTGTGGGTGATCGCGGATCTGTGGGCGGTGGCCGGCCCCGGGTGGTCACGGGGCCGTGGGTGATCGCGGGGCCGCGGGCGGTGGCCCTCAGTCGGCCGGGGCGCGGTCCGGCAGTCCGGTCGGGGCCGGTGGAGTCGGTGGGACCCGCGGGGTGGGCCGGGCCGTGGGGACCAGGTGGTCGTCGGGTCCGTCCGGGTCGGTCAGCCGGGCCAGCCGGCGCGGCACGTCGCAGCCGACGAGCACGATCACCACCAGGGTGAGCCCGAAGGTGAGCACGGCCAGCGCCCGGCCGAGCGGCATCCCCTCGGCCAGATGGGCGCCGAGCACCGGGGCGACCGCGCCGCCGAGCGCGCCCACGTTGTAGACGAAGCCGAGCGAGGCGGCCCGGTTGCCGGTCGGGAAGTGGCTGGCGATGTACTTGGGCAGGATGCCGGAGATGCCCTGGCTGAGCGCCAGGAGTCCGAAGAGCAGCACGCCGAGCGCCACCAGGTGGTCCTGGACGGCGAAGACCGGGAAGACGAAGGCGAGCGAACCGGTCAGGGTCAGGGCGTAGGCGCGCCGGGTGCCGATCCAGTCGCCGACGAAGCCGGCGAGCCAGCAGCCGCACATGGTGCCGAAGCCCGCGTAGAACATGACGTCGGCGACCTGGCCCGGCGCGTACCCGAGTTCGGTCTTGAGGTAGGTGGGCAGCAGAGCCTGGATCGGCCAACTGTAGAGGAAGGCACAGAAGACGGTGGCCATCAGCGACACGTACAGGATCCACTGCCGCCGGCCGCCGACCTGCACGCCGAAGGCGATCAGCGCGCCCGCGGCCAGCAGCGACAACGGCCACACCAGGCCCTTGCCGAGCGGGGTGAAGACGCAGAACAGCGCGGCGCTGGCGACGACCGTGAGGGTCACGTTGAGCCAGCTCCGGCGGCGGTCGGCGAAGAGCGGGGCGAACGGGTTCGGCCGCTGCCCGCCGGTGGCCGCCTGCGCGCTCCACTCCTCGGCCTCCGGCAGCGCGCGGCGTACCCACAGGGCGACGAGCACGGGCAGCACGCCGATCCAGAACATCCAGCGCCAGCCCCACTGCGGGACCAGCCACTCGTACAGCTTGGCGGCGATGATGGTGCCGCCCGCGTAGCCGGAGATGAGGAATCCGGAGGCGCGGTTGCGCAGCCGCGGCGGCCAGCTCTCCAGGACGTAGGTGGCGCTGGCGCTGTACTCGCCGGCCATCCCCATGCCGATCAGCAGCCGGGCGACGAAGAGGCTGGCGTAGCCCCAGGCGAAGCCGCAGGCGAAGGTGCCGAGGGAGTACAGCAGGATGCTGATGATCATGGCGGACTTGCGGCCGTAGCGGTCGCCGAGCGCGCCGAGCAGTGCGCCGCCGAGCCAGCGGGTGATGAACGCGGCGGAGACCAGGCTGGCCGCCTGCACCCCGCTGAGGTCGAACTCGTCGGCGATCTCGGTCAGCACCAGGGTGATCAGGACGAAGTCGAAGCCGTCCAGGAGGTAGCCGAGCCAGGCCGCGAACATGGCCTTCCACTGGCCCGGTGACACCTGGCGGTACCAGCGCGGGCGGGCCGTGCCGCCGGTGCCCTTCACGTGACCGCTGTCCTTCATGAGAGCAGACCCGCCCCTTCCAGCAGCTTGCGCACCCGCTCCACGGCGGCGGCGTCGAGCGGGACCTGCGGGGCGGCGGTGTGCGGGTGGTCGATGACGCCGAGCAGGTGGAGCGCGGCCTTGAAGCCGCCGAGCCCGGCCGAGCTGCCGCCCATCAGGGCCGGGTCGCCGGCGTCGGTGAGGGCGAACAGGGCGACGAGCCGGTCCTGTTCGGCGGCGGCCTCGGCCCATCGGCCGGCCCTGGCGTGGGCGTAGAGCCGCAGGTAGCCGGCCGGGTCCACGTTGCCGAGGCCGGGCACCACGCCGTGCACGCCGGCCAGCAGGTCCCCGTCCACCACCAGTTCGCTGCCGGTCAGTACGGAGAACCGGTCGGCCAGGCCCGCCTCCCGGGCCTCGACCAGCAGCCGGCGCAGTGCGCCCGCGTCGCCGCTGCTGTCCTTGAGCCCGGCCAGCGTCCCCTCGACGGCCAGCGGGAGCACCACGGACGCGGTGAGCTTGGTGTGCACGGAGGCCGGGATGTCGTACGCGAACAGCGGGAGCTGGCTGCCGGCCCTGATGCGCCGGAAGTGGTCGGCGACCTCGACCGGATGGGTGCGGGTGTAGAAGGGGGCGGTGGCCACGATCGCGTCGGCGCCGCTGGCCGCGGCGCTGGCGGCGTGCTCGCGCACCCGGGCGGTGGTCATGTCGATGGCCCCGGCGAGCACCGGCACCCGGCCGGCCGCGGTCGTCACCACCGTCTCCAGCGCGGTGCGGCGCTGGGCGTCGGTGAGGTAGGCGGCCTCGCCGCTGGAGCCGAGGGCGAACAGCCCGTGCACGCCCGCGTCGAGCAGCCGGCGGGTGAGCGCGGCCAGCGAGCGGGTGTCCACGTCGCCGGTGGGGGTGAGCGGGGTGCACAGCGGCGGGACGACGCCGGTGAGGGGAACCGGAAAGCGCATCAGGACCAGCTTTCTACGGGGGTGTCGGCCAGGGTGGGGGGCGGCGCTAGTGCGCCGCCAACGGCGGCGGGAGCGACGACTGCGGCGGACACGACGGCTGTGGTGGACGCGACGGCGGGGACGGGGACGGTAGCGAGGGCGGCGGCTGGGACGGCGAAATTCACGAAAACCACGAGAATGCTGTAATGGCGATAATAAGGACGTCGGACGTCCCATGATGGGGGTGAATGTGACGGAGCGCCGCACGCCTGTCAAGCACACGGCGCCCGGCCGCGGCGCATTGACTGATCGTCAAGAGCTGCCTAGCGTGACGGCTTCCCGCCCCTCCCCCCGCACCAGCCTCGCGGCGCCCCCCACCGCACCCCGGGCCGGCCCCGGTATCCCTGCCCACCCGGCTGCCCTCTCCCACCCGACCCACCGCGCAACTCCCGCTGCCTCTCGCCCGCCCCACCACTCCCGTGAATTCCCGCCCAACCGCCCCCGTACGACCGGTCCCCGGGCCCGCCCGTGACCGTGGAAGGACACCATGTCGCGCTCCTATCCCGGCCCACCGCGCGCCTATGACCTGGTGCTCTTCGGCGCCACCGGCTTCGCGGGCGCACTGACCGCCGGGTATCTGGCCGAGCATGCGCCACCCGGGTTCCGCTGGGCGCTGGCCGGGCGCAGTCGGGAGCGGCTTGCGGCGGTACGCGCCGGGTTGGCCGCCGCGGACCCGGCCCACGCCGAGTTGCCGCTGCTCACCGCTGACAGCGCCGACCCGGCCGCGCTCGCCGCGCTGGCGGCCCGTACCCGGGTGGTCGCGAGCACCGTCGGCCCGTACCTGACGCACGGCGAGCCGCTGGTCGCCGCGTGCGCGGCGGCCGGTACGGACTACCTCGATCTGACCGGGGAACCGGAGTTCGTGGACCTGATGTATTTGCGCCACCACGCGCGCGCCCACGCGACCGGGGCCCGCCTGGTGCACGCCTGCGGCTTCGACTCGGTGCCGGCCGACCTCGGCGCCCGCTACACGGTGGGCCTGCTGCCGACCGGGGCGCCGCTGCGGGTGGACGGCTACGTACGCACCAACGCCACGATCTCCGGCGGCACCCTGGCCTCGGCGCTGACCGTCATCTCCCGGCCGGTCGCGATGGCGCGCACGGCCCGGGCCAGACGCCGCAGGGAGCCGCCCCCGGCAGGGCGTACGGTGCGCGCACCGCTGGGTGCGCCGCACCACAGCCGGGCCGTCGGGGCCTGGGGGCTGCCGCTGCCGACCATCGACCCGCAGGTGGTGGCGCGTTCGGCCGCCGCGTCCGAGCGGTACGGGCCGGCCTTCAGCTACCGCCACTTCGCGGCCGTGCAGCGGCTGCCGGTGGCCGTCGCCGCGGTGGCCGGGGCCGGGGCGTTGGCGGCGGCCGTACAGGTGCCGCCGGTACGGGCCTGGCTCGCCGGCCGCCGCGGCCCGGGCGATGGGCCGGACGCGCAGCGGCGGGCCGAGAGCTGGTTCGCGGTGCGCTTCGTGGGGCGCGGCGGCGGGCGGCGCGTGGTCACCGAGGTCTCCGGCGGCGACCCGGGCTACGCGGAGACCGCGAAGATGCTGGCCGAGGCCGCGCTCTGTCTGACCCAGGACGACCTGCCGACCACGGCGGGCCAGGTCACGCCGGCCACGGCGATGGGCGACGCCCTCACCGCCCGGCTGGTCCGCGCCGGGTTGGTCTTCCGGGTGGTGGCACAGGGCTGAGGTGCGGCAGCGGCGTCCCGGGCCGCACCGCGCCCAGTCATCGCGGTGACGCGACCGCCCGCGCCGCCCTGCCACGGGCCACCGCCCCGCCCGCGCCGCCCCTCGGCGGGCGGCCACCCCGCGGGCGGGCCGGGTCCGTCCCGCGCGCCCGCGGCCCATCCGCCACCCGGAACGCGATGTCCGATATCCGCCAGAACCTCCATCCGCAGACGACCACGATGGTGCGCATGAGCACCGACACACACACCCAGCACACAGGGCACACAAGGCACACAGAGAGCACAGAGAACGCAGAGCACACCCAGCGTGCTCGCCCCGCCGCCGGAGTCGCGCCCGACTCCGCAGCAGCGGCGCCCCGTTACGAGATCCGGGCCATCGCCCCCGACGTGGTGAGCGCGCTGCGGGTGCGCGACGACGCGGGCGAGGCGCCCCGGACCCACGTCAGCGAGAACGGCGGCACACCCCTGCGCTGCTGCCTGGGCCGCAGCGAGCCCGGCGAGCGGATGCTGCTCGTCTCGTACGCGCCGCTGCGCCGCTGGGCCGCCGAGACCGGCGCCGACCCGGGCGCGTACGACGAGGTCGGCCCGGTCTTCATCCACCCCGAGCCGTGCGGTGGCTGGACCCCGGACGCGGCGGCTGCGGGCCGCTATCCGGAGCCGATGCGGGGCGAGCGGCGGGTGCTGCGCGCCTACGGGGCCACCGGCCAGATCCTCGGCGGGCGACTGTTGATCGAGGGGAGCGCGGACCACGGCGAGAGCGTGGAGGAGGCGCTTGCCACCTGGTACGAGGACCCGCGGGTGGCCGCGGTGCACATCAGGGCCGTGGAGTTCGGCTGCTTCCACGCGGAGACCCGACGGGTGGGCTCGGCCGGGGCCGCGTGAGTCTCACGCCCCGGTGGGCCCGGGCGGCCGGGCGGGCCGGAGCGGCCTGACGGATCGGGGCGGCGCGGTGGATCGGGGCGGGCCGGTGCGTGCTGGCCGCCAGGTGGGCCGGGGCGGGCGGTGGATCAGGGCCGTCCGGTGGGGCGGGGTCGGTGCGGCGGGGCTCAGTCCCACAGGTTGCTGATCACGCCCGCGTACGAGGTGCACAGTTGCCAGGTCAGCCAGAACGCGCCGTACACGATGCCGATCATCAGCACCGTGGCCACGATCGGGTCCACCCGGCGCTGCCAACGGGACCGGTTCATCGACTGGTAGTCATGCTCTGCCATGCCCTCAAGATACCGATAAACGCGTCGGCACCCCGAGCGGCCGGTGTCGCTAGCCGTGCTCGGCGGCGAGCGCGGCCAGGGCCCGGCGGCACGCGCCGTCGGCCGCCCGGGTGGTCTCCGGCAGCCGGTAGCGGGGGCTGAGCAGCAGCGTGTGGGCGCAGGCCGCGTCCAAGGTCATGCGGTGGCCGACCGAGACGAAGACCGGCTTCACACCCGGCTGGGTGCGCAGCGCCCGGCCCACCTCCTCCGCCCCCTCCCCTGGCTCGGCTGGTCCGGTCCCCGCTCCGGCTGCCGTCCCGGCTGTAGCCGCGTCCCACAGGGGCGCGCTCGCGCCACGGCCCGGGCCCGGCGGGTCGTACCGGAAGGCGAAGGGGTTCTTGGCGACGCCGATGGTGGCAAGGCCGGTCAGCACCCCGAGGTGGCTGGCCAGCCCGAACCTGCGCGGGTGGGCGAGGCCGTAGCCGTCACAGACCACCAGGTCGGGCGCATGGCCCAGGCGCTCGATGGCGGCCAGCACGGTGGGCACCTCCCGGAAGGCCAGCAGCCCCGGCACGTACGGGAAGGTCACCCGGCCGACCGCCGTGGCCCGGGCAACCTCCGTCAGCGTCCGGGCGTCGAGCGCGACCGCAGCCGCGGCGACCAGGTCCCGCGCGTCGTCGTACGCCACGTCCACGCCGACCACCACGCCGGGCGCGCCGGGTGCGAAGGCGGTGCTGGTCGCGTCGACGCCGGCGCGCAGCCGCTCCTGGACGGCGGTGGCCTCGGCCTCGGTACGCGGCCAGTCGGCGGGCACCCGGGCCACGGCCGGCGGGTTCTGGGGGGCGGGGGATGACGCGGGAGTGCTGGGTCTCATGGCAGGGAGCACGCTACGGGAGGCGAAACGGTTGCCCGGCACCGGCCGCGGCGATCACCGGCGGGCGCCCGGCGTTAGCCTGGCGGGCATGTTCGTACTAGAGCTGACCTACACCGCTCCGCTGGAACGCGTCGACGCCCTGCTTGAGGACCACGTGGACTGGCTGACCACGCACTACGACGCGGGGACCTTCATCGCCTCCGGCCGCAAGGAACCGCGCGACGGCGGCGTGATCATCGCCGTCGGCGCGGACCGGGCGGGCATCGAGGAGGTGGTGGCGGCCGATCCGTTCACCGTGGAGGGCGTCGCCACGTACCGGATCACGGAGTTCGTGGCCACCAAGACCGGACCCGAGCTCGCCGCCTACCGGCAGCAGCCGCCGGCCTGATCCGGGTTGCGCCACGGGGCGCGACCCGGACCCCGGCTCGGCGGCACAGTCAGCGACCCCACCGCACGGCCGGGCGACCGTGCGGCGCGGTCAGCGACCGCCGAGCCCGAGGCGGGCGATCCGCCCCTGCTCGCCCGCGGCCCAGCAGCCGAGGTCGGGGGCGCAGTCGACGGTGTCGAAGGAGCCGGTGTCGAAGGTGTGCCAGCGCCGGCCGCCGTCCAGTGTGAGCTCGCTGCCGGTGGGGCCGACGGCCAGGGCCGCGGTGCGCGTGTGCGGCACCCAGGCGACGCCGGAGCGGTAGCCGGGCGGCTGCTGCCCGGCCGGGGTGAAGCTGGCACCGCCGTCCCTGGTGGTGGCGGCGGTCAGCGGCGACGGCTCGCCGGGCCGGTAGTCGCCGCCCACGGCCAGGCCGTTCCTGGCATCGCGGAAGGCGAGCCCGAAGACGCCGCGGGCCGGGTCACCGGCCGGGATGGGGGCCTGCGCCACCTTCCAGGTCAGTCCGCGGTCGGCGGAGTGCAGCACCCGGGCGGTGGCGGCACCGCCGGTGGCGATCCAGGCGTCCCGGCTGCCGGAGCTCACCAGGCACTGGCCGCTGGCCGCGAAGGCCGCCTCGCCGGGCTGGGCCGCGGGCATCCCGGCCGACGACAGCACCCGCCAGCTCCGGCCGCCGTCGGCGGTGGACAGGATGCGGTACTTGCCGCCCACCGGGTCGCTGAGCGCGATGCCGTGCTTGCGGTCGAAGAAGGTCATGCAGTCGTAGAAGGCCGCGGGGTCGGTGTTGCGGAAGCTCTCCGTCCAGGTGGCTCCGCCATCGCTGGTGCGGAAGACGCGGGACGCCTCGCCCTCGCCGATGGCCAGGACCACCGCGTGCCGCGCGTCGAACGCCTCCACGTCCCGGAACTCCAGCGCCTCGGCGCCCGCCGGTGACACGTCGCGCCAACTCCGCCCGCCGTCCACGGTGCGCAGCACGGTGCCCTTCGTACCGGCGGCCCAGGCGGTGTGCCGGCTGACGGCGGCGAGCCCCCGGAACCTGGCGTCGCTGCCGCTCTCGGTCAGCCGCCAACTCAGCGGTGAGCGGCCGAACGCCGCCGCGGTGGGTTCGGTGGTCGTCGCGCGCGCCGCCTGGCCGCGGTCGGCCGCGCTCCGTGCGGCGGTGCCCGGTGCGTCGGTGCCCGGTGCGTCCGCGGCCCCGGCCGGCGTGACGAGCACGGCCGCCACGGCCACCCCGCTCAGCCCCGCCGTGATCACGCGCCGTATCCGACCGACCCGACCCGTCTGCCTCAACTGCCTCATCTGCCGCATACGCCTCACTGTCCCCATGGCCGTCATATGGCGCTGGAAGCTAGCCCATTCCCCCGGCGACGTCCACGGTCTGGACACATCGGACGGCGCGGCACCGCCCGCACCCCCGCACGGCTGCGCGCGCGTGAGCGGGTGGTTGCAGGTGGTCTTGGGCGGATTCGGGTGGTGACGGCGCCGAACACGGTCGGTGGTGGCTGACTACGGGGTGGTCGTACGGCTACGGCGCGGACGCTGGCCGCTCGGGGCGGGAGCAGGATGGCGGTACGGCCGGACGCGTGGTCCGGCCGCCCGGGAGCAGCGGGGTCGGAGCGGGGGCCGTAGGGCGCGCCGGACGGCTCAGCCGTACCAGCAGAGGGTCACCCCGGGGAGCAGCGGCTTGCAGATGAGGGCGCTGCCGGTGGGCTCGGGGGTGGGTGCCGTGGGCTCGACGGTCGGGGTGGGCTCCGGCGTCGGCTCGGGCGGGGTGGGCGTGGGTTCGGTGGGGCCTGGGGTGGGCTCGGTGGGGCCTGGGGTGGGCTCGGTGGGGTCCGGTGTGGGTGTGGGCAGGCCCGGCGGGGTGGGCCTCGGCCGGGGCGGGGTGGGGTGCTGCGGGGTGGCGCTGGGGGTGTGGGTGGGTCGGGTGGCGGCGCTGCCCGAAGGCTGCGGCGCGGGCCGGGTGCGCGGCGGGGTCGGGGCGGGTGACCCGGCGGGCCCGGTGGGGCCGATGGTCTCAGTGGGCTTGCTCGGCCGGGTGGGGCCGGTCGGTGCGCCGGGGGTTGCCGGCACGGGTGGCTGGACCCGCCCGGGCCCGGACGCGGCGGCGGTGGGCACGGACGGCGGTGTGGCGGACTGCGGTGTGGCGGACTGCGGGCGGTCCGGCGCGGCCGGCCGGTCGGCGCCGGGCGTACGGGGGTCGGTCGCGTCCGGCACGGTGACGCCCGGTTCCGGGGTGGTCCCCGGGCCTGGAGTGGCCGGTGCGGGCGTCCGGTCGGGGGTGGTGGACGAGGCCACTGCGGGCGCCTGCGCGCGCGAGCCCGTACCGTCGCTCCCGCTCAGGGACAGGCCGGCCGCGACGGCCACCCCGGCCACCACGAGGACGCCGAGCCCGGCCACCGTGGCGGCCACCGGGCCGGCCTGCCCGACCTGGCCGCGCAGGAGGTGCCGCAGCGAGCCGGCCGCGCCCGGGGTGGGCGCCTGGCTGCCGGCGGCGCCGGCGCCCGCTCCGGCACCGACCGCCGCGCCGGCGCCGAACAGCGGCGCGAGGAACTTCGCCCCGCCACCGGCGAACAGCACCAGCAGCGCCGGGCCGACCAGCGCCGGCAGCCGGGTGTTGGCCTGGGCGAGCAGGGCGAGCCGGTCGCGGCAGTCCGTGCAGGCGTCCGCGTGCAGCGCCATGGACTCGGCCTGCCGGGGCGAGTCGGTGCCCCGGACGTGGGCGGGCATCCGCTCCCAGTGGACCGCGCACGCCGGGTCGTCCGGGGTGCCCGGGTGTTCGCGCAGGAACGCCTGCCGCATGCCCTCGCGGGCGCGGTGCAGCAGTACGGCGGTGGCCCCGCTGTTGGCACCGATCTGTCGGCCGACGGTCTCCAGCGGCTGGTCTTCGGCCTCGGCCAGCCACAGCGCCTTCACCCAGCGTTCGGGCAACTGGCCCATGACCCGGGCGAGCAGGTCGACGTAGGCGACGCGCTGCGCGGGGTCCTGGCTCGCCGGGCGCTCATCGGGCCCGCCCCGGTCCTCGGCGGCGGTCGCCGGGTCCTGCGGTATCTCGCGGGCGCTGTGACCGGCGTTGGCGGACGAGAGGTGCCGCACGGTGGTGGTCAGGTACGCGGAGACGTTGTCGATCTGGTGCCCGGTGTGCAGCCGGCGCCAGACGCGGAAGTGCGCCTCGGCCACCAGGTCTTCGGCGACCCAGGGGTTGCCGGTGAGCGAGCGGGCGTAGGCGACCAGGCGGGGGTGTTCGCGCTCGTACAGCCGCGCGTAGGCGTCCGTGTCCGGCGCAGCGGAAGCTTCGGTCATGTGGGGGGCACCTCGGGGTGTGGCACGGGGCTGCGCGGGGACTCGCGGGCACTGCCAGGATTTTCGCAAGCCGCCCGTCGAGCCCCGCAGCCACCCCGTGGTGACACAACTCACGGATGTATCGAGTGCACGGCCGTAATGAACGGGCCGTCTAACGGTTCAAAGAGGCAGGGACCCGCACCACGAGCAAGGGAGCAGGCGTTGTCCATCGTCATTGACCAAGCCATCCGGGCCCAACTGATCGCCTCGGCGCCTGGGAGCCGCGCCATTCCCGCACGACTGCGCTACGAGCCCGCCGACCCGTTCGCGGTCCGGGTCTCCTTCCCACCCGCCGCCTCCCTGGACGGCTACGAGGTGGAGTGGACCTTCGGCCGTGAGCTGCTGGAGGCGGGGACGCTGCGGCCCAGTGGGCGCGGTGACGTCCACGTCTGGCCGTGCGGCCCAGAGCGTACGGTGCTGGAGTTCCGCGCCGTGGAGGGCATGGCCATGGTGCAGTTGCACACCGCTGACGTGCGCGAGTTCCTCGGGCGTTCGTA
The DNA here is from genome assembly GCF_047525675.1 of Streptomyces sp. 796.1. Classification (NCBI taxonomy): domain Bacteria; kingdom Bacillati; phylum Actinomycetota; class Actinomycetes; order Kitasatosporales; family Streptomycetaceae; genus Streptomyces; species Streptomyces sp. 796.1. Next base: position 324,701 of record NZ_JBLIWA010000001.1, on the reverse strand, counting down.
CGCGTTGGTGGCGGCGGGCGACGAGGGCGGGCACCTCGACGTCGACGCCGAACTGACCGCCCTGCTGCGGGATGCCTGAGCCGATGGGCGTCCGCTGCGGGAGCGCCCGCCCGGGCCAGGCGCCCGCTGCGGCGGCCCGGCCGGCCGAGCCGGGGCCACGCAGACCGGCCCAGCCGGCGGCCGGCCCGTCCGGCTCCCCGGCCCGGCTGCCGGAGGGGCAGCCCCAGCAGACCCGGCAGATCCAGCAAGCACCGCAGCAGGCCCGGCAAGCACGGCAGGTCCAGCAAGCGCAGCAGGCACCGCGGGCCCGGAAGGCGCCGGGCCTGGCGGCAAGCTCCGCCACCGCCCGGCTACCGGTGCTCATGACCGCGGCCCGCAACCTGGCCGCCGACGCGGTGAGCGGGGCCAGCGGCGACGTGTGCGCGGTGCGCCGTACCCGGTACGGCCTGCGGCTGCTCATCGGTGACGTGCGCGGCAAGGGCCCGCGCGCCGCCGTGGGGGCCGCCGCGCTGCACCGCGCCTTTGCCGAGGCCGCCGATCGGACGCCCACGCTGCCCGCGCTGGTGGAGGTGTTGGAGCGGGCGCTGCTGGGGGCGGGCACCCAGCCCGCGCACCCGGCCGGCCTCGGGCCGCACCCGGTGGCCGACGGCGCGCCGCTCCGTGCGGGTGCCGCGCCGTCCACGGGACGCGTCGACGACGCCGCCCGGGCCGCGGGCGCCGCGCCCCGTACCGCCGCCGGCCGCGCCACCGCGCCGTCGTCGGGACACCGGGCACGGCCGCGGACACGGCTGCGGACATCGATGCGGCCACCGGCACGGATGCGGATGCGGTGCCGGACGCCGAGGCAGCGGAGCACTTCGCGACCGTGCTGGTCGTCGAGGTGAGTGTGGACGGGAGCCGGGTGCGGCTGGTCAACCGCGGCCATCCGGCCCCGTTGCTGTTGCGCCAGGGCCGGGCCCGGTGGCTCGAACCCGGTCGGCGGCTGCTGCCGCTCGGGCTCGGGCTTGACCCGGGGCCGGACGGCGACGGGCCGCGGCCGGGCGCCCGCGACACGCCCGGCAGGCGCCCGGCCGCGGCCCGCCCGCACGACGAACTGCCCTTCCCCGCCGGCTCCACCCTGCTGCTGGTCACCGACGGGCTGACCGAGGCGCGCAACGCCGACGGCGACTTCTACGACCCGCTGGCGCGGCTGGCCCGCCTCGGCGGCGCCGCGCCCGGCGAACTGTTGGACGCGGTCCACCGCGACGTGCTCCGGCACGCCGGCGGCGCGTCGGCCGACGACATGGCGTTGCTCGCCGTGCAGCGCCCGGCGCTGACCGCGCGGCCCCGCCCCGCGCAGCCCCGCACCGCGCGGTCGGGGGCGGCGCGCTACGGGCGGCGGCTGAAGAGGCCGTTCAGCTCCGGATAGCCGAGCCCGTCGGCGAAGCTGGTGTACGTGCCGTCGGTGAGCAGTTCGCGCGCCGCCCGCTGGGTGAGCGCGTGCACCGCCTGTGCGATGGCGGCGCCGACGCTGATCCGGGCCACGCCGAGGCGGGCCAACTCGCCGACGCTCGGCGCACCGGGGCCGGCCATGATGTTGAGCGGCACGGTGATCTCGCGCGCCAGCGCGGCCACGGTCTCGGGGTCCACCACGCCGGGCACGAAGATGCCGTCGGCGCCGGCCGCCACGTACGCGCCCGCGCGCCGTACGGTCTCCGCGAACCGCTCCTTCGGATCGCCCACGGACTTCAGGTAGATGTCGGTGCGGGCGTTGATGAACAGCGGAACCCCGGCGTCGTCGGCGGCGGAGCGGGCGGCGGCGATGCGGGCCGCGTTCTCGTCCGCCGGGCGCACCGCGGCGCCCTGTGCCCCGTACCTGGCGTCCTCCAGGTTGACGCCGACCGCGCCTGCCGCGAGCACGCCGGGCACCGTATCGGCGACCGCGTCCGGGTCGTCCCCGTAGCCGCACTCGATGTCCGCCGTCACCGGTACCCGTACGGCGGCCACCACGCTGCTGACCAGTTCCAACGCCCGCTGTCGGGCCAGCCGTTCACCGTCGGCCGAACCGAGTCCCCAGCCGACCCCCGCACTGGTGGTGGCCACGGCGCTCGCGCCGGCGTCCTCGATCAGCCGGGCGCTGGCCGCGTCCCAGGCGTTCGGCAGCACCAGCACCCGCCCACCGGAGTGCAGTGCGTGCAGGGAGCGGGCGAGTTCGGCCCGTCGAGCCGTGGCGGCGGGGTCGGTGGTGGCGGCAGGGGTGTGCGTTCCGTCGTTCATACGGGCCAGTTCACCAGCCCGGTCCCCGCCGCGGCTGGCGGTTTTCCGACATGACGGTGCGGGTGGGCGGGCTGCCCCGCCGCCCCTGATCCAATCCGTGGCCCGTGGACCGCAACCGTGCCGGCCGTACAGCGGTCACCTTGGGTGTCACCGCCGCTCACCGTGCGGGCGGGCGCGCGCGAGGGCAGGTCATCGGCGACGCGCCCGGCCCCGGTGTCGACCGCGGTCGGCCCGGCCCGTGCGACCACGGGTGGGCCGACCGGGCCGACGGCCCCGCAGCGACGGGCCGGTAGGGCGTGGCGTGACGCGGCGGGCCGACGCCCGCCGGTACCGAGCACCGTGCGGGATCAAGAGGAACAGGGGGTGGCGCGGGTGGGGAGCGCGGCCGATGGGGAGAAGTTCGCCGACCGTCTGCGGGAGTTAAAGGAACGGTCGGGACGCAGCTACGGGGCGCTGGCCAGGCGACTGCACGTCAGCACCTCCACGTTGCACCGCTACTGCAACGGCGATGCCGTACCCGCGTCCTACGCACCGATCGAGCGACTGGCCAGGCTGTGCGCCGCCACCCCGGACGAACAGGTGGAGTTGCACCGCCTCTGGCTCCGCGCGGACGCAACCCGCCGAACGACCCCGGGCCGCGTGGCTGGCACGCCCCGCGGTGCGGGCGCGGTGGGCGCTGCGGGAGCCGTGGGCGGCACAGCGGGCCCGGATCGTACGGGCGATGCGGATCGCGCAGACGGTGCGAACGCCGCGGGTAGCGCGGGAGTTACAGGTAGTACGGGGGTTGCAGGTAGTACGGGGGTTTCCGCGAGTGCAGGCGTTGCCGCGCGTACGAGCGTCGCGGGCGGCCCGGGCCGTGCTGACGCCGCGGACAGCACAGACCGTACGGACGCCACCGAAAGTACGAGCGTTCCCACCGCTACGGGCGTCGCCGCCGGCACGGGCGCCGCTGGCGGTACAGCCGCAACGAGCGGTACGCACCCAGCAGTCGGCACGGCCGCAACGAGCGGCGCGGTCCCCGGTGCCACGGCCTCCGACCTGCCGGCGGGCGCCGCTCCGGACGGTCCTGCCGTACTGCTCGCCCCGGCCCGTACGCCGACGCCGGCCCGGCGCCGTGCCACCGCCCTGCTGTCCGGGGTCCGGTGGCGCGGGCGGCGGGCCGTGGTCTGGGCCGCGGCCGGTGGGCTCGCTGCGGCGACGCTGATCGGGGTGGCGGCGGCCCGTTCGTCCTCGGGCGAGGCGGAGGCCGGGCGCACCACGCGGGAGGCGGCGCCGGCGCGTACCGGAGGTCAGGAGACCGGTGCTCCGGCCGGCTCGGGCGGGCGCACCGGGCGACCGGCGGACGCCACGGGAGACGGCGGTGCGGACGAGGCCGGGGAGACCGCCGGGGCGGTCGGCGAGGGGCGCGACGGGCGGGAGCACGGCACCGGGCGGCGGGTCGACGGTCAGCGGCCAGCCGACGGCCGGGACGCGCCCGCGCCACGGACGCAGGGGCCCCGGGCCACCCCATCGCCCGGCGGCGCCACCTCCCCCCGCCCCCAGCCGACGCGGGGCGGCCCGAACCCCGGGCGGGGACCCGCGGCCGGGGCGGGGACGCCGCTGACCGTCAGCACCCGTTCGCACGTGTGGGAGAACGGCTGCGACCACCGCTACCTCGTCGACCGGGAGCCGACCGCGGTGGCCCCGCCGCCGGTGGAGCAGGACGCGCCGGGGTGGGCCGCGGCGCACGGGGCCGTCCACGGCGGGACCACCAACGTGGAGGTGACGGTGGCCGGGCGGTCGGACCGGGCGGTGGTGCTGCGCGGGCTCCAGGTGCGGGTGGTGGGCCGGCAAGCGCCGCTGGCCTGGCCCTCGTTCGCGATGGAGAACGGCTGCGGCGGCTCGCTCACCCCGCGCGCCTTCGCCGTCGACCTCGACGCCGCCCGCCCGTTGGCCAAGCCGACCGACGGGAACGACGGCGGGCGCCCGCTGCCCGCGGTGCGCTTCCCCTACCGGGTCTCCGCCACCGACCCGGAGGTGCTGCGCGTCAACGCCCGTACCGTCGACTGCGATTGCCAGTGGTACCTGGAGCTGGACTGGACCAGCGGTGATCGGCAGGGCACGGTACGGATCGACGACGGCGGCCGGCCCTTCAGGACCAGCGGTCTCAAGGGGCGCCCTGAATACGGCTACTGGTCATCCGAAGGGGGCTGGATCCGCGACGGTTCCTGACCGGTCCGGCAGGACGGTTCCTGACCGAACCGGTGACCGGGGCCCCCGCGCGCGTCACGTCCGCGCGGGGGCGCGCGGCGGCGCGCAAGGCGCACGCACCTCCGCCGTGCGACGACCGGCACCAGCCACCGCCCCGCCCCCCATTGCCCCTTAGGCATGCCTTACCTACTGTTCGAGCCGCGTCTGAACAGGACGAACACACCTGCGGATCGGGGGCCGTGTGAACGCGACCAGAAGGCAACTGTTGTGGGCGGGCGGTGCGCTCGGGACCACCGCGCTGCTCGGCGCGTGCGGCGGCGACCAGCAGTCGGCGGCCGGTCCGCACGGCTCGGAGAAGCCCCGCAAGGGCGGCACGTTGCGGGTCGGCGCGCTCGGGCGCGCCTCGGCCGTCACCCGCGACCCGCACGGCGTCCAGGCCAACGAGAGCGACTACCTGATCATCGCCCTCTGCTACGAGACACTGACCACGCCCGGCGAGAAGACGACCACCGTGCCCCGGCTCGCCGCGCGGTGGACCTCGTCGGCCGACCTCACCCGCTGGCGGTTCACGCTCGCCGACGGCGCCGCCTTCCACGACGGTTCGCCCGTCACGGCCGCCGATCTGGTCTGGTCGCTGCGCCGGCTGCGCGGCACCCCGTCGGGCGCCTCCCGGCTGCCCGGCATCTCGGCGCAGCACATCAGGCCGTACGGGCCGCGCGGCGTGGAGCTCGTGTCCGACTACCCCAACGCGGAGTTGCCCCAGCTCCTGCGGCTCTCCACGTTCGTGCTCAAGCACGGCACGCCGGAGCGCGCGATCCACCGGAGCCCGGGTACGGGGCCGTTCAAGCTCGACTGGTTCCGCGGCGGCAACGCCCGGCTGGTGCGCAACGACGCCTGGTACGGGGGCGAGGTGCTGCTCGACGCGATCGAGGTGCGGCTCTTCGAGAGCCCGCAGGCGATGTCGAGCGCCCTGCTCGCCGGCCAGCTCGACCTGGCGTCCAACGTCGGCGCGGTCGCCGCCAGGACCGCGGAGCGGCGCCGGGACGTGCAGGTCGTACGCCGCCGTAATGACATGGCCCTGCCGATCGTGATGCGGGCTGCCGACGGCCCGTTCGCCGATGTGCGGGTGCGCACCGCGCTGCGGCTCGCGGTGGACCGGGAGGCCATGGTCAAGCAGGCGCTCTCCGGCTACGGCACGGTCGGCAACGACGTGCTCGGCACCGGCGACCCGGCCTACGACCGCTCCCTGCCGCAGCGGGTCCGCGACCTGGGCCGGGCCGAGAAGCTGCTCACCGCGGCGCGCTTCGACCGCTCCGCCACGTACGACCTGGTCACCACCGAGGACGTGCCCGCGCTCGCCGAGTCCGCCACGCTCTTCGCCCACCAGGTCCGCGAGGCCGGCGTGAAGGTGAAGGTCGTACGGCGCGAGTCCGCCGCCTTCTACGACGAGACCTGGCTCAAGGGCGACCTCTACACCACCTACTGGGGCACCAACGACTCCGTGGTGTTCTTTGCCAGCAAGACCCTCGCCTCCGACGCGGCGCAGAACGAGGCGGGTTGGCACGACCCGGCCTTCGACGCCGCGTACCGCAAGGCCATGCGCACCGCCGACGTCAAGCAGCGCACCATGCTGCTGCGCGGGCTCCAGCGCATCCAGTACGAGCGGTCGGGCTATCTGCTGTGGGGCGTCGCCGACGGCATCGACCTGGCCGCGGCGCCGGTGCGCGGGCTGCCCCACCTGCCCGGGTACAGCCGCGTCCAGCTCGCGGGCGCATGGCTGGCCCGCTGAAGGGCGGGGCGCGGGGGCCGGGCGCCCGGACGGCCGTGGTCGACGGGCGGCCGGCGTCCCCGGACGGGCGCGCGGCGCCGGCCGCCGGACGGACGACCCGCGCGGCGGCGCTGGCGCTGCGGCTGGCCTGGCTGCTGGCCCGGCGCGCCCTGCTGCTCGCGGTCCTCCTCGCCCTGGTCTTCGGGGCCGTGGAGCTCCTGCCCGGGGACACCGCGAGCGCCACCGCCGAACGCGGCGAGTCCGCCGCCGACCTCGCCGCCCGGCGCCGGCTACTCGGCCTGGACAAGCCGGTGTTCGAGCGCTTCGTGGACTGGATGGCCGCCCTGCCCACCGGCGATCTGGGCACCTCGGCGCGCGGCGAACCGGTCGCTTCGCTGCTCGGCACGCCGTTCCCGAACACCCTGCTGCTCGGTGGGCTCGCCCTGCTGGTGACCGTGGCGCTCTCGCTCGCGCTCGGCTGCTGGGCCGCGCTGCGCCCGGGCGGGCCGGTGGACCGGGTGGTGTCCGGGGCGGCCACGGCGGTGCTCGCGCTGCCGGAGTTCGTGGTGGCGGTCGCGCTGGTGCTGGTGTTCTCGCAGTGGACGGGCTGGCTGCCGGCCGTGACCCTCACCGACGCGTCGGGCGCGCCCGCCTCCTGGGACATGCTGGTGCTGCCGGTGTTCGCGCTGGCCGTACCGCAGATCGGTTGGAACACCCGGATCGTGCGGGCGGCCCTGGCCGACGAGGCCACCGCCCCGCACGTGGTGAGCGCCGTCGTCGACGGGCTGCCCCGGCACCGCGTCCTCACCCACCACCTGCTGCCCGGCGCGCTGCCGGCCATCGCCACCGGGTTCGCGACCTCGACGGGCATGTTGCTCGGCGGCGCCGTCGTGGTGGAGACGATCTTCAACTATCCGGGCATCGGCTCGGTGCTCGCCGGCGCCGTCACCGATCGGGACGGCCCCGTCATCGCCGGTGTGGTGGCGCTGACGGGTGCGGTCATCACCGGTGTGCTGCTGCTCGCCGACCTGATCCGGGCCAAGTCCTCCGGAGGCCGCACATGACCGCCACCCCACGGCGCACCCCACCGCGCAACCCGCTGCGGAGCCCACTGCGCTGCGGCCACGCCCGCCGTCGGGCCCGGGCCGCGCGTCCGGCCGCGCCCCCGCGCCGCCCCGGCCGCTGGCCGGTCCTGGTGCGGACGTTGCCCGCGCTGCTGTTGGTGGCGCTGGCGACCTGCGGCCCGTGGTGGGCACCGCACCCGGCCGCGGCGCCGGTGACCGCCCCGTACGCACAGCCCGGCGGCGGTGCCCCGCTCGGCGGCGACCAGCTCGGCCGGGACGTCCTCAGCCGGTTGCTGACCGGCGGCCGGGAGTTGATCGGCACCTCGCTGCTGGTGGCGGTGCTGGTCACCGGGGTCGCCGCGGTGCTCGGCGCGGTCAGCGCGCTGCGCCCCGCGGTCGGCGCCCTCATCGAGCGGCTGGCCGACGTGTTGATGCTGTTGCCCGCGGTCCTCGGCATCCTGCTGGTCGCGCTCTCCTGGCCGGACGGCGGTCGGCTGGCGGTGATCGTGGCCGCGGTGGTGCTCGGCGTGCCGTACGCGGTCCGGCTGGCGGCGGGCGCCGCGGCGCCGATCGCGACCGCCGGCTACGTGGAGGCGGCGGTGGCCGGCGGCGAGGGCCTCGCGCACCTGGTGGTGCGCGAGGTACTGCCGAACATGCGGGCCACCCTGCTCGCCCTCTTCGGGCTGCGGTTCGTCGCCGCCGTCTACCTGGTCGCCACCGCCAGCTTCCTCCAGGTGGGGCCGCAGCCGCCGGCCGCCGACTGGGCGCTGATGATCCGGGAGAACGCGGCCGGCATCCTCCTCAACCCCTGGGCGGTCGTCGCCCCCAGCATCGCCATCGGCCTGTTGGCCATGAGCGTCAACCTGGCGGCCGTCGCCCTCGCCCCACCAACCGGTCGGAAGGCGGTGACCGCACTGTGAACTCCCCCTGGCGCGACGGCCGAGGCCCACGGCTGGGCCGCCAACAGGACCGACAGCAGGACGGGTCGCGGGCATGGCGACGCCCCCTGACCGGGGCTGCCGCTGCCGCCCCCGCCACCCCCGACCGACCGGCGATCCAGATCACGGCCCTCACCGTAGCGACCACCGCGACCGACCAACTCCTTTTAAGCGAGGGCTCGTTGACCGTACGGCGCGGCCAGGTGGTGGCGCTCACCGGCCCCTCGGGGGCCGGCAAGACCACCCTGCTACGGGCCGCCTGCGGGGCGCTGCCACCGGGGACGGCCCGGGTCGGCGGCACGGTCGAGGTACTGGGCCACCCCGTGCTCCAACTCGCCGAGCGGGAACTGCGGGAGCTGCGCCGGCGGCACGTCGCGTACGTGGGGCAGGACCCGGGTTCCGGGCTCAACCCACGGATGCGGGTCCGTTCGCTGCTGCGCGAGACGGCGGCGGGGCGCGACCCCGACGCGGTCGGCCGCCTGCTGGCCGCGGTACGACTACCGGCGGACGAGGGCCTTGCCGACCGCCGCCCCGGCAGCCTCTCCGGCGGGCAACAGCGCCGCGTCGCCCTCGCCAGGGCTCTGGCCAGGGAACCCGCCGTACTCCTCCTCGACGAGCCGACGGCCGGCCTGCATCCGGCGCTGCGCGATGAAGTGGCCGACCTGTTACGGGAGTTGGCGGCTGAGCACCGCCTCGCCATCGCTCTCTCCTGCCACGACACCGACCTCCTCACCCGCCTCGCCGACGAAGTGGTCGAACTCCACCCGCCCACTCCCCGCATCGCCTCTACGGCATCACCGCACCACACGGGCCCCTCGCGCCGCGGGGAAGCGGTGGCTGCACCAGGGGCGGCCGGCACCGGCACACCGATCAGCGATTCGCGTACGGGTGAGGACACCCGTCCCCCCAGCGCGAGCGGAATCAGGGACGCGGACGGCGGCAGGGCTGAGAGCCAGGCCCCGAGCCAGGGCACGGCCGGCGCCGCGGACACCACGGACCACCCCACCGAGGACCCACCGCAACCACTTCTCCGCGTACGCGCGCTGTCCGCGGCCGTCGGGCCGCGCCGGGCCCGCCGGGGCGTACTGCACGGCGTCGGGCTCGCGCTGCCGGCCGGCGCGGCGATCGGCGTCGTCGGGGTCTCGGGATCGGGCAAGACGACGCTGGCGCGCTGCGTGGTGGGGCTGCACGAACCGGCCGGCGGCGACGTGCACCTGGCCGGCGCGCCACTCGCCGCCTCGGTCCGCGGGCGCACCCGTGACCAGCGACGGCGCATCCAACTCGTGCCGCAGAACCCGCTCGGAGCCCTCAACCCGAGCAGTACGGCGGGCGCCACGCTCGCCCGCCCGCTGCGCCTGCACCACGGCATGGCCGGGGCCGCGGCCCGGGCCCGGGTGGTGGAGTTGTTGGCCCAGGTGGCGCTGGACGCCGACGTCGCGGCGCGCCGTCCGCACGAGCTGTCCGGCGGGCAGCGCCAGCGCGTCTCCATCGCCCGCGCCCTCGCGGCCGGCCCCGACGTGCTGGTGTGCGACGAGGTGACCTCGGCCCTGGACGAAGCGACGGCCGCCTCGGTCATGGAGTTGCTGGGGGCGCTGCGCGACCGGCACGGGCTCGCGCTCGTACTGATCAGCCATGACCTGCGGTTGGTCGCCGACCGCACCGACGCGGTGCTGGTGCTCGACGGGGGCCGCGCCGTCGAATCCGGGCCGACGCGGCGGGTGTTCGACGCGCCGCAGCACGCCGTGACCCGGGCGCTGCTCGCCGGCCACCTCCCGGCCACGGGATCGACGTCAGTGGCGTAGGTCACTGCCAAGCCCCTAGGGCCCCCAGAAACCCCCGCGGCCCGACGAATCGGATTTAGGGGTTACTTGGGGCGCTGACCTGCTGCTGAACTGTGCCCGGGAGAGGCCCACCCGCCGTTCACTGGAGACCACTCGCCGCCTCCACAGTGCCGCTCACCGGAGGAGTTTCCCACCGTGACCCATGAACTCGTGACCGAAGACGTGCTGACGCAGCCGACCGTAGCCGAAGAGGCCAACGTCATCCTCCGCGGCGGACCCGCGGCAGACCTCCCCGACCACGAACGCATCCGGTACGTGCACGACCCCGGGGCGACGCTGAAGCTGCACCGCGGGAACCACTACGCGCACTTCGCGCCGACGGCCGAGACGGTGCCGCACGGCGAGCGCGCCCTCCGCGTCTTCCACTGGACGCGCACCACCTACGTGGCCGAGTAGCCGCCGGCCGGGCCGGCGGGCCCGCGCTCCCACCCGGCCCGGGGGGGGGGGGGGGGGGGGGG